>DATKUU010000148.1:0-6142 GCA_035530455.1 Phycisphaerae bacterium | reverse complement strand
TGCCCCCCAGCCCGTCCCAGACAAAGAGGACGATTTTCGACCCGTTGTCCTGAACCAGGTGCCTCAGGTCCATACTGGCCATCGGTGTCTCCCTTGCGCTTGGAGCGGCGCCCGCGCTTGCCAGCCGGCGGAGCGATGAGGATACCGCCGCGGAGCAGGCGGTTCAAGGTTTTCCGGAGTTCAACGGAGAATCGGTCGCGCTTCAGGAAGACCGTGCCAAGAAGACAGGCCCGATCCCGGCGTGCCGGGACCAGGCCTGTCGGCAAGGCGATTCGAATCGCTCATCGCTTTTTCAAGAGGACAAACACCTGTCGGTCGCCGGCGCGGACGAGGAACGGCACGCCGCGCGCCAGGTCCGCCTTCGCCATCACCTCCTTGAACTCGGCGACGCTGCGAACCGGCTGGCGGTCCGCCTGGACGATCAACATGCCGGCCTGGAGCCCGGCCCGGGCCGCCAGGCCGCGCGGGTCCACGCTCGTGATGAGAACCCCCTGCCCTTCGGCATAGCCGAAGCGCTGGGCGGCCTCGGGCGTCACATCGCTGACCTCGATGCCGAGTTCCTGGAACTGGGCCGGACCCGCGGCGGGGCCTCCGAGCATGGCCTCGGGCTGCTCCGGGCGACGCTTGATGGCGACGGTGACGGTCTGGCGCACCTTGTCGCGCACCAGGACGACCTCGACCTCCGTGTCCGGCTCGGTCCAGGCGACGACGGTCCGCAGTTCGGTGACGTCCTTGACGGGTTTGCCGGCGTACTCGACGATGATGTCGCCGGCCTGGATGCCGGCCTTGTCGGCCGGGCCGTCCTTGAAGACCTGGCCGACAAGTGCGCCCCGGGCGTCCTCCAGGCCCATGGACTGGGCCAGGTCTTTCGAGAGGTTCTGGATGCTGACGCCCAACCAACCGCGCACCACCTCGCCCTTTTCGTGGAGGCGCGTCATGACGTCGCGGGCCATGTTGCTGGGGACGGCAAAGCCGATGCCCATGTTGCCCCCGTAACCGCTTCGGCTGGCGATGGCGGTGTTGATGCCGACGACTTCGCCCCGCATGTTGACCAGCGGTCCGCCGGAGTTGCCCGGATTGATGGCGGCATCGGTCTGGAGAAAATCCTCGTAGTCGGCGACGCCGACGTTGGCGCGGCCTTTGGCGCTGATGATGCCGGCCGTCACGGTTTTCTGGAGGCCCAGGGGGGCGCCGATGGCGAGAACCCAATCGCCGACCTCCATCTTGTCGGAATCGCCGAGGACGGCGGCGGAAAGGCCCTCGACCTGGACCTTGATCAGCGCGATGTCGGTGGGGGGATCGGCCCCGATGACCTTGGCGTCGAACTCGCGATCGTCGGCCAGATGCACGGTGATCTCGTCCGCGCCCGCCACCACATGGTTGTTGGTCAGGATGTACCCGTCGGCGCTGACGATAACGCCGGACCCCAGGCCCTGCCGACGGAACTCCTGTCGCGGCTGAGGTGACTGGGGCGTCTCGGGCCGGCCCGGCTCCATGCCGAAGAACCGCCGCAGAAAATCGTCGCCGAAGCCGAACGGCACGGCGGACGCCTCGACAGCCTGGCTGGTGCTGATGGCGACGACCGCAGGCTGGACCCGGGCCGCCGCCGTGCGGAACGTCTGCGAGAACGCCTCGACGTCGGGCGGAATGGCCAGGGGGGCCTCGGCCGGCACCTGGAGCGCAAGCGCCTGCGGGCGCTCAGCCGGTGGCGCCAGCCGGTCCATCAGCACCGGCACCAGCACGCCGCCTCCCACGATGATCCCCAGCGCCACCACCAGGACCAGAAGCAATCGGATGTCGCGCATCACTTTGTTCCTCTCTCCGGATTCTCCGTTGCGCCGCAGGCGTTCCGCCGCCGGCCTCACAACCCGACCTTGTTATGCCATCTCAAACAGAAGACTGTCCAGCAGTTCCGCGACCGTCCGGTGCGAAGGAACGGCCCGCCGGACACCGGCCGGCACCTTCTGGCGATCCGCCAACGCCACCAGCCGAACCCCGTCGTAGGCGCCCGAAGCGAACGCCGACAAGGCGTGGCCGGCATTGAGGCTCTCGCCGACGACCAGGATCTCCTCAAGCGGGATATCGGCGGGTTCGGCGACGGCATCCACGGCATAGAGGGCGAGGGCGTTGGGGTCGTCTTTCCGGCCCGCCGCCAACTGCACCGCTTGACCGTGCTGGTCGAATCCGAACAACTCCGCCCCCGCCGTCCACACGAACAGGAAAACCTTCGACAGGCCGCGGATGCCCCGGCACACGTCCCGGTCCATCGCCTCCACCTCGGCCGGGGCGACGAGCAGAACCCGCACCTGCCGGTCCAGCAGCGCCTCCAGGCGTTCGCAGATGGCGGCCCGTTCCTCGACCGGCGCCTCGGCCAACAACCGAGGCAGGTCCAGCACCACCAGCCGGTACGGGCCGTCCACCAATTCCTCGCTACGGCGGGGGGACACAGCGGATTCCCTCGATACCCTCGCTCCAAGTCCTCGTCTATCCTATGCCGAACACGGCCGACAGGCAAGGCGATTTCGGCGAAGGAGGCAAGAGATTTTCCCTTGCCCGGCCGCCGCCGGTGCCGTACCCTATACGCGTTCCCCAGAAGAGGCATGTCCGGGGGCGGGCACATGGCACATGACCGAAAACCACACGACCGGCGGGGGGCCGATCGCCCTCCGCGCCGGGATGGGCGCCCGCCGCGACCCTCCGGCGACGAACGCCTGAGCCGGTTTCTGGCCTTCGTCCTCCGCCACCACCCCGAGGAGGCGAACCTCACGATGGACGAGGACGGCACAGTCGGCCTGGACGAACTGGCCGAAGCCGTCCGGACACGTCCGGGACTGGAATCCATGACCCGCGGCGAGATCGAACGCTTGGTGACGGCCCAATCGCCGCCGCGATTCGAGATTCTCGGCGACCGAATCCGGGCCCGCTACGGCCACACGTTGCCCCGGCAAGTCCGCTTCGAGCCGGCTGACCCGCCGGAAATGCTCTTCCACGGGACGACGGCCGAAGTCGCCGACCAGACCCTCACCGAAGGCTTGCAGCCGAGTGGGCGCCAGTACGTCCACCTCTCGGTGGACACGCCCGCAGCGCGCGAAATCGGACAGCGCCACACCCCCCAGCCGGTCATCCTCCGCATTGACACCGAATCGGCGCGGAAAGGGGGCGTGCAGTTCTACCCGGCCGGGCCGGCCGTGTGGCTCTCCGACCCCATTCCGCCGGAGTGCATCACGCGTCTGGAGTAGGCCGCGAAAAAGACTCCAGGTGTCTTTTCTGCGCAGCACCCTTCGGGCTCTTCGGGGAAAAGACACCTGGAGTCTTTTTCGCGTATGCCCTGGTAAACGCGGCGGATTCCGTCTATAGTCAGACACGGATGTAATCTCTTTTGCTCGCAAGGCAGGCGGACTCGAATGAAGCGGCACTCGGCACAAACGCGCGTAGGACGGCTGGCGCTCTTTGCCGGGCTGGCGGCCGTGGGACTTTTCGGGTCGCTCACCGCCGAGGAGCCGGCGACCGAGCCGGAGGCGCCCGTACCGGCGGCCATCATCCCCGTCTCCGGCATCATTGACGAGACCCTGGTCGCCTCGGTTTCGCGGCGGGCGGACGAGGCGGCGGCGGCCGGCAACCGGATCGTCATCTTCCACATCACCTCCGACGGCGGGTATCTCGACGCCGGCCTCGACTTGAGCCGCGCGCTGGAACGCCTCGCCCGCGAGGGCGTGCGGACAATCGCCTATGTGGACAGCCGGGCGTACAGCGCCGCGGCCATCGCCGCCGTCTCCTGCCAGGAAATCGTCATGAGCCCCGAGGCCTCGCTCGGTGCCTGTACGCCGTACGCCGCCGTGCCGCTGGCCGGCCCCCAGCCGCTCGAGCCGGAAGTCCGCGCGAAACTCGAAGGCGCTATCATCGAGCGGATGCAAAGTCTCGCTGAAAAACACGGCTACCCGCCGGCCATCCTCAAGGCGATGGTCAAAATGAGCACCACCGTCATTGACATCGAAAACAAGAAAACCCACGAGCACCGCACTATCGAGGAAGAAGACCTCTTCCAGTACGGAACCGAGTGGGAAAAACGCGACGTCGTCGTCCCACCGGACGAGGTGCTGACGGTCGGCAGCGAGCAGGCCAAGCGCTACGGCCTGGCGCGCCACATCATCGGTCGGCTCGACGACCTCTACGACCTCTACCCCATCCGCGGCCGAATCGCCGTCTATCCCGTCACCTGGAGCGAAACGCTCGTGGCGTGGCTGAACAACATGTGGCTCAAAGCCCTGCTGGTTCTCGTCGGCCTGCTGGGGCTGTACGTCGAGATGAACACGCCGGGGTTCGGCGTGCCGGGGACGATCGGCCTCGTGGCGTTCGGCATCCTGTTCCTGGCGTCGTTCCTGGCGGGCCAGCCGGACTGGCTGCCGCTGCTCCTTTTCGTCGCGGGGCTGGCGATGCTTCTGGTGGAACTCTTCGTGACGCCCGGGTTCGGTATCCTGGGCGGCGGGGGGATCCTGCTGATTCTCGGCGCCCTTGTGCTCGCGCTGCCGAGTTTTGAGGGTCTGCCCGAGCGCGACTTTGAGTACACGGAACTCTTCGAGGCGATCGGCGTCATGGGTTTGGTCCTGGCCGCCTTCGGTTTGTGCGCCTTCTTCTTGGCGCGATTCCTGCCGCACGTACCGGTCCTGGGGCGAGTCGTGCTGGCCCCGTCGGGGGTTTCGGACGGGTCGAGCCACGCCGCGGCGGCGCCGCAGGAAGCCCGCGTCGGCGACGTCGGCCGCGCGGTGACGAAACTTCACCCCGCCGGGAAAGCCCGATTCGCCGACCGCCTGCTCGACGTCATCGCGGAGGGCGATTTTCTGGACGCCGACCGGCCCATCCGCGTCGTCGAGGTCCGGGGCAACCGCATCGTCGTCCGCCCGTCTGAGCCGCACGGCCCCGAAGAAGGAACGCCCGCATGACGATTCCGGCGTGGCAAGCGTCCTGGCCCTACGTGGCCCTTCTGTTCGGCATGGGCATCGCGCTGGCGCTGGCGGAGATCGTCATTCCGAGCGGCGGGGCGCTGACGGTCCTGTCGCTCCTGGCGTTCGGGGGGGCGGTGGTGGCAGCGTTCCTCATGGGCTCCGCGCCGGGGCTCATCGCCCTGGCCGCGATGGCCGTCACCGCGCCGCTCCTGATGTATCTGTTTATCCGCATCTGGCCGCATACGCCCCTGTTTCGCCGCCTGATCCTGCGCGGACCGAGCGGCGTCGGCAAGGCGGGCGACCTGGCGCATCTGGCGCCGGAGGAACTGAAAGGGCGGATCGCCGTCGCCAAGACGGCCCTGCGGCCGGCCGGCAAGATCACGCTCGACGGACGCCAGATCGATTGCGTCACCGAAGGGGACCTCGTCCCGGCCGGACGGCGGGTCAAGATCCTCGAAGTCCACGGCGCGCGGGTCGTCGTCCGTGTCGTGCCCGAGGAGGACTGAAGGCTCTCGGCGATTCACAGCCGGCGAGCATAAAAAAAACGTTGGCCCTCTAGTCGCAGCACGGTACAATACGTGAATCCTACGGTCTTTCACGCGAAGGAGCCTACGATGAACTTTGTGCCGACTCTGGCGTCCGCCCTCTCACCGGTTCTGGCAATGCATCCGATATGGATCGCGGGGGTCGTCGTTCTGGTCCTGGCGGCGTTCTTCTTCGTCATCGTCCTCCTGCGGTACATCGGCCTCTGGATCCAGTGCTTGACGACCCGCGCGGGCATCGGCCTGATTAATCTGGTGGCCATGTCGCTCCGGAAAGTCGATCCGCGCGTCATCGTCGGGTGCAAGATCATGGCCGTCCAGGCGGGAATCCCGATGGAAACCCGCGACCTGGAGAGCCATTACCTGGCGGGCGGCCACCCGGTCAACGTCGTGCGGGCTCTGATCGCCGCCGACCGGGCGAACATCGAACTCAATTTCAAAACCGGAGCCGCCATTGACCTCGCGGGACGCAACATCCAGGAGGCCGTGGCCCTGTCCGTCCTGCCGAAGGTCATTGACGTGCCGAACCCCGAGACGGGCAAGACCACCATTGACGCCGTCGCGAAGGACGGCATCCAAGTGAAGGCCAAGGCGCGCGTCACGGTCCGGGCGAACCTGGAGCGCCTCGTCGGCGGAGCGACCGAGGAGACCATCATC
>DATKUU010000147.1:0-2240 GCA_035530455.1 Phycisphaerae bacterium | reverse complement strand
CCCAGGCGTCATCCGCATCGGATTCGACAATCACGTCGAGGGTCGGGTCCGTACCGGTGACCGTGAATACGTGCAATGCCGCATAGACCCTCTGTGTTACGAGCGCCGCCCCGAGTTCCGCCGATGTCCCGACATCGCTGGCTGTGTATGCCGCTTTCGGGATCATCACGTAGCCGCGAACCAGTTTGTCGGCAGCCGCGCCGCCCGATGCCGAAATCTTCAGCATCGATCCGACGGCCCCACCAAAGTCGTAACTGAGATCCCGCCCGCAGTGCATCATCGCCAGTTCGCCATCCGCGCCGGTAGTCGGGCAGACGGAAAATGGCGGAGGCGTGGCGGCGGGCGTCGCGTGATTGAGCAGGTAATCGTGAATTTCGTCGGCACCGGCAGGGCCATCGAAGAACCCGCCGTAGCTGAAATTGATAGTCTCCAGGCCGGGCTTCATTAATTCGGTTGTAGCGCCGAGGGCAGTCGCGGCCACCGCGGCTTTCTGCCCGCCGATGCTCACACTGTCCAGGTAGCTGGTCAGGTCATAGTGCGCGACGTAGACCTTCTGTGTCCCGATGATGTAAGTGCTCATTCTTCGACCTCCTGGCCGCAGTCCTCGCAGATATAATGCAAATTGCCCATTGTGCTGTCCGGGCTCGGCTTGGTCCGTATGTGCTCACATGGGCCGGGCTCCGGCGGCGATGGCATTCCGTCCGGTTCGATCATGCTGAGTAGCATGTCTACCTGAGCCCGGATTGCTATCAGCCCGTGAGCGATCATGTCTATTCTCGGTGCCATACGCGGAACTCCATGACGCGGGAATGCCGCGCCTGTTCATAGTCGTAGCCGAGATCGGTCTCATTATTAAGGAACACCCGCTGGATAACGACCGTCTGGGATGTGCCGTCGTAATCCTGTAGTGCCGCCCGGATCTGCGCGGCCAATGCCAGACAGGCGGTGTGGGACACCGCAACGATTGAAATCTGCACCAGCGCTTCCACCAACCCGGTATCCGCGCCCATTGCGTGGTCACGCCCGGTCGAGATCCGTTGCGCCGTGACGAATGGCAGGGTAGCTGCCTGCGGTGCTTCCCCGGCCGCATAATAGCGCGTTCCGATGAGCGCAGCGGTGCCCTCATGGGCGAGTGCGATTGAAAGTAATGCGGTTTCGATGTAGGCCATCAGCTTCCAGCCGAGTCGATCAGCTTCTTGATGTCAGCCTGTAGCCGCGCGTTTGCTGCCGAGTGCGCGGCATCTCTTCCGGGCCGGATAAACGGAGTCGCTGCGACGCCGCGCGATGGCACCCCGTACTCCAGGAAATGCCAGTGGGGCGAGTGCCAGTGAGCCATCCCGACGAGGATCGATGGCCCGGAAACATCATGGAATGGGTTACGGGCGTCATAAAAGACGCCCTCGGCCGCGCGTTCTGGCGGATGTCCCGATCTCTTCGCGTAACGGGCGAACACTTTCGCGGCCGCAGTTCCGCTTGAAATCGCCGCCCGTAGATGCGCCCGAATGCTGTCCCGGTAGATCCGCGCCGCCGGTTTCATGGCTTCGACGACCTCACTGCCAGTCACTTTCCCGGCGAGCTTGTTCAGATCTTCTATCAGCTCGTCCACACCCTCGATAACGTTCCCCGCCTCTTTCCGCCGCGCCATTACGCCGCCCTCAGAATGCACATGAGATCTTGGTACAGACCCCGATTCACGCTGTCTTTGATGACCATGATGTCGTAATAGAGGCTGTCGTGGCTGATCCTCATTTTCGTGGTCACGTCGGTTCGCCCACGAATCCGAAACGCCACATTCATGCTCGCCTCAACCGATTCCCGGGTCATGCCTTCCTGGCCGCGCAGATCCCGCTTTTCAGCCCAGACCGTGTCCAGCGTCGCCCATGTCTCGGTCACGGAGCCCTGCCCGTCAACGCTTTCGGTAGGCGTCTGGATAACGATCTGCTGATCAAGCTTGAGCATCAGTAGAGGCCCCTCCGCTCGTAGCCATCCATGAGCATGTGGAACGTCTGCGGAATCTCGATTGCGGCGATACCGACACCGGTTTCAACTGCCGTTCTGTTGTCGTACCAGTGGCGGATGAGGAATTTCATCGCCAGGATGATGTCCGCTGGCACGGCTGACCCCGCCGCCCCGTATCCGGCCACAAGTCGGACCACGATTGGGTTGAGCGTTTTCAGCGTGACACTTGGCCACGATTGCCCGTAGGCCAGCATTACCCGGCCAGGCTCCTTGGCGATATC
>DATKUU010000146.1:0-8709 GCA_035530455.1 Phycisphaerae bacterium | reverse complement strand
GCCGACGGCATCCACCGGCTGCTGTTCGGCTCGCGCGGCGGACCCGCGCCGCCCCCGCCGCCCCCGCCGCCGGCCGACCCCGGTCAACTGGTCCTGGCCTTCGCCAAACCGCCCACGTGAGAAAGCGTGGGGAAACTCCTGGGAGCCTTTTTGCCTTGACAGATTCGCCGCCGCCGGAGATGATGATTTCAGGCAAGGCTCTGTCCTGGCCGATACTGGACTATGGTGATGGCAAGCCGTCGGGTCCGTCTCGGCGGCACGACACGACAGGAGAGAACGAAGGTAAGGAAAGGGGAGCCGGGGCGCTCGGAACGCCTCGGGAGTGGTTGAGCCGGAGGCCAACGGGATCGGCGCGTGCGAGGGAGAGCCTCGGAGCCGGACCCGGCCGACTTTAAAACGGGTAACCGGGGTACGCGACCGCCTGTCTGTTCGGGGCGGTCCACATACCGCCGATGGGGCGGGAAAGGCAGGCGACGAGCGTGAAGCGGGTTCAGGGACCGTCCGTCGGATCGTCCGAACGTTCTGGGGAGATGATCTCGCCTCGAGCGTGAACTGAGCCCTCGCCGTCCCCCGTCTGCCGGTTGCCTGTCGGCGCCCTCGGCGCCCGCCTCGGCGGTCTCGCCGGGCGAGGCCGACGGGCCGGTGGTTGGACCACTCTCGATGCCGCACCCTCCTCCCACGCCCGCGCACGATGATGGTGCGCAATATCTCTGGAAAGCGAGTGAACCGATGATACCCCTGGCGCAGAACGTACCGTTGATGGTGGCGTTGGCGGTGGGCATGGCAGCGGGGGGGCTTGGGCTCGGCTACGCCGTGGCCCGATGGCGCGCCCGCAAACACACGCGCGAGGCCCAGTCCGAAGCCGACCAAATCCTGGCCCGGGCCCGGCGCGAGGCCGAGGGGCTTCTGAAGGAAGCCAAAGTCGGAGCCAAGGAAGAGGCCATCCTCGCCCGCGAAGCGTTCGAAAAGGAAACCGCCAAGACCCGCGAGGAACTCCGGGAACGCGAACGCCTCGCCACCAAACGCGACGAAGGCATCGACAGCAAAATGGAGACGCTGGCCAGCAAGGAAAAAACCGTCTCCGCCATGGAACGCCGCGTCAGCGAACAGGAAAATGCCCTCAAGGGCCGACACGCCGAACTGGAGCGCCTCGTCGCCGAAGAGAAGCAGCAACTCTACAAGATCAGCGGCCTGGGACAAGGCGAGGCGAGGGCGCTCTTGCTGGAGAAACTCGAGGCGGAGGTCCAGCACGAGGCCGCCGCCCTCATCCAGCGCGTGAGCGACCAGGCCCAGGAAACCGCCGCCGACAAGGCCCGCGAAATCCTCGCCTCGACCATCCAGCGTCTGGCGTCGGACTTTACGGCCGAGGTCACCGTCGCCACGGTGGACATCCCCAGCGACGACATGAAAGGCCGAATCATCGGCCGCGAGGGACGCAACATCCGCGCCTTCGAACGTGCCACCGGCGTGGATGTCATCGTGGACGACACGCCGGGCGTCATCGTCCTGTCGTCCTTCGATTCGGTCCGCCGAGAGGTCGCTCGACGCGCCATGCAGAAACTCATCACCGACGGACGCATCCAGCCGCCGCGCATCGAGCAGGTCGTCTCCGAAACCACCACGGAGGTGGACAAGGACATCCTGGAGACCGGCAAGCAGGTGGCCCTCGACACGGGCGTCCGCGGCCTGCATCCGAAGGAAATCCAACTGCTCGGACGCCTGAAGTACCGCACGAGTTACGGCCAGAGCGTCCTACAGCACTCCATCGAAGTGGCGCACCTCGCGGCCATGCTCGCCGAGGAACTGGGCCTGGACGGGGAACTGGCGAAACGCGCCGGCCTGCTGCACGACATCGGCAAGGCCGTGGACCACGAGGTGGAGGGCGGGCACCCCGAGATCGGGGCCGACCTGGCACGCCGATACAACGAACCCGCCGAGGTCGTCCACGCTATCGGCGGACACCACGAGCCGAACATCCAGAGCGCCCTCTACACCACCATCGTCTCCGCCGCCGACGCCGTCAGCGCTTCCCGCCCCGGCGCCCGCCGCGAAACCCTCCAGAAATACATCCAGCGGCTGGAAAAACTCGAGGAACTCGCGCGCCGATTCGAGGGCGTCCAGTCCGCCTACGCCATCCAGGCCGGACGCGAGGTCCGCGTCCTCGTGGACGCCGCCAAGGTGGACGACGCCCTGGCCGTCAAGGTCTGCCGAGACATCGCCAAGGCCGTCGAGGACGAACTCCAGTACCCCGGCGAGGTCAAGATCGTCCTCATCCGCGAACACCGAGTCATCGAATACGCACGTTAATACAAGGAGTTTTTTCGAGCCGCGTGCTTTGCACGCGGTCATCCTAACCCGCCGCAAAGCACCATTAACACGGGGGTTCTCATGCAATTCCGCGCCCTCCTGGTGGGCGATGTGGTCGGCAAACCCGGCCGACGCGCCCTCGCCGTCACCCTCCCCCGTCTCCTCGCCGACCGTTCGATTGACGTCGTCATCGTGAACGGCGAGAACGTGGCGGGGGGCTCCGGCATCACGCCCGCCCTGTTCGAAGAGTTCCGGGCCCTCGGCGTGGACGTGGTGACGATGGGCGACCACGTTTTTCGGCGGCGCGAGGCAATTCCCCTCTTTCAGGATTCCGACCGCCTCCTCCGCCCCGCCAACCTCCCCCCCGAAGCCGCGGGACGCGGATGGACGGTCCTGGAGAGCCAGTCGGGCTTCCCCTTCGCGGTGGTGAGCCTCCTGGGGCGGACGTTCATGAAACCGATGGGCGATTGCCCGTTCCACGCGGCCGACCGGGCCCTCGCCGACATCGCCGACCGCGCCAAACTCGTCTTCCTCGACTTCCACGCCGAGGCCACCAGCGAACGCATCGCCATGGGTTGGCACCTCGACGGACGCGCGACCGCCGTCTTCGGCACCCACACGCACGTTCAGACGGCCGACGAGCGGGTCCTGCCGGGCGGGACGGCATACATTTCGGACCTCGGCATGACCGGGCCGCACGACGGCATCCTCGGCCGCAAAAAGGAGAAGGTCCTTTCGGTCCTGGTGACGGGGATGCCGACGCATTTCGACGTCGCGACCGCCGACGCCCGCCTTTCGGGCGCCCTCGTCACCGCCGACACCCAGACCGGCCGCGCGAGCGCCATCGAACGCCTCTCGCTCCCCATCTCCGAACCCGCCGCAAAGAGCGACGAAGAAACCGAACCAAGCGAGCCCGAACCCGCTGACTCGGGATCCTAAACCCAGGGATTGGAATCCTTGGGACTTGGATTTCTATTGGGGAGAATAGGTGGTGACCCTTATAACGCCTGCCGCAAAGGCATTGAACACAAGAAGGGCCAAGAGGATGGCAATCACCAGTCCGCTGATGGGAATCACTGCCTCAGCCAGCACAGGCCTCTTGGACCAGTGAAAAAACCACACCGCAAGAACCGACCAAGCAATAGGAACTACCAGCCCGACCCACCCCCAGTGCGCAAGGACCCGAGTGAACGTCGGAACGGCCCACCCGGCCTCACGGCACAGGCACCCGGCCGTGCCACAGGCCGCTATCCCCAACAGCACGATCGCCGTCTGGGCAAGGGCCATGATGGCAATGTTCTTCTTCGAGCATTCCAGGAGCATCGTGCGACCTCCTGTCCGGCACCTGCTCCGCTGCGGCTCCTCGCCGAAGCCTTCAATGGAACCGCTGAAACCATTATACCACGGCCACGGCGCGCCAGCCAAGCCACAGCCGCACGGCGTTTGCCCGCCCGCCGCGCGCGGTTGATTCCACGACCGCTTTGCGGTATGTAATCCTCCATGCCGCCATTTGATGCCACGCTCATTCCGGAACCGAAGGAGGAAGTGCCGGAGACCGTCTGGGAACTCACACGCCGCATCCAGGCGACCATCGAGGACGGGTTCCCCCAGGTCTGGGTCGTCGGCGAAATCTCCAACTACAAGCGCCATACCTCCGGCCACGTTTTCTTCACGCTCAAGGATGAGCGGGCCAGCCTCCGCTGCATCATCTGGAAATCCACCGCCGAGCGGCTCCGCCACGAGATCGCCGACGGCCTCGAGGTCGAAGCCAAGGGCCACCTTTCGGTCTTCGAAAAGGCGGGGAACTATCAACTCTATGTCTCGAGCCTCCGGCCGCGCGGCGTCGGGGCCCTCGAGGTCGCGTTCAGAAAACTCAAGGAGAAGTTGCAGAAGGAAGGCCTCTTCGACCCGGCGCGCAAGCGCCCCTTGCCGCGTTTTCCCCGCCGCGTCGGCATCGTCACGAGCCCCACCGGCGCGGCCGTGCGCGACATGCTACACGTCCTCGCGCGCCGCTGGCCGGCGGTCCAGATCGTCCTTGCGCCCGCACTGGTCCAAGGTCCGGGGGCGGCGGGGAAAATAGTCCGCGGCATCCAGCGCCTGAATCGCCTCGGCTCAATAGACGTCATCATCATCGGCCGGGGCGGAGGGAGCCTCGAGGACCTCTGGCCGTTCAACGAGGAATCCGTCGCCCGGGCCGTCCGCGCCTCGGCCGTGCCGATCGTGAGCGCGGTCGGCCACGAGACGGACTTTTCCATCTCGGATTTTGCGGCGGACGTGCGTGCGGCGACGCCCTCGGCCGCGGCTGAAATGGTCGTGCCCGACGCGCGCGAGGTCCTGGCCGCGCTCGCCGTCGGCTCACGCCGCCTCGTGCGGCACATGATGCACCTGAGGAAGGAACTGGCGTCGCGGCTTGCGCTCGCCCGCCGGAGTCGATACTTCGCGCATCCCGAGGAACTGGTCCTCGCGCGGGCGCAGGCGCTCGAGGACCTGGTCGGGCGGATGCGTGCGGCCGTGCGCGAGGCCGCGGGCGATCGGCGTTTGCGCCTCGAGCGCGCGGCGGGGAGCCTCGCCCGGCACGCGCCGCGCGTCAAGTGGCAGGCCGCGCAAAGCGCGCTGCGGATGACCCTCTTCCGCCTTCGGGCGGCCGGGCGGACGATGCTCGTCCACCGCTGGCGGGCGCAGGTGGACGGCTTCGCGCAGCGCCTCGGCGACCTCAGTCCCGACCGCGTGCTTGCGCGCGGATACAGCCGAACGGTGCTCGAGCGCACCGGCGCGACGCTCACGCGCGCCGCCGACGCAAGGCCCGGCGACCGCCTGCGGACGCATCTGGCCCAGGGAGAACTTGCAAGCAAAGTCGAGCAGGTCAGCCAACGGCGAATGTCGAATGACGAACAAGGAACGGCGAAGGGCGAAGGCAGCAGCCAAACGGCTGGGCGAGCGACGCGACGGCGCAAGGACGCGCCAGGTCCGCCGCAGCGCACCTTGTTCGAGTAAGACTCGGAGCCGCGAGCGCTGGCGAGCGGCAGACGAAGCGAGAAAGGTGGAGAAAAAATCATGGCGAAGAAGAAAACGGCAAAGCACGAAGGACCGTCGTTCGAGGAGCGGTTGGCGCGCGTGGAGAAAATCGTCGAGCGCCTGGAATCGGGCGAGGCGGGGCTCGACGAATCGCTCCGCCTCTATGCCGAGGGGGCGGAACTCATCAAGGCCTGCCGGCAGACCCTCAAGGACGCCGAGACGCGGATCACGCAACTGGCCGAATCCGCCAGCGGTCCCGGCCCCAACGGGGCAGGCGCGCCGGGAGAAGAGCCGTTCGAGCCGGAAGAAGAGCCATGAGGTACCGCCGACGCTGCTTCGTTTCGGGCCTCCTGGTCGCTGCGGCACTGGCCGCAGGGTGCGCACCCGCCGCCGACCGCGAGTGCCTCTACCAGATCTCGACCATCGGCGCGCTCACGGAGGGCGTGTACGACGGGACCGTCACGATCGGGAACCTCAAGCGTCACGGCGACCTCGGCCTCGGAACGTTCGACGCGCTGGACGGCGAGATGGTGATGCTCGACGGGCGTGTCTGGCGCATCCGGGCGGACGGGCGGGCGGAAGAGGCTTCCGACGGCGACTCAACCCCCTTCGCCGCCGTCACCTTCCTCGATGCGGACCACACGGGTTCCATCGAGGGCGCGTACGACCTGGCGGCCCTGGAGGAACTGCTGGACCGCCTCGTGCCGACGAAGAACGTCCCGTGCGCGGTGCGCCTGGACGGCACCTTCGCGCGCGTCAAGACGCGGAGCGTGCCGAGGCAGACGAGGCCGTACCCGCGCCTGGCGGTGGTGGTGGAGCAGCAACCGACTTTCGAGTTTCAGAAGGTGCGCGGCACGGTGGTGGGTTTCCGGTGCCCGGAGTGGATGGGCGGCCTGAACGTGCCGGGCTGGCACCTGCATTTCCTCACCGAGGACCGGACGGCGGGCGGGCACGTGCTGGAGTTGACGGTGGAGCGGGTGCGCCTCGCGCTGGATTCGTGCACGGCGCTTCACGTCGCGCTGCCGACCGACGGCGCGTTCTGGGCCGCCGACCTTTCGGCCGAGGAACCGACGGACCTCGATCGCATCGAGAAGTGACGGCCGCTCACGCCTCCGCCAGCGCGCGGACGTGGGCGGCGGAGGCCGAGGCGAGACCGTCCAGCGCGTAGCCGCCCTCCAGGACCGAGACGAGCCGGCCGCCCGCGTGCTCCCGCGCGATCCCCAGCACGAGGCGCGTCAGGTCGGCGAAATCCTCGTCCGAGAGCCGAAACCCGCCGAGCGGGTCGCCCGCGCGCGAGTCGAACCCCGTGGAGACAAGCACCAGGTCGGGCTTGAAGCGCGCGGCGGCGGGGAGGAGTTTCCCCCGGAACGCCTCTTGGACGATTTCCTTCCGCCCCGCGCCGGCCGGGTAGGGGCAGTTGAGCGTCGTCCCGGCGCCGGGACCCTCGCCCGTCTCGTCCGCGCGGCCCGTGCCGGGATACCAGGGCGACTGGTGGGTGCTGAAGTAAAAAACCGACCCGTCGCGCCAGAAGATCTCCTGCGTGCCGTTCCCGTGGTGGACGTCCCAGTCCACGATGAGGACTTTCCCGATGCCGTGCTTCGCTTGAGCGTAGCGCGCGGCGACGGCGACGTTGTTGAAGATGCAGAACCCCATGCCGACCTCCGGCGTCGCGTGATGACCTGGAGGGCGCACGGCACAGAAGGCGCTCGGGGCGCGTCCGCTGATGACGGCGTCCACGGCTGCGCACGTTCCGCCCGCCGCCAGAAGCGCCGCACGGTACGACTCGGGCGAGATGGACGTGTCGCCGGTCGAGAGGCTCTCGGCGCCCGACTCGATGTCGCGGCGGGCGATGCCGATGTAGGTCTCGGTGTGGCAGGCGGCGAGTTCCTGCTCCGTGGCGGCCCGCGGCGCGAGGCGCTGCGTCCGTTTGTCCAGGCCCGCGCGGACCAAGCCGTCCAGAACGGCCTGGAGGCGTTCGGGCGATTCGGGGTGGCCCGCACCTGTCGCGTGCGACTTGTAGGCGTCGTCATAGACAAGGGCGACGGCCGGCGCGGGCCCGGACGGTTGGGCGTTCTCGCTCATCGGCTGGCCTCCTGCGCGGCGGGCGACCGCCGCCAGCGCCGCGGCGGCCCCCGCCCGGGCCGCGTCGCGCAGAAAGGCGCGCCGGCTGAAGGGCGGCGGCACATCGCGGCTCGGGGGCGGACGGTTCATCGGCGCCGCCGATCGGGGCGGCGTTCCTTCCCGGGCTTGCGCTTGGGGGGCGAAACGGCGGGGCGCTTCTCCTGCTCGACCGGCTCCAGGTCGAGTTGCCGCCGCGGAATGTCCACCCGGACGATGCGGACCTCCAGCGTCGAGCCGACGCGGAGGACGCAGCTCTTTCGCCGTCCCACCAGGGCCCAGCGGCGCCGGTCGAAGGCGTACTGGTCGTCCCCCAGGCTGGAGATATGCACGAGGCCGTCTATCAGGAGTTCCGGGATCTCGACGAACAGGCCGAACGCCTGGACGCCGGTGATGACGCCGTGGAACGTTTCGCCGATCTTCGCCTGGAGGAACTCGAGGAGTTTGATCTTCGTCAGTTCGTGTTCGGCGGCTTCGGCGCGGCGTTCGGTGGTGGAGCAGTGTCGGGCGAGGGCGTCGAGGTCCTCGGCGGGTGCGGCAGGCCCGGTCCGTCCCTTCTGCCGGCCGCCGCGCTTCTTCCCCTCGCCCCGGAAGATGCGCTCCAGCGCCCGGTGGACCGCCAGATCGGGGTAGCGCCGGATGGGCGAGGTGAAATGGCAGTAAGCCTCGCTGCCGAGGGCATAGTGCCCCTCGGCCCGGGGGCTGTACTCGGCGCGCTGGAGGCTGCGGAGGACGGCCAGGTGGATGCCGTAGGACTCCGGCCGGCCGCGCACGCGGTTCAGCAGGCGCTGGAGTTCCATCCGGTCGGTGGGGTCGTGGAGCGGATGCCCGACGCTGCGGGCGAAGGCCTTGAGTTCGTCGGCGGCCTCGGCATCGGGCGGAGGATGGATGCGGCGGATGAAGGCCAGGCCGCGCTTCTCCAGTTCCCGCGCCACCGCCTCATTCGCCTCGACCATAAACATCTCGATAATGCGATGGGTGAAACTGGAGTCCTCCGGATGGGCGGCGACGACGCGGCCCTGGTCGTCGAACTCCAGGTCCACCTCCGGCAGGTCGAGTTCCAGGTACCCCATCTGCCGGCGGCGCTCCAGAAGCCGCCGCGCGAGATCGTCCATCCTGCGCAGGAGATCCACGACGGCGCCGTCCAGGCCGCCCGTCTTCCCATCGAGCGCGTCCTGGGCCTGGCGGTAGGTCAGGCGCTTGGCGCTTCGGATGAAGCAGTTGGCGCATTCGGCGCGGACGGGCTCGGCGTCGCCGTCGAAGGTGACG
>DATKUU010000145.1:0-3118 GCA_035530455.1 Phycisphaerae bacterium | reverse complement strand
CCCTCGACCAGCACCTCGGCCGGACGCGGAAAGGAATTGTACTCCGACGCCATCACCATGCCGTAGGCCCCGGCGCCAAAGACGGCCAGGAGGTCGCCTCGCGCCACGGGCGGCAGGTGGCGGTCCGTCGCCAGGAAATCGGCCGACTCGCAGATCGGGCCGACCACATCCACGCACACGGTTCCGGGCATGCGTTCGTCGCGGACCCGCTCGCGCGGCGCGAAATCCTCGCCCGGCTCGACCGGCCAGACGTGGTGATACGCCCCGTACAGCGCCGGGCGGATGAGGTGGTGCATCCCCGAGTCGCAGAGGAGGAATCGCCGGTCGCCGCCCGCTTTGACGTACTGGACGCACGTCACGAGAATCCCGGCGTTGCCGGCAATAAACCGTCCGGGCTCCATGATGATCTCCAGATCCGAGCCCTGGAGGAGCGGGACGATCTCGGCGGCGAAGTCGGCGGCGTCGAGGGCCTCGGCGGCCTCGTAGTGGGCGCCGAACCCGCCGCCGATGTCCAGCGTCGTAATCGCATGGCCCGAGGCGCGAAGCGCCGCGACCAGGTCGAGCGCCTTCCGGACGGCCTCGACGTACGGCTCGACGCGCGTGATTTGCGAGCCGATGTGGAGGTGGACGCCGCAGAGGTCCACGTGCGCCGCCCCGGCGGAGGAGGCGAACGAATCGAAGACGCCCCGGGCGCGCGCGAGGTCCACGCCGAACTTCGTCTCTCGTTTGCCGGTCGTGATGTAGCGGTGCGTCCGGGGGTCCACGTCGGGGTTGACGCGGAGCGCGGCCTTGGCCGTGCGTCCGGTCTCTGAAGCGAGGCGCGCGAGGTTCGCCAGTTCCTCCTCACTCTCGACGTTAAACAGGTGGATATTGTGCTCGAGGGCATAGCGGATTTCGGCGTCGGTCTTGGCGACGCCCGCGAAGCACGAACGTGCCGGGTCGCCCCCCGCTGAGAGGACGCGGTACAGTTCCCCGCCGGAGACGAGGTCGAACCCGCTCCCTTCCTCCGCCAGGATCCGCAGGATGTGGACGTTCGAGAGGACCTTGACGGAGAAGCAAATCAGCGGTTCGAGGGGGGCGAAGGCGGCGGCGAGTTTGCGGTAATGGTCGCGCAGCGTCGCGGCGCTGTAAACATAGAGCGGCGTGCCGAAGCGGGCCGCCAGGTCCGCCACCGCCGCGTCCTCGCACCAGAGTCGGCCGTCGCGATATTCGAACCGGTCCATTGAACTCTCACCAACGCGGAATGCTTACCCGCCGTGGCGGGCGGAATACCCCAGTCGCCTCGGCTTTCTCGCTTCGGCATTCCGCGTTGGGGGAAGTTTAGGACGTGGCGACGGGTCTGTCAACCGGCGAGGTTTCCGGGTCCCTCCCGGCGCGGCGCGGCGGTATAATGCCGGCGATGAAGCGAGGGAAGCCTGACGAATTCATTGCGCGCGTGCGCGAGACGGTCCACCGCCACGGTCTGCTTGGGCCGGCAGGGGTCGCCGAGCCCTGTAGTGAGAGATGCTCTCTACTACAGGGCGAGCCGGAGGCTGTCGTCGTCGCTGTGAGCGGCGGGCCGGACTCGGTCGCCCTGCTTCTTGCGCTTGCGGACCTTGCGCGATCGGATTTCGCCGCCACCCTCTCTGTCGCGCACCTGCACCACGGCCTGAGGGAGGGCAAGGCGGACGCGGACGCGCGTTTCGTCGCGGACCTTTCCGAGCGGCTGGGACTTCCGCTCCAGGCGGGGCACACCGACGTGCCGGCTGAGGCGAAGCGCGAGGGGCTCGGCTTCGAGGAGGCCGCCCGCAACGCCCGCCGCGCCTTCCTCGCCGACGCCGCCCGCCGCGCGGGCGCCCGCAAGGTCGCCCTCGGCCACACGGCCGACGACCGTGCCGAAACGGTCCTCTTCAACATCGTGCGCGGGACGGGCGTCGAGGGTCTGGCCTCGCTCGGCCCCCGCGCGCCGCTTGCACCGGACGAGGGCATCGAGATTATCCGTCCGCTGATTGAGGTTTCTCGCGCGGAGGTGCTTGCGTTTCTGCAATCGCGCGGCGAGCGGTGGCGCGAGGACGAGACCAATGCCGACACGCGCTACGCCCGCAACCGCCTCCGCCACGAGGTTCTGCCGCTCCTGCGGGAAGCGATCAACCCGAAAGCGGACGAGGCGCTCGGGCGCCTTGCGGACCAGGCGGCCGAGGCCGCGGACGTCCTGACCGATGCGCTCGAGGAGACATGGCGGCGCATCGTCGAGGAGTTGCCCGGCGAACGTGCCGTGGTCGTGGACGCCGACGACTTTGCACTCCTTCGGCCGTGGCTCCGGGGGGCAATCCTGCGGCGGGCCGTCGAGCGCCTGGGCGGGGGCTTAAAATCCATGAGTGCCGAACGGACGCACGCGGCCGTGGACGCGCTGCTTGCGAAAACGGTGGCAGGGCCCGTGGAGTTGCCGGGCGATCTGGCGGCCACTCGCCGCCGCCGCGCCATCCGCATCGAAAGGCGCGCCGACCGGCTGTCTGCAGGCGTATAGGGGATACAATTCTGCTAGCGGAGGAAACAAGATGAATGTCAGCAAGAGCACTCGTCACTCAAAAATCACAGGCGATTTTGGCGAGACACTCGTACTTTATTGGCTCTCAAAGTATGGGTTTGAATGTGCCCCGGTTGACCACACAGGGATTGATATCATTGCCCGCAATCCCCACACGCGGGAGATCATGGGCATTTCGGTCAAGAGCAGATGCAGGTCCGAAGGGACCGAGGAGGAATATGTCAGCATCCCCAACGGAAATTTCCGTAAGGCGAAGGCGGCATGCGAGACCTTCGGATGCGTGCCCTACTTTGCCATCGTCGTCGATGCCGGACAGACAATCCAAGGCTTCGTCTTGCCGATGGACCACCTGCTGGCCCTCTTTCCGAAGGGCCAAACAGCCTCAGGATGGAAGATGACCAAGCGCTACCTAGGGCGCTATGCGGAAGACCCGGAAATCAAGATTTTCAAGTTCAGCACAAAGACACAGAAATGGTGGAAGGGTAGCCGAGGGCGGCAACTGCCAACGGCGCGGACATGCCGCCCTAGCCCACGAGCGCCTTGAGCGCTTTTTGGAACGGATCGCGGACGGTCTTGAGCCACTTGTCGGCC
>DATKUU010000144.1:0-3990 GCA_035530455.1 Phycisphaerae bacterium | reverse complement strand
GCGGTTTCGCAGTCGTGCGGATGCAGCAGCACGTTATCCCGTCTGGGATCGTCGTCGCCGAAGACAGCGTTCTCCGTCGGCACCGGCTCGTCCATCCGGACCCAGGCATAGCCATCGGCATGCAAAAGGTGGACAACGACGCCCGTCTTCCCGTAGACGGGGTGACCTGTGCCAACCACCCTCACGCGCTGGCCATCGCGGAATCCGTTCATCTTTGTGTCCTTTGTGGTTCTACGCCGCCTTCGTCGGGACTTCGATCCGCTCGACTGCGAACCCGCCGCACTTGGGGCATCGCCAGCCTTTGCGCGGCCTGGCCGCCAGCTCGTACGCGCAGGCGGGGCACTGCCAGAGCTCGCGCCCGCGAAGCTCCTTGCGGAGTTGCCTCTTGTTGGCCTCGACCTCAGACCGCCTGTGAAGGGGCCCCTGGCGGTGGTGGGGCTTGCCCGTTCGCTTGCGGGCGGCGTTGGCCTTGATCCGCCCGCCGGCCTCACGCCGCTCGTCTGACGTCATGTGGCGCCTGAACAGCCGGTCGAGCGGGTGCCACGCCACGCCCCAGGTCAGCATGAGAGTCCGCATGGGCACGCCGCGCCTGTACGCCGCGACGACCTCCGCAGCGTGGGCCTCCAGGTTGGCGACGTTGCCACGGTTCATGCGCTGGCCTCGATGTCCTTGATCAGAAGATCGATCCGGGCGCAGACCTCCTCGGTATGGTCCCTTATCCACTTCTCGTCGGAGGTTAAGGCCCGAATCTGGCTGGCCGCCGAAGCGTTCGCTCGTAGCTGCGTGAAAGCGAGCAGCTCCCAGGAGTCTGCCCCGATCTGGGCGGCTCGCCCTATGTGTTTTGCGTGCTTCATCCCGCTGCCTCCGCTCTCTTCGTCCTGGCAGCCTCGCGTGACGCGATCATCTCTCTCCATTTGGCCGGGTCATGAACCCTGAACCAGTCCTTCGGTGCCCGGGGCGATCGCTCAACGTACTCCCCCTTCGTGCGCCAACGAGCACCGCAGATCAGACACACCACTTCCGAGTAATCCGAGGGCGCAAATCGGTAGCCGTTGAAGGCTGAATGGTTACAATGGTCATCCGTCACCATGACCTGTCTGGGACGGCAGTGACATGCGTACCCACCGCTCATCGTGCCGCCTCCTCATCCGGCCATGCGCCCAGGCGGGACTCAACCTCGGCGCCGTCAGCCCGCGAGAGCTCAAGTGCCGTCCTCATGACGTCGCGTCGGGCGCGGCCGATCTCGGAATCCAGGCGCCGGAGCCGGCCCGCCAGCATGTCGCGCGTGAAGACCAGCCGGTCCATCCTGTCCCGCCGCTTGCGCCAGTTCATCGGGCCACCTCCGCGAAGAGTGCCGGCAGCGGCCTTGGTTCGAGCTGGCTTTGCAGCTTGGCCCTGGCGGCGAGCTTCGCGCCCGGCAGGTAGATGCCCTCGCGGCAGCTCACGCATCGCTCGCCGATCAAAGACAGCATCTCCGCCTCTTCGTCCCGACCGATCAGGTCCGGATCGTGCCAGCAGTGCGAGCAGAAGAGGCCGTCGCCGTTGATCCGCTTCAGCGCCGCGATCTGCAACTCGTCCCCCATCCGCAGCGGCCTGTCGAAGGGCTTCCGCATTCGCATCATTGCGATCTCGACGCGGTAACGCCCCAGGCTGAGCTGGGGTTGGTTAACTGGTTGACTGGTTAACTGGTTCACTGGCCAACTGCCCTCTGTGGTTCAGCCATCGCCGCCCTGACACGCCTGACGTACCCCGCCTGGCCGGGTCCGTACGGATCGAACGGCCTTCGGAATCTGCGGATCAGCTCGTCCACGTCGCCTGCGACGACGCAGGGCATGTGGTCGCGATACCAGTTGGCACGTGCGACGTGGAAGCACTTCTCGACTTCGTAGGCGTCCTCGGGCCATAGCCAATCGACGCCGAGGTACTCGCATCCTCGATACCACGCGGCCTCGTGGAACTGGACGTGTCCGGCCGCCTTCCCGCCGTCGCCGCGCCGGAGGTTGCGCCCGCGTTCGGTCTCGACCGACCAGATCCCGTCCAGGACGGAGTACTCCAGGCGACGCCAGCCGGTATAGGCGGGTCGGCGCGGGCGGAGGGAGACCCGCGCCATTGACCCGGCCTTCGCATCGCGCCGGGGCTGCTCAGGGACCCCGGCGTCCAACAGGCTCGTCGATTGCGGATTGCGGATTGCGGATTGCGGATTCACGCGGCCGGAGGCCGCGTCACTTGTGGTTTCGCAGACGCTCCCGCGCGCACGACGCGAGGCCACTACCAGTACGAGAAGGATCAGCAAGGCAAACAGGCCGATGGACACGCCGACCACCAGGCCCCTAATCCAGCCCTGGCCCATCGCGGCCCTCAGATCCCGTTCCTGCTCGTTCACGCCGCCGCCTCTTCCTGTTCCCTAGTCCCTAGTCCCTGTTGCCTGACGTTGGCCATCATCCGCGCGCCCGCACGGCCGAACGGGCAGGGCATGTCGGGCATTCGCTGGGCGAGCCCCACGGCCGGTGCGATGTAGTCGAGCTGGGCGACCGTGTAGGTCGCCTCCGTGTTCGTCCGCTGGGCCATCCTGTGGACCATCTGGATCAGGCTGGCGACGTTGGCCAGCTTGCCCGGCTCCTGGGCGGCGGCGTGGAGGTAGCTCATCGCGTCGCGGTTCAGTCGCGGCCCGTCCACGGACTCGATGACGCTGGCCGCCACCTTGCGGCAGTCCTCGGCGACGATCTCCTCGTTGAAGCCCATCCGCATCTGCGCCTTGCAGCGGCGGGTGAGCTGCTCGTATCCGCCCGCTATGCCCCGCCGGCCGGCCAGCCGCTCGTCGATCCGGCCGGTGTCTGCCAGGATCACCACGGCCCTTGCCGCGACGTCGTCGTGGAGGTTGCGGAGCATGTTGATCGCGGATGCCTGGAGGTTCGTCGCCTCGTCGACGATCAGGACCACCGGCTCGCCGCCGCCGCCGGCGTAGACGCCCGCGATCCGGTCGCGGACCTTGACGTAGATCGCCCCGGTGGACTCGCGCGTCCCCACCCCGATCCCCATCTTCGCGGCGATCTCCTCGATGAGGTACCGCTTGGTGTTGAGCGCCTCGCCCGCCTGGACCATCACCGCACGCTCGCCCATCCGCCTGGCGAACTCCAGGAGGGCGAAGGTCTTGCCCACCCCCGCCGGCGTGACGACCAGGCCGATCGTCGGCAGCTCCACCGCCAGCTCGCAGATCGCGATGATCTGCTCGCCGATCGACGTCGGCACGTAGGGCGTCAGCGGCAGCGGCCGGGCCGTCTCCTGGTGGTCGAGCCAGGCCCTGGCGCGGCGGAGGTAGCGGTCGGCGTCGCCGGCGTACTTGCCGCGCCGTATCAGCGACCACGTGCTGCCCGAGCAGCCGAGTATGCGGCCGGTCTGCTGGTTGGAGATCCGCATGGCGGCCTGGCGTTCGGCGACCTGCCTTGCGATCCGCGTCCGGTCCCTCGGCGATAGCGGCCCTTCCCTGTCTGCCATGTGCCTCAGCCTTTGTTCAAGCGGTGTCCAGGTCAGGTTCACGGTTCGACTCCTGGGCCAGCAGGTCCAGGTATCCGGGCCTGCGGGGGGATTGCTTGGCCCTCCCTGGCCCTTGTGGCGAACCGTCTTCCGTTCCGGTCGATGTGAAGAACTCGCGCGCCGTCTGCCGGCGCCTGCGTTTCTCGTCGAGCCGCCCGATCTCGGCGGCGGCCTTCTGGCCGGCCCTGTCGATCTCGCCGTCGCCGACGAGCTTGACGACGGCCGGCTTCGCGGCGGGGATGTTCGCGGGATCGTCGAGCAGCCCGGCGACGCCCGCGCCCGCCCTGGCCAGTGCCAGGAGCATGTTCGTCGCGGGCCCGGATTGCGTGGCCTTGAGGTCCTCGCGGACCTGGCGGGCGGTGCGGCGCTGGAGTGCGATCGCGTCGGCCAGGCGGTCGGTATCCGTTTGCGAAACCGCAAGCGGATGCACGTGCGTCGCCCCGCTTCGCGTGGCGA
>DATKUU010000143.1:0-5678 GCA_035530455.1 Phycisphaerae bacterium | reverse complement strand
GCGGCAACGACCAGCGCCAAACGTCTCGTGACGGGCGCACCGCGTCTATTGCGGGCAGGTATGCGGGCATGGCGCGGCACGCAGAAGGCCGCCGTCGCCGGCAAGGCAGCGGGCATCAGCGACGACGTGGCCCGGGCCGTGGGCCTCCCCGCCCAACGCATCGCGGAGATCGGTCAGAGACTGTTGACCAGAACTGACAGCAGCCGCAAGGCGGTCAGCCGTCTCAACCGGGCGCTCCGCGCGCGCCTCGCGAGCCGCGTGCATGGCACTCGCGGCCTGAGCGCTGCCGACGACGCCCGTGGGCTCTTTGCCAAGTTCGGCGAACGCGGCTACCCCGCCCTGCGCGTGCCTTTCACGGACCCGACGCTGACGATCAAGGCCGGTCAACGGGCGAGGCTCTTCAAGGAGTTCACGCAGCCGCTGTCCAAGGGTGCACCGAACAGCCTCGGGAAGCTCATCGCACTCAAGGAAACGCTCAAGGCGGCGAACAAGGCTGGCAAGGCGGCGACGAAGGTCGCCGAAGAGATCAAGGGCATCAGGTTCAGCCCGGAGGCGGCGGAGTCCATCAAGGCCGTCACTCGGGCCAAGTTCGGCCGGTTCCGCGCGGTCGAGGGTGCCGATGACTTCGTGTCGCGGTTCAGACGGATCGCGGAACGGACGAAGACGCGGCTGTTCGGGCCGGGATTCTCTGAGGCCCAGACGCGGGCGGCGGCGACGGCACAGCAGTTGTCCGCCGGGGCCAAGGCCAAGGGCGCGTTCGCCTTCAGGGAGTTCTCGAAACGGATCGACCCCGAGGTCGCCCGGCTGGCGGCAAGCACGGGGCTCGACCAGGCGGACGTTCACGCCCGGCTCTGGGACTTCATCGACACGGCCGGGTTGCCGTTATGGGGCGACGACGTTGTTCAGGCCCGGATGGCCGAAACGGCACAAGTCCTGAACCTAACCGGCGACGAGAACCGGAAGCTGCTGGTGGAACTGCGAAAGTTCGGCGAAACCAATCGCGACCTGCTCGACCTGATGAAAGAAAAGGGCGTGGCCCCGGACGAACTGTTCGGGTCGGCCCGGCGCGTGCCGACGAAAGAGTTCCAGGCGGCAGAGGCGCTCAGGCAAAGGACGTTGCCGGAACTGTCCTACAACACCAGTCGCGTCAAGGAAGTTCGCTGGACGAAGCCCGCCACCCTGTTCTCGCCTGAGAAAGTCGTCATCGGCTATACGTCGGACACCAAGAAGGCCCGGCGGCGTCTGGCCTCAATGCGGGCGATGGCCGAAGAACTCGGCGGCAAGATCGAAGAGCGGCACATCTCCGGATACCGCTTCAACACCGACAAGACGCTTGCGGCAAGCCTGGTGCCGGACGACTTCAAGGGCAAGTTCAACGTCTTCGAGACGAGCATTCCCGGCTCCGCCGCCGCGGAGGCCGAGCAGGCGAACAAACGCCTCTACCTGGCCGACTTCCGCGACATCGCCGCCGAAACGGGCATCCGGGCCGACACCCTGGCCAAACACAGAAATGCCTTCCCAGGCTACACGCAGATCGATTGGGGCCAGTTCAGAAACACGCCCGCGTACAAGACCGTCCTCAAGTCGCTCGAAGGCATGGCGTTTCCGCAACAAGTGTCTGACTCGCTTTCGCAACTGATGACTATCTCCGCCCAGCCCACGGAGATCAACCGACTTCTGCGGTGGAGCGACAACATCTTCGGAGTCTGGAAGGGCGTCACCCTGCTGCACCCGGCCTACACCTTGCGGAACATCGCACAGAACGTGATCGGCATGAGCATGGCGGGCCTGAAGGTTCGTTCGGCCGTCCGCCAGAGCCTGCCCGGGTCGGACGTGGCGCGGATCGTGAGGCAGATGCTCAACGGGAAGCCCGTCACGGGGTACGTCAGCATCTCCGGAAAGACGGTCGACGCCGCGGCGTTCGCCAAGTTGCTCGTCCAGCACAACATCGTCGGTTCGGGCGTCATCTCGCAGATCCCGAACATCGCCAACAACACGCGTGGCTTCTTTGCGAGCATCGCCTCAGAACCGCTTCGCTGGTGGTTCGTCAAGAACAACCAGATCGAGTCCACCATGAAGGCGGCGGCGCTCTGGTCGGCGCTTGACCAGGGCGACGACATCGGCCAGGCCCTGCTCCGCGTGTCCCGCGCCATGCCCGACCTGACCGACCTGACGCACATCGAGCGCCAGTTCGGCAAGCGCGTGTTCCCCTGGTACAGTTGGATCCGCAAAAACGGCGCCCTTCAATTGTTCCACTACCTCCCGAGGCGTCCGGAGTTCATCGCCGGGCCGGCCAAGCTCCAGGAGGCGTGGGAAGAGGCGTTCTCGGGCGATAGTGTTGTCCCCGACGAACTGCGGCCCCAGTGGATGCGCGAGCAGCAGGCCGTCCAGGTGGCGGGCGACAATGTGCGGGGAACCGTGTTCCTCGCGGCCAGTTGGCTCCCGTTCCAGGAACTCGTCAAGCTGGGGGCCGGCTTGACCGACCTCGGCGAGGGCGGCCGGGCCGTGCTGGAGTCAACCCGCCCGGGCATCCGCGTAGTCAGCGAACTGGCAACGTCACGAGACATCTTCCGGCGCCAGGAATCCGAACCGCTGGGGCCGGGTGAGATCCCCGGCAAACTCCCATCGGCCATTCTCGGCCAGAGCGGCACGCCGCTGGACACCCTCCTGGCCGTCCGCCCTCTCCGCGAGGCGTTCGGGCGCGTGCCGTCGGTGGCTGAGGAGCAGGGCGTCGGGGCCGCCATCGCTCGGGGCGTCCTCGGCGGGGCGTTCCAGCCCGTCTCGGCGGAACGGGGCCTGCAGGACTTCGACCTGCGCAGCACGAAGATGATGGCCACCTTGCGGTCGAAGATGAACACGGCCAACAGCAAGGGCGACATGGCGACGCTCAGGACGCTGCTCCTGCGGTTCGTCAAACTGATGCGGGAACGACAACGGTTGGGCCTGCCCATAACCAAGGCGTCCGCCCGGGCGCTCGGCGAGGCGGGCATGACGCCGCAGCGGGCGTACCCGGAACTCCAGAGGACGAGATGAGCAACGAATTCGCAGACGGATTCCAGGCCGAGCCGCCCCTCGTGGCGCCGTCGATTCCTGTCCCCGACGACGATACGGTGGACGACGATCCGCGGGACATCTACAACAGCATCGTGATGTCGGGTCAGCCGGACACCCCGCTGCGGTCCACGCAACTGGACCCGGGCGACCTCATGCCACGCGGCGAAGACCCGCTCCTGCCCGACAGTCCGCCGAGCCTTCCGAGTATTCCCGACTTGCCGCCAGGCCAGTTGGCGATGTTCTCCCACCTGCCGCCGCCGAGCCCACCGGAGGCAGAAGACGTGTCGATTGCCGGGCCAGAAGCGGACCTGGGCGACCTGACGGGCGAGCAGAAGGGGTTTGATACCCCCATCGATGCTTTTGGCCGCTACGAGGCGTTTCTCGCACGTGTTCGCAGCGTTCACTACCTGAAGACCAACGGGCATCCCGTGGCCCGAATGAAGCAGGCCGTGGACTACGAGCGGGTGGCCGTCTGGTACGACACGAACAACGAGCCAAGCGTCGGAGCGGTGGGGCCGACCCACTCGCGGCCGATCCCGGCGGTGGGCTACGCCACGCCGTTCCCGGTCGGCCACGATCAAGAGGCCTACCACGTCAAGCGTGGCGACATCGTTACGATCATCCAGGGCGAAGACCGAGCGTACTACATGATCGACGATCAGCCGTTTCTGGCTCAGGTGGTTTCGCATGTCGAGACGGATTACAGCGTCATCGCCCGGCAGGACGCGCCGCCGACCACGGCGTTCGAGACGGACCACTACCTCGTCGGCGCCACGGGCAGTGGGGCCTGGTCCGGACAAGACAACAAGATCGCCCGCTACGGGGCCGGGGCGTGGTCGTTCCTGGCAACGTCCGCCGGCGATCAGGTCTACGCAGAGACGACGGACAATTTCTGGCTGAAGGCCGGCGGAACCTGGGGAACCACTACTGATGTGAAAGAGCAAAACAACGGCGGGGCAGGTTATATGTCTCTGCGAGTGCGGCGAAAATCGCTCGACGACAACCCGACAACGCCGCTGGGCAGTATCACAGACCATGACGACCTCCAGACGGCCGCCGCGGCAGATGTCGAGTATGAGAAGGTGCAGGTGCTATCCAACGGCGGCGAGCACACCTACCGCGTGGGCGATCTGGTATGGGTATTCCGGCGTGGATATTACTTCTTCTGCCTGCCTGCGCCCGACATGTTCGTCGGAGAAGTGCAAGTGTCCGCCACCCCAGGGCCGGAGGGCGAGGCGGACTTCGCCACGAACCATTACTGGGTGAAGGAAGTCGGCCCGGCGATCACCTACACGAACAATGCCTGGGTGCTTGACCAGTGGGGCGCTCAAACGCAAACGGACCCCACGGGCAGTGGCGGCCGGTACGGCCGGTGGGTGGACGTTCTCAACCTCGCCGAAGCCAGCACCTCGCACCTGCTGCAAAACGGCGACATCGTGACGGTCCACAAGAGCGTCGAGGCGCTACTCCCCGCGGGAACCGGCGGAGTAGCCTACACAATGGAGCGGGCAACCAACGGCGTCTTCGTTGGCGCCATTCTCCTATCCGGCGGCACGGCCGTTCCCGTCGGGTATCTGGAGTGCGACGGCAGCGAGGTATCCCAGGCGACATACGCGGCGCTCTTTTCCGTCATCGGTACGAACTTCAATACTGGCGGTGAAGCGGGCGGGAACTTCCGGCTCCCCGGCGAAGATGGCAACTATCTCAAGGGAACGAACGGCACGCCGGGCACGTACTCTGGCGCGGCAACACATACGCATGACGCCCACGGCGGGACAGAAGCTGCCACCGCCACCGGTGCGGTCTTCGCATTCACGTCCGATCCAGACCCGCTTTCGCACAGCACCGAAAATCACGAACCTCCTAATTTCACAGTGCGTTACATGATAAAATACTGACCTGACGAAAGTTTTTTTCAGATTTCGTGGAACTTCACCCGCCGACCTGTTATTATTCAGGCATGAAGACGTAAAGGAAACGACCATGAGTCCTGCCAGACTACAATCCAACGAATCGTACTTACTCGCGACCAAGTTCCGGCAGGACTCACTTGGCCGCGGGTTTTTTATTCAGCCCCGCTCTTCGGAAGAACACTCGCCAGACCTGAGGTGTGCGAATGTTGCCAGTCCGACTCTGGCCGGGGCTTTCCCCCCTCAACGTATCCCAAGTTGTCCGCCATGCGGCAGAAGACTCACGAGCAAGCCTAGCGCAAGTGGGCGACGGGAGTCCCGTCGTAAAACCACGCGGGCAGGGGCGCAGACAGTACCAGCGGCTTGTGCGTAACCCGACTGCCGAAGGCGGTAACTGTGGTTTACGTAAGGGGGTGGTGCGCGAAAAAGATGTAAGCGAAAAAAAAACGGTCAAAATCCGAGTTTTCTCGGACGCTGCGATTGGACGATGCGTAAGATTCACTGAGGCACAAATGAAAGACTTGTCAACTATCCCTGAAAATTGCGGCCGAGTTTCTGACAAGTCCTCGGTCGCGTACCCGCTCGCGTGGCGGCTCTCCTTCTCAGGCCGCCCGCGGGCGATTTTACTGACATGCGAAATACCCTAGCGCCCCACAGTTGGGCAGAAGGACGGTGAAGCGTGGCAAAGAAGCAAACGGCAACGGTGGTAGAGAT
>DATKUU010000142.1:0-2015 GCA_035530455.1 Phycisphaerae bacterium | reverse complement strand
CGCGGTGTCTCGCGTTTGGGGTCCCCAGCCGAAGACCGACCCGCCGGCCGGCGGTGAGCCCGCGGTCGAACCGGCCGAGGAGCAGCCGGCCGCCTCCGACGAAAAACCCGCCCAGCCGAGCAGCGAAGGCGAAGGGCAGGGCGAGCCCGCGGGCGACCCGGTCGAGCAGGCCCTTGACGTGGCCCGTCAAGGGCAGGCCCGGGGCGAATGCGCCCGTTTCGTGGAGGCCTTCGGCGACCAGGGCGGCCGGTGGTTCGCGGAGGGGATGACCTTCGAGCAGGCCCGGCAGACGTACGCGGAGGGCCAGGCCGAGGAGCTGAAGCGGCTCCGGACCGAGAACGAGCAGCTCAAGCGGCGGCTCGAAGCGGCCCGGGGCGAGGCGGAGCCCGTGGAGTTCGAGCCCGACGACCCCAAGGCCGCGCGGGCGAAGAGGCTGGCGGAAAAGATCGGCGGCAACCTGGGCCGCGTGGCCGCGGGCATGACGCTGCCGACGAGTGAGAAACCCATCGCTTGACGGCCCCCCGGGGCCGCCGGCGCAAGCTAGTGGAGTGTCACCATGTCGATGCCGACGCTGCTGGACATCGCCGTCGCCAACGGATCCGATTCGGTGGTCGGGCTCGTGGAGGAGGCGGCGCAGGCCCACCCCGAGATCACCCTGGGCTTCGCCCGGACGATCCGGGGGCTCAACTACCGCACCCTCGTCCGCACCGCCGTCCCCCACGGCTCCGGCTTCCGCGACGCCAACGAAGGCGTCGTCGCCAGCAAGGGGACGTACGAGAACCGGCTGGTCGAGACCTTCATCTTCAACCCCCGCTGGGAGTGCGACAAGGCGGTCGCCGACGTGGACGAGGACGGGGCGGAGGCGTACATCGCCCTGGAAGCGGGCGGGATCATGGAGGGGGCGTTCCAGGATCTCTGCCAGCAGTTCTACTACGGCCGCGACGCCTCCTTCGGCAACGCCAAGGGGTTCCCCGGGCTGCTCGCCGCGTACGACGCGACGAACATGGTCGTCTCGGCGGGCGGCACGACCGACGCCGTCAACACGTCGGTGTGGCTGGTCCGCTTCGGGCCCCGCCAGGTCGGCTGGGTCTGGGGCAACGGCGGCGAGCTGGCGATGGACGACCCGCGGATCGAGAGCATCATCCCCGACCCCGCGGGCGCCCCCACCGCCCGCATGACCGCCTACGTCCAGGAGCTGCTCGCCCGGCCCGGGCTCCAGGTCTCCAGCCTGCTCTCGGCGGTGCGGATCAAGCTCGTCAACGCCACCGACGCCGGCAAGGGGCTGACCGACGATCTGATCAGCAGCGCCCTGGCCCTCTTCCCGGCGGGCACGAGCCCCGACATCATCCTGATGAACCGCCGGTCCCGCCGGCAGCTCCAGCAGAGCCGCGTGGCGGTGAACCCCACCGGCGCCCCCGCGCCGGTGCCGAGCGAGGCCTTCAACGTCCCGATCGGCGTCACCGACGCGATCGTCAACACCGAAACCCTGACCCTGTGAAACGACGGGCGGCTGCCGAGCAGCGGTCAGCCGCACGAGGAGAATAGCATGCCCTTCAACGTGCAGGACGCGGGCCTGATCCGGTCCAAGGCCTTGCCGGCGGCCGCGGCGACCGCCTACACCGCCGCCATCGACCTGGGCGCCCGTTCGGGCAAGCAGGACCACGTGGCGGAGATGGAGTTCGAGGTCTCGGTGCCGGCGACGCCCGACCTGGTCGAGGCCAAGACGATCATCATCGACATCCAGACCGACGACGACGTCGAGTGGGGCTCGGCCAAGACCATCATCGACAACATCATCACCGTGACCGGCCAGGCCGCCGCCGCGGGGGGCCTGGCCGCCAGCGAGCGCTTCCGCGTGCCGACGAATGTCGAGCGCTACATCCGGGCGGCCGCCACGGTGCTGACGGCCGGCGGCGATAACACCGCCGTCAGCTTCACCCTGAAGGCCCTGTTCTGATCCTGAGGGCGGTGCCGACGAAAACTCCTTAGCCGAGGCCGGGGCCCCGGGGCCGACG
>DATKUU010000141.1:0-2849 GCA_035530455.1 Phycisphaerae bacterium | reverse complement strand
GGATGGACTGTGTGGCGGCGCCGGAGCCCTCGTGGGCCCACTGGTCGTTGGCATAGGCGTAGAGGAACCACAGGCCGCACTTGATCTCGTAGGCCAGTCGGCTGGCGTGAGCCGATGTGATCAGCTCGGACAGCCGGTTCTTCGCCGTTTGCAGGTCCAGTGCCATGTTCGCTCCGTCAGGTCTGCGCCATGCCGGGGCTGATCTGCTGGTACTCGTCTTCCATGCCCGGCGGGATCGGCCGGGCGCCCGTCAGGACCGCCTCCGTAGGCGGCGCGGCGCCCGGCGGCTCTGGCGTGCCTCGGACGGTCGTCATCTTGTAGGCCAGCGGCGTATCCGGCTGGTTGGCGTCCACCAGCACGTAGGGCAGGCGCGTCGCCAGGTCGCAGTTCGCCTTGACCAGTTGCTTCGCCATCGCGATCAGCCGTTCGTTCACGGCGTCCATTCGCCGCATCGCGTAGGCGGCCAGCGCCACGAGCGCCAGGCCGACCAGGCCGGCGGCTACGCAACCTGCTGCTGCGAGAATCCACGTGTCCATTCGAGTTCCTTTCCCATCTCGTCGTTGCCTGGCCGGCCGGCGTCGGCCTGCCACTGCTGGATCTGCTTCCGCAGCCCCCGTTGCATGGAGGTCAACTGCTCGGGCTTGGCCTCCGCTTCCTTCTGGGCCTGCGCGATGGAGCGGCGCAGAGGGTGGATGCGGTGGTGGAGGTACATCAGGAGTTGGGTCAGCGCGTCGAGGCCGTCGAGGCTGCCGGTGGGGTTGAGAACCTGCGACGCCAGCCGTGCGAGGTCCTCGTTGGCCGGCTCGTTGACATAGTATTTCCGCTGCCTCTCGTTGTAGTAGAGCAGCCCGCGGAACAGGACGGCCCCGTCGAACTTCTCGCGCACGCCCCGCAGCCGGTCTTTCTTGTTGCGGTGCTGGCCGCCGCCGACGCCCTGCGTGTTCTGGCCCTCGACCACGCCGTTCCACCGAACCTGCATGATGTCGTGCAGCGTCTGCCGCATGCCGTCCCGGAAGAGTTGGACCGCCCCCTTCTGGTTGCCCTGCGCGTCGATAACGACCCCGGTCACATCGCCGCCGGCGTCTACACGGCCGTCACGGGCGATGCGCTCAAGAATCGTGTCTTTCACCTCCTGGGGCGCCTCGGGGGGGACATGCCGCAGGTCGAACAGTTCGGGGCCGCAGATCTTCTTGAGCAGAAAGCGTTGCAGGTCCGGCGCGCTGCCGGGCATCCACGTCACGTCCTGGATGTAGAGGGGGCCCTCGGGGGTCAGGCGGGTATCGACCACGGCCGTGTCGGAGGAGTACGCTTCGCTGCTGGACGCCCAGTCGGCGCTCAGCCATCGCTCGCCCTTGGCGATCCGCCCCAGCCGCCACTCGGCGGCCTTCCGCCAGGGCTCCGGCTGCTTCTGCCAGATGTCGGTTCCCCAATTGCACGGGTAGTACATCACTCGGGAGACGATCCGATCCTTCCGCGACACCGGCTCCAGGCGGTACAGGCGGTCGTAGTCCACGTTCACGTCGTGCTTGAGGGACTCGTAGAACTCGCTACTGAACCGCTCGGGGCAGAAGCTGATGGCCTTGCCCGTCTCGGGGTCGTCCTCGACCTTGAGGATCAGCGCCTCCCAGTCGGGCCGCTGGCCCCGCTGGATGGCCGTCTTGAGCTTGCCCCCGGTGTCGTCGTCGTGCCACGGCGTGCAGATGTAGAAGATCCGCACATGCGGGTCGCCCGTGACGCGCCGCTCGATGACGTTGAACCACCGCTGGTTCAGCCGGTCGCGCTGGGCGTCCTGGTAGCGGACCTCCTCGGGGTTGTAGTCGTCGGCGATGATGATGTCGTAGCCGTTGCCCTGCGTGTCGGTGGAGGAACTGGCGGCCTCGACGGTGTACTCCCGGGCCCCGCGGTTGGGCCGGTTGACGTTGAAGCGCAGCAACTTGTCCTCGGACTGGTCCGTTCGGCCGAGGACGCGGATCTTGGGGTAGAGGGCGCGGAATCGCGGGCTCGTGATGTACCGGCGGACGAGGCCGACGGACTTGATGGCCTGCTCCTTCTTTCCGAACAGCAAGAGGAACCGCAGGCAGGGGTTGCGGGGGATGGAGGCCACGACGTAGCCGACGAGGTTGAGGCTCTTGCCGCTGCGTGGATGGATCTGGATCAGCCGCCCGCGGGCCGGGCTGGTCATCGACGCCCAGACGCGGCGGTCCAGTTCGGTGAAACGAAGCGCCCGGGCCTCCTCGTGCGGCTCACCCACGTACGCCCAGGCCGCCATCGGGTTGCTGCGGGCCTTGGCCTGAATCGCCCGCGTCCGTGCGAGCATCGTCAGCCATCGTCTTTTTTTTTCCGGCGTGAGCCCCTCGGTCGTATGGACCGCACGCTCGACATCTTTGAGCCGGGCCTCGTTGAGCGCCAGGATGCCCTCGTCGGACAGGATCTCCACGCCGCCGCGTACCTTCTCCAACAGCTTGCCGAATCGCTCCTGGACGTCGTTGACGAGCTTGAAGTGCTTGCTGATCGCCGTGATCGTGAGCTTGTCGCCCATCCGGGCGATGATCTCGGTGGACGCCTTGAGCAGCCGGATAAGTTCCTGGAGCGCCCATTCCGGCGTGCCCACCTCTGCGGGCGGGAGAGTTCCCCCGTCGCCTGCACCGGTCGTTTTGTCGGTCGAGGCTACCAAATGGGATTCCTTCCTCTGCATCATCCAACGGCGTCTAAGTGTCCGAGCAAGAGTTTTATGGAAAACTGAGCACACAAGTCTTGTCTTGGCGAGAGTTGGCGACTAAAAAGAAAGGGGATAGGCGAGCCGCGGACGGCAGACAGGTGATAGGTGAGCAGGTGAACGGCACGGAGGC
>DATKUU010000140.1:0-2339 GCA_035530455.1 Phycisphaerae bacterium | reverse complement strand
TACGCCCCTGTCAAAAACCGCTGGTACCCGGCCCGGACGTGGAGGAGCGCGGCCCCGGGGTCGGAGTTGCCGCTGAACCGTTCGACGGCCCGGCAGGCATCCCAGACGGTGAGTTCATTGTATGCCATGGTCCTGTCCTGGGCGGAATCATTCCCCGCCCCGCGGGCCGGCCGCGGGGCGGGGCGCTGGGGCCACACGCGCGGGATCAGTACCCGACGAAGATGTACGAGTGGATCTTGTCGCCGCTTCCGGCGTCGGTGAAGGTGACCTTGTGGTCGGTGACCGTCAGGTCGCAGAGGGGCTGGACGGCGGCGGCCGGGGCCTCGGTCGGCGTGAAGCTCGCCGCGAGGAGTTTGATGAGCTTGGTCGGAACCTCGACGGTCCCGCCGGCGAGGGTGCAGAGTCCGACCTCCATTCGGAGGCCGGTCCCGCCGAGGGTCACTTGTCCCGTGGGGTCTGCCATGGATCACGTCCTTTCTCCCGGTCCGGCGGCTGGCCGGTCGGGCTTGTTAGTGGTTTCGGACCGGGCGTTACCCCGCGTCCGCGTCGAGTGCGAACCCGATGATGGCCGACGTATCGGCGGCCACGGGACCGAACCCGATCGCGTCGGCGACCAGGTCGGCGGTGCAGAGTGCGCCGGCCACGGTGCCGTCTTTGGTGGCGTAGTTGCCGGCCAGGCCGGGCAGATGGCCCTCGGGGCACACCCCGCCGCACCAGAACCAGCCCCACTGCTCATCGGTCAGGGCGGAAATCGCCACGGCGGCCAGAGCGCAGGAGAGGACGAGGCCAACCGCGTCGGGGTCGTTGGTGATCCGCCAGAACGCCGCGGACGCCGCATCGTTGACCACGACCTGTTTGGCCGCCATAACCTCGGCCGCGGCGGCCGTGTCGTACTGCAGGTAGATCATCGTGAACATCCCGGTGGTTCCGGCAATGTTCTCGTCGTTCCACGCGCAGAACTTCTGCCCCGGCCTGTACACCGGCTGGGAGACGGCGTGATGGGTGTTTCCCAGCCAGCCGCCGATGGGGAGTTCGTCGTCCCCGATCAGCTCGGCATATCCGGGCCAGCGGTCGATTAGGATGATCAACTCGCTGTCAAGTGTTGATTCTGCCATAGGAGTACTCCTTGTTTCCGGGCGATTACCCCGGGTTACGAGTCGTCCGTAAGGGCGTAACCGCAGGCGGCTTCGGTATCGGCCGCCACGGGCCCGAACCCGATCGAGTCGGCGGTCAGGTTGTTGGTGCAGATCATCCCGGCAACCACGGTGGATTCCGTCCCGTAGTTGCCTCCGAGCCCGGACACCCAGGCCTCGGGGCAGATCCCGCCACACCAGAACCATCCCCAGTACTCGGTGGTCATCGCCGACAGGCAGACCGCCGCCAGGGCGGAGCCCTCGACGATGACCGCGGTGGCCTGGTCGGGATCGTTGGTGACCACCCACCACTCGGTGGCGGAGCTGGGAACGACCACTTGTTTCGCCGCCGAGGCGGGAGCGGCCGTCCGGAGGATCTGGAGGTAGATGAACGTGCTCATCCCCTCCTGCCCGGCGGCGGCCGTGTTCCAGACGGCGATCTTCTGGCCGGCCTTATGGGCCGCGGTCGCCACGTTATGCGTGGCGGCCGCGGTGAATCGGCCGTCCGGCGCGTCGGGGATGACGCGAGGGACGCCGGGCCAGTTGTCGAACAGGACGATGAGTTGGGAGTCGAGTGTTCCGTCAGCCATGGTGATACTGCCTTTCTACCGAATCAATCCCCCCGCCCCGGCGGGGGGCGGGGGGCGCGGCGATCTTGGTTTGGTGGTGGCGGTTACGCGTCGGCGGCGAGCGAGAAGCCGATACAGACCTCGGTCGGCGCGGTCTCGTCGATCGGGCCGAACCCAATGGCATCGGCCGCCAGGTCGTGGGCGCAGATCGGCCCGGCGGCGAGGTTGTCTTCCGTCGCGAAGTTGTCGCAGAGGGCCGCCACGTACTGTTCGGGGCAGATCCCTCCCGACCAGAACCAGCCGTAGTACGCATCCGTCATGGCCGAGAGGGCCACGACGGCGAGCGGGCATCCGGTGGCCTGGATGGCGGAGTCGGGGTCGTTGGTGAAGACGTACCAGAGCGTGCTCGAGTCCGGCACGCAGACCTGCTTGGCGGCCAGTGTGGGAGCGCCCGTGCCCTCGTACTTGAGGTACACGAACTCGGCGAAGCCGGGCTGGCCGGTGATGCCGACGCAGAGCACCTGCGCGACGGTCCCGACGGGCCTGGCCTTCGTGACGACGTTGTGTTCCGCGGCGCCGGCGAAGCCGTCCTGGGGTTGCGCGAACCACTGGGCCGCCCCGAACCTTCCGGGAAGCA
>DATKUU010000139.1:0-8595 GCA_035530455.1 Phycisphaerae bacterium | reverse complement strand
CGCGCGGGGTTCCGCTGAACCGGGTGGCACTGGCGGCTCGCCCGCCAGTGCGCCGTTCATCCGAGCCGGGTTGTGAACCTTCGCCCCGAGGAGCGCTGCGCGTGACGCAACCCATCCGCGTCGGCCTGGGATTCGACGTTCACCGCCTGGCGGAGGGCCGTCGGCTGATCCTCGCCGGTGTCGAAGTACCGCATGCCCTCGGCCCCGTGGCCCACTCGGACGGCGACGTGGTGCTCCACGCCGTCGCCGACGCCGCCCTCGGCGCCGCGGGCCTCGGCGACCTGGGCGACCATTTTCCGGACACCGACCCGGCCTGGAAGGATGCCGATTCAAGCCGCATCCTCGCTCTAGCCCTGGCGAAGGTGAAAACGGCAGGATGGCGGCCAACGAGCGCCGACGTGAACATGCTCCTCGAGCGGCCGAAGTTGGGCGGCCTCAAGGAAAAGATGCGCGGGCGGCTGGCCGAGTTGCTGGGCGTCGCACCGGAGGCGGTCGGCCTGAAGGCCCGGACCTTCGAGGGCCTGGGGCCCGTCGGCGAAGGGCGGGCCGTCGCCGCCCAGGCCGTCGTCGTGCTCGAGCACGTTTAGCCGGTCGCCCAGGCGACCGCATCATTCGGAGGCACGCGTGACCATCCGCGAGAATGACCTGCACGTCACCAACACCCTCACCCGCCGGCGCGAGAAGTTTGAGCCCCTCTCGCCACCCCACGTCGGCATGTACGTCTGCGGGCCGACCGTCTATGGCGACGCGCACCTGGGCCACGCGAAATCCTACATCTCGTTCGACATCATCGTGCGGTACCTGCGGTACCTGGGGTACGACGTCACCTACGTCCAGAACGTCACCGACGTCGGCCACCTGACGGATGATGCCGACGCCGGCGAGGACAAGGTCGAGAAGGCGGCCCGGGCGAAGAAGGTCCACCCGATGCAGATTGCCGAGCACTTCACCCGCCGCTACTTCGAGGACATGGACCGCCTGAACGTCCTGCGGCCGGACATCAGCCCGCGCGCAAGCGGCCACATCGTCGAACAGATTGAGCACACGAAGCGCCTCATTGAGGGCGGGCACGCCTACGAGGCGAACGGGTCGGTCTATTTCGACGTGGCCAGTTGGCCGGCCTACGGGCGCCTCTCCGGTCGAAGCGTCAAAGAGATGCAGGCCGGCGCCCGCGTCGAGGTAAGCGCCGAGAAGCGACATCCCGCCGACTTCGCCCTCTGGAAACGGGCCGAGCCGGGCCACATCATGCAGTGGCCGAGCCCCTGGGGCGTCGGCTACCCCGGCTGGCACATCGAGTGCACCGTCATGGGCCAGAAGTACCTGGGCGAGACGCTCGACATCCACGGCGGGGGCATCGAGAACCAATTCCCCCACCACGAGGACGAAATCGCCCAGGCCGAGGCCGCCACCGGAAAACCGTTCGTGCGGTACTGGCTCCACAACAACATGGTGACCGTCGGCGGGCAGAAGATGGGCAAAAGCCTGGGCAACTTTCTCACCTTGCGAGACGCATTTAAAAAATGGGATCCCATGGTCATCCGCCTCTTCATTCTCCAGAGCCATTACCGCAGCCCGACGGACTTTTCGGAAGATGCGCTGGACGCCGTGGACAAAGGATTCTCAAAGATCCGTGCATTCGCTTCTTCTGCAGATATACATCTCGATCTCAACAGAACCATTGCGGCTATGGGCAAAGGCACCGATGGGGGCTCTCGGCCGCCAGCCAGATCTGGCATAACCTCTACGCTGGACAAGTGCTACAGCCGATTCCGTGAAGCCATGGATTCTGATTTCAACTCGCCCCAAGCGCTGGCGCAAGTATTCAAAATCGCGGACCTCGGATGGGATTTGATGGCAGAAGGGGACCTTGAGGACAAGCAGAAGATGGCGGACGTGTTCGCGGCAAGGCGCGCACTGAGGGAATTGGCAGAGGATGTTCTGGGACTTAACATTAGCGTAACGCAGGAAGCCGTCCAACTAGACGTCTTGCCTAAGGTTATCGACATTATCATCGAACAGCGGGCCGAGGCACGCAAGGCCAAGGATTTCAAAGGCGCCGATGCCATCCGCAATTGCCTCGCCGAGGCAGGGATTTGGCTGGAAGATACGCCCGACGGCACGACCTGGCGGATAAAGTGAGCCAACGTTCTCCCCTCTCCCCTTGCGGGAGAGGGGGCGGGGGTGAGGGGGGTGAAAGGCACCAACTCCGTCACCCTCACCCGGCTTCACCACCCTTTCCCATCAAGGGAGAGGGAAGGAAGTGGAAAACAGCCTCTATGAGAATCCTCGGCATAGACCCCGGCCTGGAGCGGACCGGCTACGGCGTCATCGAGACGCTCGATGGCGCACCGGGCGCCATGCGCCTCATCGAGGCCGGCGTCGTCCGCACCAGCCCCAAGGACGACCTCGCGGCACGCCTGGCTGAACTCCACACCGGCCTCTCGGCCGTCCTCGCCGAGTTCAAGCCCGACGCCGTCGCCGTCGAAGAGCTTTACTCGCACTACAAGCACCCGCGGACAGCCATCCTGATGGGCCACGCGCGCGGCATCATCTTTCTGGCGGCAGCCCAGGCCGGCCTCCCGGTCACGAGTTACGGCGCGACGCACATCAAGAAAGCGCTCGAGGGAAGCGGCCACGCCTCCAAGCATCAGGTCCAGCGGGCGATCCAGAGCCACTTCGGCCTGGCGCGGGCGCCGGAACCGGCGGACGTGGCCGACGCCCTGGCCGTCGCCCTCTGCCACGCCCACCGCGCCGCGAGGGCCATGACATCAAGAACACCGGGTTGAAACGCAGAGGACGCAGAGACCGCAGAGAAAAGCAAAAATCGGGGAACAGCAGAAACGGGCTTGGCTTGAAAAACAGAATGCTTTTTTTCTCTGCGCTCTCTGCGTTCTCTGCGGTTAAAATACCCGTCGGATTGGACGGCCCATGATCGCACGCGTCTCGGGACAACTCGAAGAGGTTCGCCAGGACCGGGTCGTCGTCTCGGCCGGGGCCGTCGCCTATGAGATTCTGGTGGCGCCGGTGACGGCCGACGACCTTCGCCCACACCTGGGCCGGCGCGTCACGCTCCACACGCTGGAGTATTTCGACGGCAACCCGGCCTACGGCCAGATGGTTCCCCGGCTGGCGGGGTTCCTCTCGGAAACCGAGAAGCGGTTCTTCATCCGCTACGTGAGCGTCCAGGGCCTGGGCGTGGCGAAGGGCCTCAAGAGCCTCGTCGTGCCGGTCGGCGAGATTGCCGCACGCATCGAAGCGCGCGACGCCGCGCGCCTGGCGGAACTGCCGGGCATCGGCCGGCGGACGGCCGAGAAGATCATCGCCGAACTGGTCGGCAAACTGGACGAGTTCGCCCTCGCCGCCGGGGCCGAGCGACGCGGCGAAGAACCTGAATCGAAGCGCGAGGCCGTCGCGGTCCTCCTGCAACTGGGTCTTGCGCGCCCCGAGGCGATGGAGCGCGTGGACGCCGCCTTCGAACGCCTCGGCGCGGAGGCAAGCGTCGAAGCGCTTGTGCGCGAGGCGTTTCACCAGGGCACCACCGCCGCGGAAGGTTAACCGACAACAATGCCGCGTGAACGCATAGTGAGCCCCGAGAGTCGCGGACCCGACGAGGAAGGGTTCTCGTGGAGCCTCCGCCCCAAACGCCTCGGCGAGGTGGTCGGCCAGAAAACGCTCATCGAGAAACTCCTCATCGCCATCCAGGCCGCCAAGGGGCGCAAGGAACCGCTCGAGCACGTCCTCCTCTACGGCCCGCCGGGCCTCGGGAAGACGACCCTGGCGCACGTCGTCGCAGCCGAAATGGGCGCGGGGATCAAGACGACGAGCGGGCCGGCACTGACGCGGCCGGCGGACCTGGTGGGGATCCTGACGAACCTCGCCCGCGGCGACGTCCTCTTCATTGACGAGGTCCATCGCCTCGGCCCCGTCGTCGAAGAGTTCATCTACCCGGCGATGGAAGAGTTCCGGATTGACATCACGGTGGACCGGGGCTCGTTCGCTCGGACAATCAACGTGCCGCTCCAGCCGTTCACCCTCATCGGCGCGACGACGCGCGCGGGGTTTCTCTCGGCGCCGCTGCGGGAACGGTTCGGCCTCTACCACCACTTCGAGTTCTATCCGGAGGAGGACTTGCTTGAGATTGCGCGGCGATCGGCAAAGTTGTTGGCTGTGCCGACCGATCCCGACGCGCTCCGCGAGGTCGCCCGCCGGAGCCGCGGCACGCCGCGCGTCACCATCCGCCTGATGCGCCGTATGCGCGACTTCGCCCAGGTGAAAGGCGACGGGCGCGTGACGCCCGAGATCGCGCGCGAGGCCTTGAAGATGGAAGCCGTCGACGAAAAAGGCCTGGACGACCTCGACCGCAAGTTCCTGCGGGTGCTCATCGAGACGTACGGCGGCGGTCCGGCGGGGATTGAGGCCATCGCCGCCACCTTGAACGAAGAGGTGGACACCCTGGTGGACATGGTCGAGCCGTACCTCTTGAAAATCGGCTTCGTCGGCCGGACGCGCCAGGGCCGCATCGCCACGCCCGACGCCTACAAACACCTAGGCCTCAGGCCGCCTGCCGGGGCGGGCAAGACGAAGAGGCATGGCAGGCCCGACCTGTTCGACGTGGACGCCTGAAGCGTCAGAGGCGTGCCGGAGAAAACGCGATTTTGGCCTGGACAGAGTGGCTCCAATCCGGTAACATACGATTCGCTTCCATCGCATCTCCGGAAAAGGTGTCTAAATAATAAGGAGTCTGAAAAGTGGACGTTCAAACTTTTTTCCAAACGCGTGGGCCGCGAGAACTGATCAGATACGCGCTGCTGATTCTCGTCGGGATCGTTGTGCTGGTCGGCCTGTTTCAGTGTTTTTACCAGGTGGCCCACGACAGCGAGGCCGTGGTGCTTCGGTTCGGCAAGCACATCGAGACGACGGGGCCGGGCCTTCATTTCAAGTTTCCCTTCGGGATCGACGAGGCGCACGTCATCCAGGTAGCGCACGTGAGAACCATGGAGTTCGGTTTTGACACGGTCGTCCCCGGCAAGCGGACTCAGTATGGCCCGACCACCGAAGCGCAGAAGGGCGCCGCCCGCATGCTGTCCGGGGACCTGAACATCGCCAACGTGGATTGGACGGTCCAGTATCGAATCAAGGACATCAAGGACTACCTTTTCAACGTGGAGGACGTCCCGGGAACCATCCGTGACGTCAGCGAGTCCGTGATGCGGGCGCTGGTCGGCGACCGCTCGGTAGACGAGGTCCTTACCATCGGCCGTACCGAGCTCCACCGTGAGGCCCTCCGCGTCACCCAGGACAGATTGGACGAACTCGGGTGCGGCGTGAAGCTGGCGGAATTGAACCTTCAGGACGTCCGCCCGCCCGACCCGGTCAAAGAGGCCTTCGACGGCGTCAACCGGGCGCGGCAAAAGAAGGAAGAACTCATCAATCAGGCCATGTCCGAACGCAACCGAAATGTCCCGGCCGCGCGGGGCGAACGCGAACGCACGATCAAGGGGGCCGAGGCTTACAAGGACAGGAAGGTTCGGGAGGTCACGGGCGAGATGAACGCCTTCTTAGACCGCTACGCGGCCTATCAGAAGGCCAAGGAGGAGACCCGCGTCCGCCTCTACATGGAAACCATGGAGGACATCCTGCAAAAATCCGAACGGAAAATCTTCGTGGATTCCTCGGTCCGGAGCATCCTGCCCTTCCTTGACCTGGGCACGCCGAAAGGGGGTGAACGATGAAGATTCTCGCCTCCATCGTCCTCGTGATCGTGCTCATCGCAGCCATCGTTCTTTCTTCCGCCCTCTATACGGTGAGCGAGTTCGAGTACGTCGTCATCACGGAGTTCGGCAAACCGGTCCGAATCGTCACCGAGGCCGGCCTGCGGTGGAAAACTCCCTTCATCCAGAAAGTCACCCGCATCGAGAAGCGCATCCTCTCGTGGGACGGCGACCCGAACGACGTCATCACCAAGGACTTGAAGAGCATCTACATTGACACCATCGCGCGGTGGCGAATTGTCGATCCCAAGCAGTTTTACATCTCCCTGACCGGGCAAATTCGCAACGGCATGAAGAAACTCGACGACATCGTGGACGGCGTGGTCCGCGACATCATCGGTGAGAACACCCTCATTGAGGTCGTCCGCTCAACCAACCGTCCGCTCCAGTATGAGGTCGAAGAAATGGGGCCGGGCCAACGGCCCGAACAACAGAGCATTGAGGTCGGACGCGAAAAAATCGTCCAGACCATTTTCGCCCAGGCACGCGAAGGCCTCGAGGAACGCTTCGGCATCGAGTTGATCGACGTGCGCATCAAACGGGTCAACTACACCGAAACCGTCCGCCAGGACGTGTACAACCGCATGCAATCGGAACGTAACCGCATCTCCGAACGCTACCTGAGCGAGGCGAAGGAGGAACAGAACAAGATCCTCGGCGACATGCAGAAGGAACTGGCCACCATCGAGGGCGAAGCCAGCCAGCGGTCCGCCGAGATCCGAGGCGAGGCCGACGCCACCGTCATCGACATCTACGCCGGCGCCATCCGCCAAGCCCCCGAATTCTACCGCTTCCTCAGGACCCTCGAGGCCTATCGCAACTCCTTCGACTCGAAAACGATCATCATCCTTTCGACCGACAGCCCGTTCCTGAGGCTGCTGAAGGAGGAAATCGCCCCGGACGGACTGAATCCGCCCCGGGAACCCTAGAGGCACTGTTTCATAACCGAATCCGCAAGTTTAGCCGCGACCCGCCAGGAGAACGCGCTCCCCTGGTGGGTCGCGGCTAATCATTCTCGCCGCGCGAACGGCCGATAGAGCGGGTCGCCGATGAAGCACATCTGCCACGAAAGCATCGGCTGAGCCATCCATGCCGCCTCCCCCCACGAGTAGCCTTTGAGCAAGCGGTCCATGAGAATGTCCACGCTGGGCGTGCCGGTGAGGAACGGCTCATAAACGGCCCCGGCGGTGACGGCAGCGCCGTGCACGAGGAGCGGTCCGACCCAATGGTTTGCCGGGTCGCGGATGGCCGCGCCTGTAAAACTCTGGATGTGGTAGGCGATGGCGCCGCGGTTGAAGCGGAAGTCGCGCTTCGTCATCGGCCCGGCGGCGGACTCGTGGTACCAGCCGAGGTAAACGGCGGCGTCGGGCATCGGATGATTGAGCGGCAAGATTTCCGGCCGCGTGTCCACCTCGGTTGCGAACCCCGCGCGCGTGAGGCTCTCGGCCGCACGCAGGAGCCACTGGTCGCCCATCGCGTAGCCGGGCTTGGTGATGCTGCGGGTGTCCACATAGGCGCGGCCCGCCAGACCCCCGTGCGCCTCGGCCCAGAGGGCATCGTCCACGAGGCGCTTGGCTATTGCCGCGCTCGGCCCGTCCAGACGCGAAACCAGGATCATCGCGCCATCGAGCGGCGGGCCGAACGGCTCGTCCGCCCCGAAGTACGGATTCACGAGGCCGCCGACCAACTCGTGTCCGCCGGACGGCACGAGCACGAGTTCCGAATCCACCGCCGCCGCTTTCGAAAGGTACATCGTCTTGACGTCTTCGTAGCCGGCCACCTTAACGGGAACGCCGAAGACGGGCACAAGGTACTTGGCTCGCCGGTCGCCCAGGCCGAGGGTGAGGATCCCGTCCGGCAGGCCGACCTGGAGCCGCCCTTCCCACTCCGTGAGGAACGCCCGCAGGGGGTCGCGGATCGTCCGGTCGAACTGGTCCCGCGAGATTTCCTCGTCGGCCGGGGCCGCCACTAGACACAGGTTCTCCTCCGGGATGCCGCGCGACTCCAGGTAGTGCCGCGCGACCTCGACCCCTTCGGGAACCGTTTCGGACGCCAGGACGATTGTCCGCTCGGCCTCGGGAGCGGCGGCCTGTACGGCGGCGGTCACGAGAAGCGCTAGCACGATGGCCGCCGCCGTTTGCCGCAATCCCGCCTCCCTCTCGCCGCTCACTCCTCGGACGCACCCGCCGCGCCCGGCGGGCCGGCCACCTCGTTCAGGACATGCTCCTCGATGTAGATAGGCGTATCATTGGCGATGCCCAGGGCGATGGCGTCCGACGGCCGGGCGTCCACGCGGACCTCGTCGCCGTTGCGCTCGATCACGAGGTTCGCGAAGAACGTGTGGTCCTTCAGGTCCGTCACCACCACCCTTTGGAGCCGCCCGCCCATCGCTTCGATGACGCCGGCGAGAAGATCGTGGGTCAGCGGCCGGGGGAGGCGCAGGCCCTTAAGGCGCCGGTCAATCGCCGCCGCCTCGAAAAAGCCGATGACGATCGGAAACGCCCGCTCGCCGCCCGTCTCCTTCAGGACGATGACCTGGTGGTCGCCGCCCTCGTTAATCACGATCCGCACGAGTTCGACACGGACTTCCATGGCCCGTCTCCGCTTCCGGCGCCCCGGATATTCTACACGGCGTCGGCGTCGCGGCAAGGGGCAAACGGCATCGCTCGCCCGCCGTCAACGTTTAGCCGCGATCCCGGCGCGCCGGGAGAGCGCGCTCCCCTGTCGGGTCGCGGCTAATCATCTCGCCTCTCAACAGAGCCGCGACCGCAGGGAGCGGCGCCGTGAATCACATGAGATCGGCGAGGTTCTTTTCGAGCGCCGC
>DATKUU010000138.1:0-2901 GCA_035530455.1 Phycisphaerae bacterium | reverse complement strand
GGCTTCCGGAGGGCCTCTGCGGGGGTCCGGCTGGGGCCTGGCCCGAAGCCGAAAATGGCCAAGATTTCGCTTGCGGACGGCAAGCAGGTTGCTAGAGTGTACGGCCTGCCCACAGGGCAGCAGGTAAACGCAATCATTCATGTTATGCGCGATTATTCGAGTTCGGCACGATGACGATGGGGTAGTAGGGGCATCGTAAGACACCGCAACGAGCGAACTTCCAAATTCCCGAGGGGCCAGGAACGGCTCCCCCGCCAGGAGCGGTGTTACGTTTCCCTGCATACCGAGAAGGAGGTCTCTGTTGAAATCGCGAAGAATGTTTCTGACCGTGGGGCTCGTTGGCATGTGGTTGCTGGCCGCCGCCGTGGCGATTGCCGCCGAGGCGGGGCCGGCGGACGTTCAACTCCTCACCGAGGCGCAGCGCCTCTACGACGGCCACAAGTACGACGCGGCGCTGAAGCGCCTCAATCAGGTCAACCACGACTCCCTCGGATTCTGGGACAAAGGGAAACACGATTCCCTCCTGGCGAAGACCCAGAAGGCCGTCGAGGCCAAGACCGTGGACGAGAAGGCCCTCGCCGACGGACAGGAAGCGCTGGACAAGCAGCGTCTGGCGACGGCGGTCGAAAGCCTTACCGCCGCTGCCAATAGTCCGTACCTCGAGGACGACAAGCGCGACACGGCGCGGGGGCTCTTGCAGGTGGCCGAAGAGCGCCACCGCCAGGCCGAGGCCCGGGCCAAGGAACTCATCACGCAAGCCAAGACGGCGCTGGACGGCGGCCAGACGGCCGAGGCCCGCAACCTCGTCGTCGAAGTCAAGGCCATGGATGTGAAACTCGGCCTGTTTGACCGCATGGCCCTGAGCAGCCTGGAAAAGAAACTGGCGAACGCCGGGTCGGCGGTGCCGGTGGCCGTCGCAGCCGCTGAACCCGTCCGGGCGGAACCGCCGGTCGCGCCGGCGCCCGTCGTGGCGGCGCCCGTGCCGGCGCCTGCGCGCGTTGTGGCGGCGCCCGCGGCCGAGGCGGCGCTCGAGGCGACGGCCGAGCGGCTGAGCCTGGCCCAGCAGGCCCGCCGCGCTGAGGCCGAGAACGAGACGCAACTTGGCCAGACGGCCCTTGCGGACAACGAGTACGAGAAGGCCCGCATCCATTTCGAGCGGGCCTTGAGCCTTTGGGCGGGGTCGGAACAGGCGGCCCGGGGGCGCGACGAGGCGCTGCGCCGGCTGGGTGACCACGAGGAACCGGTCATCGAGCAGATCCAGACGAGCCAGCAGGTGGAGCGCCAGCGGGTCACGGCGAACGTGCAGGAGTTGCTGAGCACGGCCGAACGCCTCCAGGCCAAGGCCGAGCGCCCCGAAGACCTGAGCCAGGCCCTTCGGACGCTCGACGAAGCCGACCGGATGATTGACCTGGCGCGGGTGCTGACGGCCGAAGAGGCCGAACGCCTGCGCGAGCAGGTGCTCGTCCTGCGGCAGCAGATTGTCGGCCAGAAGGAACAGGCGGAGGTGTCGCGCCAGGCGCGGGCGAAGGGCGAGGCCAGCCGGGCCGAAGCCGAACGCATGCGCCAGTATGAAGAGGACCAGCATCAGAAGATCGAACAGTTATGGGAGCGGGCGAAGGAACTGCGGCGTTCGATGCAGTTCCCCGCAGCCATCGAGGTTCTGGATCGGCTCATCGCGGTGGACCCGCAGAACGACCGGGCCCGCCTGTGGAGAGACGACCTGATGTACCTGGAGGCCCAGTCGCGCCAGGTGATGGTCCGGAAGGACCGCAAGATCGGCATGATCGAGGGCCTGGTGGACGCGGAGCAGGCGGCGACGCATCCGGGCGAGATGACCGATTTCATCCCGAAGGAGCAGCCGAACTACCTCCGCTGGCCGGACGCGAAGACGTGGCAGGACCTGACGGTGTTCCGGCGGAAACTGACGCAGATGGTCTCCGAGGAGACGCCGGCCGTCGAGCAGACGCGCGCGCGCCTGGCGGAGACGCTTGACCTGGACTTCGAGCACACGAGCCTCGACAACGTCCTGAAGTACATCAGCGAGGTGAAACGCGGTCTGAACATCGTCCTGGACCCGGACCTGGCGACCCAGGGCATCGACCTGTCGATGCGCGTGGTAGACTTGAAGGTCAAGGGCGTCAGCGTCGAGTCGGTGCTCGGACTGATCCTCGGCGAGGACCTCGGGTACAAGGTGGAGGCCGGGTACATCCTGGTGACGACGCGGGACAAACTCCAGCAGAACCTGCCGATCGTGACCTACCCCGTGCAGGACCTGGTGGCCTCGATTCCGGACTTCGGCGACATGGCCCCGCGGTTTGAGGTCAGCGACGCGATGGAGGCGGCGGGGGGGGGCGGCGGGGGGGGATTCGGCGCACTGTTCGGCGGCGGCGCAGCCGCCGAGCCAGAGACCGGCATCGGCTGGCAGGAACTCGTGGACATCATCAAACGCAACGTCAACAGCATGGCCGACCCCAGCGTTGCACCCTGGACCGACGAGGGAGGCCCCGCCTCGATTGACTACATGAACGGCCTGCTCATTGTCACCCAAACCCGCCAGGGGCACGAACGCGTCTCCGACCTTCTCGAAAAGTTGCGCCGCGAGCGGGCCATCATGATCAGCGTCGAGTCCCGGTTCGTCACTGTCTCCGACGACTTCCTCCAGGACATCACGCTGGACGTGGACGTCCAATTGGATCCGCGCCCGACGGGGCGATGGAGCCCGACCGGCCAAAACTGGTTAGGAGTGCCCTTTATCGGTGCCGTTCAGAACCCCCAGACCCAGGTGGCAGGCACCGCGTTTGACACCCTGCCCGGCCAAGTGGGCGGGGCGGCGGGGGCAGCACGCTACGGCTCGCCGATCATCATCGGCAGCACGGGGTCCAACGGCCTGGGCACCTCGAC
>DATKUU010000137.1:0-7040 GCA_035530455.1 Phycisphaerae bacterium | reverse complement strand
CCCCCTCACCCCTGCCCTCTCCCACGAGGGGAGAGGGAGTTATAAAGAGACAGCAGGAACGGGACCATGGCCAGGAAGATGCCAAGCGATTGGTTCGCCGAGCCGTTGGCTGCCATGCCGGCCCGGGCGCTGATGTACGCGACGGGTGCGCTTACGCCGGACGACAAGGGCAAACCGTTCATCGGCCTGGTGTCGAGTTTCACGGACCTGATACCCGGCCACGCGCACATGAGGCGCCTGGAGCGGCGGATCGAGCATGGCATCTTCGCGGGCGGGGGCGTGGCGTGGCTCTTCAGTGTGCCGGGCATCTGCGACGGCATCGCCATGGGCCACGAGGGGATGCACTACAGCCTGCCCAGCCGCGAACTCATTGCGGACATGGTCGAAACCATCACGCGGGCGCATCGGCTGGACGGCCTGGTGCTGCTGACGAACTGCGACAAGATCACGCCTGGGATGCTGATGGCGGCGGCTCGGCTGGACGTGCCGGCCATCGTGGTGACGGCCGGGCCGATGCTTTCCGGGCGCTATAAGATGGAGCGCCTGGACCTGGTGCACGACACGTTTGAGGCCATCGGGCGGTTGAAGGCCGGCCGGATAAGCGAGGAGGACCTGGCGGCCCTGGAGTGCGAGGCGTGCCCCGGCGGCGGGTCGTGCCAGGGCCTGTTTACGGCCAACACGATGGCGTGCGTGACGGAGGCGATGGGGATGAGCCTGCCCTACTCGGCGGCGGCCCTGTGCGCCAGCGCCAAGAAGGATCGGCTGGCCTATGCCTCCGGCAAGCGGATCGTGGACCTCGTGAAGAAGGGCGTCACGGCCCGCAAGATTATGACGCGGGAGGCGCTCCGGAACGGCATTGCGGTGGACATGGCTCTGGGCGGCTCGACGAACACGGTGCTGCACCTCATGGCCATCGCGAACGAAGCGGGCGTGGATCTGGACCTGGACGTGTTCGACAAGATCAGCCGCAAGACGCCACACTTGACGAACTTCCGGCCAGCCGGCGACATGATGATGGAGGACCTGGACGCGGCGGGGGGCATCCCGGGGGTGATGAAGCGGCTGCGGGAGCAGCTGACCGATTGCCCGACGGTGAGCGGACTAAAGACGCGTGCGATCGCGGATGCGGCCCGGATCGCCAGTGACGACCTCATCCGGCCGCTCGACCGGGCGCACCACCGCGAGGGCGGCATCGCCGTCCTGCGCGGGAACCTCTGCCCCGACGGGGCAGTCATCAAGCAGTCGGCCGTGCCGGACGCGATGCGCAAGTTTACGGGCAAGGCCCGCGTGTTCGACAGCGAGGACGCGGCCAACGAGGCGATTCTGGGCCGGAAGATCAAGGCGGGCGACTTCGTCATCATCCGGTACGAGGGGCCGGCCGGCGGGCCGGGCATGCGCGAGATGCTGGCGGCGACGGCGGCGCTGAAGGGCCTGGGGATGCTGGAGTCGGTGTACCTGGCGACGGACGGGCGTTTCAGCGGAGGGACGCAGGGGCCGTGCATCGGGCACGTGAGCCCGGAGGCGGCGGCGGGCGGACCGATTGCCCTGGTGAAGGACGGCGACGAAATCCGCGTGGGCCTGGATAAGAGGCTGCTGGAGATCCGCGTGAGCGAGGCGGAACTCGGGGAACGCCGGAAGGCGTGGAAACGACCGAAGCCGCGGATGGACCACGGTTACCTCGCCCGGTACGCGCGGATGGTGACAAGCGCCTCGACCGGAGCGATATGCAAGTAGAAGCGAGTGCTACCCGGTGGTGTAACTGGTAACACAGGAGGTTTTGGTCCTCCCATTCCTGGTTCAAATCCAGGCCGGGTAGCCATAAAAAACGAGGGACGAAGGGGCTGAGTAACGGCGGACGACACGGCACAGGCATGGCGAAACAACAGATAAAGGCACTGATTCTGGCGGCGGGGATGAGCACGCGCTTCAAGTCTGCGCGCTCGAAGGTGCTCGAACCGGTGTGCGGGAAGGCAATCCTTGCCTGCGTTCTGGACGCCTGCCGAACGGCCGGCATCCAGGATCTGCTCGTCGTCGTCGGGGCGATGCGGGAGCAGGTCCATGAGGCCTTTGCCGGCGCCAAGGACATCCAGTGGGTCGTCCAGGAGCCGCAGCAAGGGACAGCCCACGCGGTCATGGTGGCCCGGAAGGCCCTGCGCGGGTTCGAGGGCGACCTGGTGGTCCTGGTGGGCGACGCGCCGCTGGTGCGGGCCGAGACGATCCGGGCCCTGCTGGAGGCGCATCGGAAGGAAAAGGCCGACCTCGCGCTTGTGACGGCGGTGCTGGACGACCCGAAATGGTTCGGTCGGATTGTCCGCGACGGCCGGGGGAACCTCGAGGCAATCGTCGAAGCGAAAGACGCGACAAAGGAGCAACTGGCAATCCGGGAGGTGAACCCCTCGTTCTACGCATTCCGCTGGTCGGCGCTCGAGGGAGTGCTCGACCGCATCTCAAACCAGAACGCGAAGGGCGAGTATTACCTGACGGACGCGATCGGCCTGCTGATTGGGGACGGGGCGAAGGTCGTTGCCATCCCCGCCGCCGAGGCCGACGAGGTCCAGGCGGTCAACAGCCGGGCGGACCTGGCGACGGTCTCAGCCCTGGCGCGGAGGCGAATTCTGGAGCGTCTGATGGCCGAGGGCGTGACCATCGAGGACCCCGCAACGACGTACATTGACTACGACGTGACCGTGGGCCCGGAGACGGTCGTCGGCGGATGCACGGTGCTCCGTGGCCCGAGCCGCATCGGCCGGGGCTGCCGCGTCGGCCCGTTCGCCCATCTGCGGCCTGGGACGGTCCTGGAGGACGGGGCGGAGGCGGGCGCGTTCGTGGAGACGAAGAACAGCCGGCTGGGCCCGGACGCCTGTGCGCGCCATCACGCGTATCTGGGCGATTGCGAAGTGGGCGCCCGGACGAACATCGGCGCGGGGACGCTGACGGCCAACTCGGACGGGCGGAAGAAGTATAAGACCACGATCGGTCAGGATGCGTCCATCGGCGCAGGGACGATCCTTGTCGCGCCGACGAGCGTGGGCGACGAAGGACAAACCGGGGCGGGCAGCGTGGTGACGCGAGCCCATCCCGTGCCGCCCGGCGAGACGTACGCGGGCGTCCCGGCGAAACGGCATGAGGCCAAGCGGCGGGAGAAACGCTAATGGACCAACTGAAGATTTTCTCCGGCAGCGCGAACCGTCCCCTGGCGGAGGCCATTGCGAAGTATCTGAAGATGCCGGTCGGCAAGGCGGCCCTCACGCAGTTTCCGGACGGCGAGTTGTTCCTCAAGATCAACGAGGACGTGCGCGGGCGGGACATTTTCATCGTCCAGTCGACGTGCTCGCCGCAGAATGACAACCTGATGGAATTGCTGCTCTTTATCGACGCGGCCCACCGTTCGAGCGCCGAGCGCGTCACGGCCGTCATGCCGTACTACGGCTACGCCCGGCAGGACCGCAAGGACGAGGGGCGCGTGCCCATCAGCGCGAAACTGGTGGCGAACCTGCTGCAGACGGCGGGGGCGGATCGCGTCCTGGCCGTGGACCTCCACGCCTACCAGATTCAGGGATTCTTCGACATCCCGCTGGACCATTTGCTGGCCGAGCCGGTCATCGTTCAGCACTACCGCGACATGGGCATCGAGGACCTGGCGGTCGTCTCGCCGGACGTGGGAAACGTGAAGATCGCGCGGGTGTACGCAGGAATACTGGGCGGGGAGTTGGCGATCATAGACAAGGAACGCCTGAGCGGGCGCGATGTCCGCGCCGGAGCCCTGATCGGCAACGTCGAAGGGCGGAACGTCCTGATGGTGGACGACATGATTACGACAGGCTCGACGGTGGCGGAGGCGGCCGTGCTGCTGAAGGAGCGGGGCGCCCGCGACATTTATGTCGCCGCCACGCATCCGGTTTTCTGCAAGGGGTCGGTTGAGCGCCTGCGCCAGGCGCCGATCCAGGCGGTAACGGTGACCGACTCCATCCCCCTCTCCCAAGAGGCGCAGACGCTTGAGAATCTGGAAGTCCTAAGCCTGGCGCCGCTATTGGGCGAAGCGATTAAGCGGATCCATCTGCACCAGTCGGTGAGCGAACTGTTCCTGACACACAAGGAAGCCACGGCGTAGGTCCGAGAAAAGGAGCCATCCGTGCCGGCCGCAACCGAAACTGTTCATGCGAAGAAACGTGATGCCCGGGGGACGAAGGCGTGCCGACTCCTTCGGGCCGAGGGATTCGTCCCCGCCATCCTGTACGGCCACAAGGAGGAGACGCAGGCGCTCCAGGTCTCGCGGGAGGAACTGGAGGAGACGCTGCGGCGCCATGTCCGGATCCTGGAACTGGCGGTCGGCCGAAAAAAGGAGTCCGTGCTCCTGAAGGAGGTGCAGTACGACGCCTTCGGCAGCGAGATCGTCCATGTGGACTTCGTGCGTGTGGCCATGGACGAGCGGGTGACCCTGGAGGTGTCCATCACGCTGAAGGGCCGGCCGAAACAGGAGCATGCGGTGCTCCAGCAGCCGCTCGGCACGGTAGAGGTCGAGTGCCTGCCGGGTGACATCCCCGACGTGCTCTTCGTGCCGGTCGGACACCTGGAGATCGGCGACGTGGTGCACGTGCGGGAGATGGTGGCCCCGGCGGGAGTGAAGATCCTGACGGACGGCGAGACGATTGTGGCGACGCTGACGCCGCCGGCCAAAGAAGAGGTGGCCGAAGCGCCGATTGCCGAGGCGGAAGCGGGCGCCCTGGAGCCGGAAGTCATCGGCCGCGAAAAGAAGGAAGGGGAAGAACTGCCCGAGGAGCCGGAGCAGCCCAAGCGGAACGTCCCGCCGGGGAAGAAACGGACGGAAGGCCAGTAGCCCCCTGCCCCATCGGTGCGCGGCTGGACATGAAACTGATCGTGGGCCTTGGCAACCCGGGCGAGCGCTATGCGGCCACGCGCCACAACGTGGGATGGCGCGTCGCAGAAACGCTGGCGGCCCGGGCGGGCGCGGGGCCATGGAAAGAGAAGTTCGACGCCGCCGTCGTCCAGGCCTGGCGCGGCGGCGAGAAGGTGCTGGTGGCCAGGCCGCTGACGTACATGAACCTTTCGGGCGCGGCGGTGCGGGGCTTGGCGGACTTCTGGAAGGTAGGGCCGGAGAACCTGCTCGTGATGCTGGACGACCTGGCGCTGGAATTGGGGCGGGTCCGACTGCGGGCAGGCGGGTCGGCCGGCGGACACAACGGCCTGGAGTCGGTCATCGCGCATGTGGGGACGGAATCGTTCCCGCGCCTGCGGGTGGGGATCGGCCCGGGCCCGGAGGCCCAGGCCCAGGCGGATTTCGTCCTGGCGCCGTTTGCGGAAGCGGAGCGGCCGGTCATCGAGGAGGCGATCGGCCGGGCGGCCGACGCGGCCGAATGCTGGATCACTGACGGGCTCGAGGCGGCTATGAACCGGTTCAATCCGCCTGCCGGAGCCTAAAAAAGGGAGGCGTTCGAGGGACCATGGCACAGAAGACCGAGACGCGAGCGTACGAAGCAATGTTCCTGGCGGATCCGGCGGACGCGGCCTCGTGGGGCGACCTCGCCAAGCATCTGACGGGGATCCTCGAGCGGTACGGGGCCGAAATCGTCGGCATCACGCGATGGGACGAGCGCAAACTGGCCTACCCGGTGGCCAAGCGGAAGCGCGGCACGTACGTGTTGAGTTTCTTCGGCCTGAAGAACGGAGACGCGGTCCACCAGATTGAGCGCGATTGCCAACTGTCGGAAAAGGTCCTCCGGGCGCTCATCCTGAGGGCCGACCACTTCAAGGTCGCCGACATGCGGATGCAACTGGGCGAGGACGTCCATGAGGAGGTGGCCGTCCGCCTGGCGGCGGAGCGCGGCGAAGCGCCCCAGAATCCGCCCCCGGCCAAAGCCCAACCGGCCGCCGGCACCCCCGCCGACGTGTAAGGACGAAAGCGACCGAATTTCAAGGAGCGCGCACATGGCCAACTACAACCGAGTCATCCTGGCCGGGAACCTCACGCGGGACCCGCAACTGCGGTACACGCCGAATCAGGTGGCGGTCTGCGACTTCGGCCTGGCCATCAACCGCCAGTGGAGCGGGGCCGACGGACAGAAGAAGGAAGAGGTCTGCTTCGTGGACTGCACCGTCTGGAGCCGGCAGGCGGAGACGGCGGCGAAGTACCTGACGAAAGGGGCGCCGCTGCTGGTGGAAGGCCGACTGACGTACCGCACGTGGGACGGGCCTGACGGGAAGAAACGCTCGAAACTCGAAGTGACCGTCGAGCGGTTTCAGTTCCTGGGTAAGCCGAGCGGCCAGCGAGCCGCGCCGACCCAAGACGCCCAGCGCCAGGAAAAAGCGGGCGCGGAAAACCAGACGGCCGCCGCGCCCGAGTACGAATACAACCAGGACGTCGGAGAAGACACCATCCCGTTCTAGCCCGCTGGGGCGGAACGGATACCCCAGAACCCGAAGCCGGGAAGGAAACAGGAGACAGGCGTGCCGAAACCCAAGCCGAAGTCCAAGCCCAAGTTCAAGCCGAAAAAACGCCGATTCACACGGTTCCGCGACCGCGCCAAGTGCCGCTTCTGCCGCGAGAACGTCACCCACATTGACTATAAGGACACCCAGACGCTCCAGAAACTGACGACGACGCGGGGCAAGATGCTGAGCCGCAAACGCAGCGGCAACTGCGCGCGGCACCAGCGTGCGGCGGCGCGGGCGCTGAAGCGGGCGCGGTTCCTGTCGCTCATGCCATTCATCAGTTGACGGGCTGCGGGACGGTCCACGCCCCCAAGGGAGAATGAACGATGAAGGTCCTGCTGCGAGAAGACGTGCGCGACCTCGGGTCGGCCGGCGACACCGTGGAGGTCCGCGAGGGCTACGCCCGCAACTACCTCCTTCCGAAACATCTGGCCGTCGAGCCGAACCCGGCCAACGTCCGCCGCATCGAAAAAGAACGGGCTCAGCGGGCCGAGCACGAAAAGCGGCAACTCGAAAGCCTCAAGGCCCTCGCCCAGCGCATGAGCCAGACCTCGGTCTCCATCAAGGCCAAGGCCAACGAACTGGGGCAC
>DATKUU010000136.1:0-10533 GCA_035530455.1 Phycisphaerae bacterium | reverse complement strand
CGGCGGCGAATTCGTAGGCCTCATCGTCAAGTGGCGGGGTCCCATCGGCCAGGGGCGGCGTGGTGAAGCTCACCCAGTCGGCGCCGATGCCGAAGTAGCCGAGTCCGAAGCAGCCGAGTCCGAACCCGATTCCCGGCCCGTCGAGGCCGAAGGCGTTTTCGCCGAACCTCCCGATGCCGAATCCGATTTTTCCTTCCGCCCCGGCTCCCCAGGCGGCGATAGGCCGGAGGTTGACGGGCGTGTCGTAGTCGATCTCTCCCCCCGCCCCGTCGTTTTTGTAGACGTTGAAGCTCCCGGCCGGCGGAACCTCCTGCTGGCGTGGCCAGCGGATGGTCGCCCGTGCTGATTCGGCCTGTATACCCATTACCTTTTGAATTCCTATTACTTAATCACCCACCAGGCGGTGATGCGCACCTTGGCCGTTCCTTCATGGATACATGCCTCAGGCCGCCAGCGGACGTCCAGGACGGTGCAGTTGGACCAGGAGACGTTATGGGCGTCGACGATGGTGACCACCGTGCCCTTAACGGCGAGGTAGCTGTTCAGCGTGGCCGCTATGCTGGCGGTGGCCACAAACGCCACCGTTTGGATTGACGCCTCGGCGATTCGGCTGCCGACCTTTCGGGCGCGTTGGCCATCGACACCGACGCGGTCGGATATTTCGAGCATCTCTCCGGACCCGCCGGGTCCGCCGTTCATGCCCGTGAAGCTCAACGCTCCGATCGTTCGCGCCATCGCTCACCTCGCCGGGCTATATTGCCCGCCCTCCGGGCTGACCACGTAGCCGCCGGCGGGGTCGGTGGCCTGATCCATCCGTTCGACCACCCGCTCCCATCGATCAATCACCTTCCCCAGTCGCTCGGCGATATCCAAACCCCGTTCCGTCGGCTCCATGGGTCGGGGCCCCCGGCGGCTGAGCCCCAGCATAACCATCTCCTCGCCCGACATTTCTGCCATTCGCCCCATGCGCTGGCCGCTTTGGAACTCTCCCTGATACCCTCGCAACAACTCGATATACCCCTCCACGGGGTCCCGGCGCCCGAAATTGGTCGTGATATTCGTCTTCCACATCCCCATCCGCCGGTCAAACGCCCCGATCCCCGGCGTGGCGGTAAGGATATTCTCCGCTTCCGTTCGCACGGCCCCGGCCATCGCCTCGGGGCTCGTCAGTTGCATTTGCTCGACGTAGCTCTGCCCCGCCCAGCCGACGGCCCGGACCGGCTCGCCTCGGCCCGCCGCGACGGCCTTGAAGTATTCCTCTCCGACGGCTCCCACGCCGGGCGCCCCCGGCGCCGAGATAGCCCGCTGAGCAGCCTCGTAGCCGGCGATGGCCCCCGGCTCCCGGGCGATCAGGCCTTGCAACCCGCCCTTGACCTTGGCCTCGCCGGGCAGTTTCGCCCATAGCAAATCACGCAGATCGGCGGGGGCCGTGGCGGCCCAGTCCTGTAATTCCTTCAGAGCGGCCGGACCCCTCTTTTGTAGCGGCCGATACATGATCTTGTCGCCGATTCGCTGGGGTATCAGCGCCCCCGCCTGCGTCCGGGCCTTCTGGAGGTTCCCCATGAACGTAATCGCCCCCGTCATGGACGACTCTCCCATCACATCCCCGGACGCCTGGGTAAGATAGGCCAAGAGTTCGGCGGCCTGCTCGGGCGTCCAGTCATAGCCCCCGGCGGCCGATATCACCGGCGGCAGGGCCCGTGCCTGTTTTTGCGGGCTGACGATACGGCTCGCGGCCCCAAACTGTCGCAGCCATCCATAAGCCCCGCCCGCATCCGTTCCGCCGGTGACCCGCATGATATCCAGCATCGCCCCGCCGAGCGTCTGTAGATCCATATTAGGCCCGCCGACCTGGCCGAGGCGGGCGACCTGCTCCATCCCGCCGGCAAAGGTCGGCCAGGCAAGACCACCCTTGGCCGAGAGCAGACCGCCCACCGCCCCATACATCCGTTGGGGCGGCACCTGATATTGGCTCGATAATCTCCCGACGAGTTCATCCACCCGCTGTGCTGAAATATCGCCCGGTTTGTTGAACATCACCTCAGCCCGGATATCGGCGACGCTGCGCTGGAGGTCTGCGGCGGCCTTTTGCCGCTGTTGGAGGTTCTCTAATTCCCGCCGCAGTTGGGCTGCCACAGCCGCCACAGCCCCCACGGCCCCCCCGATACCCGTGACCGCCCCGATGAACCGCCCGGCCTCGCGCGTGGCGCTGGACATGCTGCGGTTGATATGCCCGCCCGCGTCACGCGAGGCCCGCCCCGTCCGCTTGAAGCCTTCTTCCACCTTCTTCTGGGCGTCGTTGAGCTTTAGAAAGCCTTGGACGGCCTTCCCCTCATCGGCGGACATTCGAAAGATCACATCGCCCATGGTTCAAGCCTCTTTCATCACTCGCTTCACATCGGCCCAGGTTGGTCGGTAGTCGGCCATCAGTCCTCGTCGCCAGAGTTCGTGCTCAATCCGTCGTCGGCTGGGGCATTTTTTTTTAGCGCTCCTTTGCCTAGCTCCAGCCAGCTGTCGATATCGGCCAGGACGCCGAGCACATCGCTGACGTGGCGGTCTGAGAGCAGTTCCAGCGTCTCGACCTCGTTAACGCCCAGGCGGTAGTTGACGCCCAGGGCCATGGCGGCGATCTCGATGCGTCGCTCGCCGCTCATCGGCTCCGGCGCCTTCTCGGGCGGTTGCTGGCCGGTCTGTTGGGCCACATATTCGCCCAGTGCCCGGAGGTTGTCGGTAAAGACATCGCCCGCCGCATCCCAGAGGCCCATGTAGGCCGCCTCGACGCGGTAGTTCCGTTCGCCCGTCTCGGCGTCTTTGCCTATTCGCACCGGCAGTTGCGTCCCGCCGGCGTGGAACCGGGCGATGGGAGTGAGCCACTGGTTGCCGTCGGCCAGTTGGACAGGCTTGCCGCCCACGATGTCGGATCGCGAGCGAACAAGGTCGGCGGGTCCGGGCCGGTTGTCGGGGTCGTAGCCGAGGTAATATCGTTTGGCCGGGCTATCCGGGGCCCACCGCCACGCCGCGTCGTATTTCAGGGGCGTTTTCGGCCCCGCGGCGGCTGCCAGCAGGATGCCGCCGGCCCCGCCCGGCCCGTTGGTTATCGGACCCTGGCTGACGGAACCGATAACGGCGTCCAGCCCCAGGTCGGCGAGCATCTCCGGCGGGACGGCCGGAACGTTCGGGATGAAGTAGATCATCTGGCCCACTCGTTGGTTCCTTCAATCCTTACAGTAGTGCGGCGGCGACGTCGACGGCCATGATGGCGGCCGTCCCGTCGGAGATCGGTTTGATGACGATCTCGCTGCCGACGGGCTCCCCGTCGGACCCGCTGAGGCTGCCGATCTCGATCCGCCCGTCGTCGACGGTCAGGGAGATATGGGTGCTGCCGGCCTTCCGCGTGGCCCCCTCTTCCAGTTGGGCGAAGTAGACCACGCTGTCCGTCGCCGACTGGACAACGCCCGCCGCGGTGATCGTGGCCAGTGCGGCCATGTCCGGGCTGCTGATGCTGATCGTCGGGCGCCGATTGGCGATGTAGGCCGAGGTCGGATAGACATTGGCGTCGTCGATGACTGGCCGGACGTCCAGGCCGAAATCGACGGTAATGCTCGCCACGGTCAGGGCGGTCCCGTTGATACTGCACGGCCCGGCGGTGAAGGCCGCCGAGGTCCCCCCCCCGGCGGTGAGGCTCTGGGAGGCCAGGACGGCGATCGGCGCGGTGGTCCCGTCGGCGGAGATGGCGATCACATCGTAGCTGATCGTCGCCTCCCCGCCGGCGGTGGCCGTCAGCGTTCGCGGCACCAGGAAGGCCTTGCCGATGGTGATCTTGGTATGCAGGCTCGCCCCGCCCCGTGTCCCGTAGGCGGCGAGGTTTTGGAGGAAGGCCACGACGGTGGTCGCCTCGGCCCCGGCGATCCCGGCGGCGGCCAGCAGCGTGCCTATATCCCGGCTGGTGAAGGAGAAGACCGTCCCGGCGGTCATCAGGGCCGAGAATGTCGGGTCCACCACCCCCCCGCCGGCGGCGATAAGCGTATTGAGCCCCGGGTTGAGGCTGTAGGCGGTGATCCCGCCGAGTGTGAGATTCGGCGTGGTGATATCGACCAGGGAGATGGTTGCTCGGTCGGTGCTCATCTTGATCGCTCCTTACGCGACTCTGACGGTTCGCGTCTCTTTCAGGTTATTCAGCGCCTTGGTGACGATCTGATCGACGCGGCGGGCCATGGCGGCGGTCTCCGCGCGGGTCATCGCCAACAGTTCCGCGGCGTAGTTGTGGCGGTAATTGGCGCTGGGGGTCATGTGCAGGTATCGCGGCCCCCGCATCTTTCCGGTGGCCGAAGGCTTGGTCTTGAGCGTCTTTATCTCGATCATGCGGGTGACCTCTCGCTTCAGGTCCCCGGTGTAGACCAGCGGGTTGTCGTGCCCCACCTTCTTGCGCTTGTGTTTCTTCCAGGCGACCGTGCGGGCCTTGTAGTGGTATCGTCCCGCCGCCGACGGCTGGAAGTGCCTGGGCAGCGTCCTTTCGTGCCACTCTTCGATCGCCTGGGCCAGGGCGGCGTTGACGATCGGGCCGAGCTCCTTCTTCATCACCTCGGCGTCGCCCCGGTAGGTTATTTCAACGCTCATCCGCACGGTTTGGCCTCACCCTTCGGACCACTGGAATTCGATATTGACCTGATAGAGCGCCAGTTCCCCGCCGGCCTCGTCGGTCTCGCTGACTCGCCCGGGGCCCAGCCCCTTCCGCCAGCCGCCCAGGTGCAGGTAGGTGGCGGTCCCCGAGAGACTCTCGGCCTCTTCGAGGATGCTCCCGACGGTATTGGCGAAGGTCAGCCACTTGTCCGTCTGCGTGGAGATGCCGTCTCCGGCGGGCTCGACCTGCTCGAAGGTGGCCAGCAGGTCGCCCTCGTGGTGGAAGTATCCGGCGGGTTCGCGGTCCGGTCGGGCGGTCAGGCCCGACCAGCCGATCACCACCAGCGGCCGGGTCGCCGCCCGCGCGGCCTTGGTGGCGGTCGGGTCTTCGGCGAATTCGATCAGGTGGATGCGTGCGGCGGCCGCGGCGATGCCCGCCGCCTCGCCCAGGTCGTCTCCCGTGACCCCCACCCACGCCTGGAAGCTCTCGCAGTGGCTCAGCAGCGTTCGCATGTGGTCCAGCGGCTTGGAGAAGATATTGCTTGCCGAGACGGTCATCTTTGGGCGTTCTTTCTAAGGCAGGTCCATAATCGCATCGTTTCCGGCCAGGCGTTTTCGGCCTCGGCTGACCAGCAGCAGTTGAGCCCAGCCGGGTCCGATCTCGATAACCTGCTCGACCGCCCATACGGTCGAGCCGATGGTGACCGTATCTTCCCGCGCCGGCGCGGCCACGCCCGTATCGGCGTCGGTGAGTATCGTGCACTCGCGGTTGCGGACGAGGTATTCGGCCTGCTCGTCGTTGCGGTAGTCATCTCGCTCGGGTGCCAGCAGGGCCTGGATGGTCACGGGCTCCCCGCCGGAGGGGGTATAGGTCGCCTCGTCGGTGATCTCCTGGCTTCCGAAGATCGTGCCCAGGTCCGTCGCGAGCGTCTCTTGTATGGTGCCCATCGTCTCTGTTTTCTCAATTGAACAGGCTGCTCAGCCACCCGCCGGCCGCCCCCCCGACCATGCCCGATCCGACCATCACGCCCAGCAGCCAGGCCCAGTTCTTTTCCAGCTTGTTCAATTGCGTATCGTGCTGATCCACCTTGGTCTTGACGCTGAAGATGGAGCATCGCTTTTCATGGTCGTCGATCACCTTTCGCGCGGCCCGTTCGGCGGCCCGATCGGCGATCTGCTCGACCCACCTATCCAGCGGCACCTTGATGGATGGATCCGTCTCAGCGGCCATTATCCGCCCCTTTCATTGTTTTGGTCGCACCAGGTCCTTCTCGATCGCCGCTCGCAGGAGCAGGTTGTCGAGCACGCGGTCGGAGGCCCCGGCAATGAATTGGCTGTGTGCCAGCAGGTAGGTCTCCGAGTCGCGGAGTCTTTCGACGGCCGTATCGAAGTCGATTGTCTCCCGCTCGCAGAACGCCATCAGCCATTCGCACCAGGCCAAGTCCATGCGGTGCACCTGCCATAGTTACGCAGTAGGTTCCGCCGGCGGGGGCGTACCGCCATTGTTCAGCAGCTTGCCCTTGCGAACATTGTCCACACCAATACCGCCGACCGCGGCGCCAAGCAGAAGCGTCGTCGCCATCGGAATCAGGCCCACCCAATTCACGGGCGACCCGCTCGCCAGTTGCGTACCGACCAACGATACGGCGTTGACCAACTCCACCTTCAGCGCGTCTTGCCGGTCAAGGTCCTCACTCGCCGCCGCCGCGAGTTGATTCCTCTCTGCAACCTCGGCATTGAGAACGGCGGTGGCCGCTAGAATATCGGCCCGCTTTCCCGCCAGGTCGGTATCGGCCCTGATTACTTCCTTCGCCAGCTCGACGCGCGTCACCTTCTCGCCGAACAGGCCATACGTCCGCGACTGACAGCCGGCAAAGCCCAGAAAGCCGCCTGCGAGCATCAGGCCGAGAACGGTCCCGATTATCGTGTAGCGGCTGTGGTCCAGCAGCTTGCTCGTAATTTCGTGCCAGAAGTCTTTCATCACTTCGCCCTTTCCAATGCGCCTTTGTTGGCTCCCAGTCCATGCCCCTTTTGGCGGGCGGGGGCGTCCATTCCACCCGCCCGCCTGGGGGCCACGGCAACGGAAGTCCTTTTTCTATGTGCTGAGCAGATACGTCAGCAGGTTCGCATCTGCGGTAAGCACCTCGTCGCTGTCGAGTCGCGCCCGCAGCACCTCGCCACGGCGGTCGTTATCGTAATACCGTTCCATCACCGGGAATTCCGGCGAATCTTCAGTCCAGAGCATCGTTCGGAACGCGCTGGGCAATTCCAGCGGCTGATCGGCGCTGTCCGCCAGAACGGCCAGCATGGCGTATCCGGTGCCCCAAACGCCCGACGCCGACACCGCTACGCCCTCTTCGGTCGTGTCGTAAGCCGAAACGCCCACGAGCACTTCCTTGATCCCGAGGATCGTCGCGATATGCATCGGCTTGAGGATGGCCGGGCGAACGCCCTGGTTGGCGCTGAATGTATAGCTCACCAGATTCAGCACATCCGTGGTCTTGCACATCTCCACGAAATCGGTGTGGCTCAGGATCAGCGACACCGTTTCGGGGGGCATTCCGCTGCCCTGCCGAATAGTCTGCAGGCCCGTCTCGATGTCCGTAGTCGGCGTCGCGCTGGCGCTGGTCGACCAGACAGTCGCCGGCGCGTGGGCCGTGAAGGTAGTCGCGTTTATCACCATGCTTGCCACCCGCCGCTCGTGATTGAGCAGAAGCTTGTGCACAAGCATTCGGGTATCGGCCTCCTCGAAATCGATGAAGTTCCGATACTTCTTCTTCCGCCGGTCATCGAGCAGGCTGCTGAGGCCGTGTTCCTCGCACTTATATGTCCCGGACCCGAATTGCCCGTCGATGAAGTTGTAAGTTCCATCGTTTGCGCGCGCGTCGGTTTCCGGCTTCAGGAAGTTCTCACGCGAGATGATCGGATAGGCCGCTTCATCCTGGGCAACTCCAAACAGCGGGGCGACCCGCTGGCCGATAAAGCTTCTTCGTGCTACCTCATCGGCGTATTCATACGCCACGGCGCTCAGGTCCTGCCGCAGCGTCACGCCGCTTTCAGGTCGTAATCCCATAGTCGTGCTCCTTCACTTTCTCTTGCGAAATCCATTTCGCAGGTGTCTGTCGGGTTCTTATCCAAACTCTTACCGCTCGGTGACCACGTGGACGTAGTCCACCAGCAGGGTCTCGGCGTTGGAGCCGCCGGCCTTGACGCCCAGGAGGATGTGCATCTCCTCCAGCCCCGCGATGGTCAGGGTCTGGGCCGTTCCCGCCACGCCGTTGACGAACGGGGTCACATTGGCGGTCACGCCGTCGTTGTAGTCGTAGAGGAATCCGAGCTTCGTCCAGGCCCCATCCGTGAAGGCCCCGGCGCTGGTGAGCGTTTTCTGCGTCGCGGCGTTGGAGGTCTCGAACTGCCAGACCGTCCCTCCATCGACCTTGAAGAAGACCGCCCCGTCGTAGCTGGCCATCGGCCCGGCCCCGGCGTCCAGCATGCTGTCGGCGGCGACGGTGTCGGAGAGGCCGACGATGATGTTGGCGTCGTCCGTGGCGGCCTCGGTGAGCTTGACGCGTGCCTCGAACCAGAGCATCTCGGTGGTGGTGAACTTAAAGACCTCGTGCATCGACGAGACGTAGGTCTCGTTCTCGTCGGTGGCCCCGCAGGCCATGGAGAACACGCCGCCGGCCGCGTCGGTCGCCGCGGTGGCGGGCGTCCCGTCGTGGACCTCGACGTAGTCGCCCACGGTCGCGGTGTCGTCGTAGGTGAAGAAATCGTCGAAGAACTCGATGTTCCGGCCGCGGGCCGAGAGGGCGTCATTTCCCCCTCGCGGACCCCAGATGATGGCGGCGATCCGCCCGCCGTCGGCGGTGGCGGCCTGGAGGGCGATGCCGATCTGCTTGCCGACCGCGGCGTCGGACACCTTCCCGTCGGTGGTCACGTAGATCGCGGCTCCGGCGGAGATCGCCTTGGAGGCGGTCACCTTACGGACGGAGCCGTTAAGGCACTCACAGGCTACCGGGGTGGCGGTGGCCACCGCCTCGGTGGTGATGCCGACCGGCTCTTCGCCGCCGTCGGCGTACTTGGCCGTGCTCGACGAGAGCAGCACCAGCCGGTCTGCGACCAGGGCCTCGCCGGAGGTCAGCGTGAACGGCCCTTCGTTTCGATATGCCATTTTGGTTTCTCCTTAAACCTTTCAAGCTTCCTTGGTTGTGCATCCCTGAACCGTTGGCGACGGCCCACACGTGCTACTGCGTCTTGATCCAGACCTCGTGGCTCTTGGGCAGTTCCCTGGCGGCGGCCATGTAGGCCTCCCCCTTGGTCTTGCCCTCTGCCCTGAGCGCCTTGACGCGGGCGTCGTAGGTAGCTGCCTTGCCGTCGTCGCTCCCGCCGCCGGTCCCGTCGGCATCAGCCTCCGCCCGCTGCTGGTCGGATGCCTCGTAACCCGCCAGCTCGGAGGCCTTCACGCCCTTGGCGCCGAGGACCCTGGTGAGCTTTTCGTTTTCGTCCGCGAGGGTCTGTATCTCCTCATCCCGGCGGGCGAGTTGCTTGGCCGTCGCTTTCAGGAGGGCGTCATAGGCCTCGGCCTTGGCGGCCTCGACGGTCATGTCGCTGGTCAGGGCCCTTTCTCGGACCGCCTCCAGCCCCTCGACGCCGCCCAGTGCGGCCTCGATCCCCGCCATGCGTTCTCGCTCGGCCTGCTTGGCCTTTTCGACGGCGGCGTCGATCTCTTTCTCTTGATCACTCATCTCGTTGTGCTCCTTACGTTTGGGTTGGTTTTCTCGGGTATCCGTTGAACCGCCGCTCGGCGGGGAGTTCTCGGTTGATCCGCTCTCGGTCTGTGCGCCCTCGGCCTTTGCGCCCTTGGCGCCGCCGGCGCGTGCGGTCGGCTTGGCTGAGGTAAGGGCCTGGCGGTAGGTCTTCACGCCGTCGATCAGTCCGGCCTCGACGGCCCGGAGGCCGATATGGACTCGCCCGTCGCCCAGCGTGCGGGCGGCCTCGATGGCAATCCCCCTGCCCCGCGCGACGGCGGCGACGAACATCTCATAGTGGGCGTCTATCTCATCCTGGTAGGCGGCGAGTTGGTCTTCGGTGATGTGCGTTCCCCGCACGCCGGCGCCCTTGAACTCGCCGGCCTTGACCACGTGGACCTTCAGCCCCGCATTTTCCGCCGCCCGGGACGAATCTAGCAGCACGGCGTAGACGCCGATTGCCCCGACCTCCGCCGATTGATTGGCGTAGAACCGGCTGGCCTGGGAGCCCAGGAAGTACGCGGCGGAATCCGCCTGGTCGTCGGCGAAGGCGGTGACCGGCTTGACCGCGTTGGCGGCGTATATCTCGTCGGCCAGGTCGGCGATGCCCGCCACGGACCCGCCGGGGCTCTCGATATGCAGCAGGATGTCGCGGACCTTCTCATCGGCGTTCGCCTGGTGGAGCTGGGCGGATATCTCATCGACGCTCGTCCCGGCGCCCAGGGAGATGTCGGCGACGGCGGTGGCGTGTTTTTCTATCACGCCGTGGATGGCGATAACGGCCGTCGCCCCGTCGAGTTGGTAGGTTCGTTTGGTGGCGGGCGTCTTTTTGCCGGCCGCGGCGATCCGCTCGATCTGCTCGGCCGAGAGTCTGATCCCGTCTCGGTGCCTCAGCAGGACCTCGCTGAGCCGTTCGAGTGTCCGCGGCTCCATGGCCCAGGTCGTCTGCAGCAGGCAGTCGAGCAGGGCCCTGTCGCGGCCGGTGTTGGGCCTTGCCTCGCTCCCGGCCTCGCTCCCGGCCTCGATTGACGCCGGGGTCTCAGTCGTCTTGTTCGTCTTCATTTCCGTCATCCGTCTGGTCCTCTTGGCTGCTTCTGCTCGCCCCGGCGGCGGGCAGGTTGTTCGGTGCGGTCGTGGTGGGGATGCCCGCCTCGCGGAACGCCTT
>DATKUU010000135.1:0-10343 GCA_035530455.1 Phycisphaerae bacterium | reverse complement strand
CCACGGGGTACTTCAGGGGCTTGTCATCGCCTTCGGGGGTGCTCGAGACAACCACTCGCCGCCGCTCTCCCAGATGAAACTGGGCCGGGCACACCAGGTTCCCCACGTTCTCGATGAAGAGGATGTCGAGGGTTTCCAGGTCCAGCGCCCGACCGTCGCCGTCAAAGTCGCGGAGGGCGTCAGCGACCTGGCGGGCGTTCAGATGGCACCCGCGGCCGGTGTTGATCTGGCGGGTGGGGAGGCCCGCGGCGCGAAGGCGCCGGGCGTCGCGGTCGGTGGCGAGGTCGCCCTCGACGGCCGCCAGGCGGAGTTCCGTTCCCAGCCGGCGGGCCGTCTCTTCCAGGAGACTGGTCTTCCCTGCGCCCGGGCTGGAGAGGAGGTTGACGGCGAGCACGCGCGCCGCGGCAAACCGTTCGGCCAATTCGGATGCCAGCCGATCGTTCTCCGACAGGACCTTTTTTTCAAGCGGGATGCGTTTCGCCATCGTCTTCTCGCCCGGTCGAGTCGCCTGGTGCGACCTGGATTTCGAGGGACTCGAGCCTCAGGTCGCGCCCGCCGGTCACTTCGACATCATACCCGCCGCAGCCGGGGCACGCCAGGTCGAGCGTCTCGGTCTCGTAGCGACGCGCGCAGGTGCGGCAGAGGAGACGGACGGGCTCGGTGCGGAGACGCACTTCGGCGTCGGGCCACGGCGAGTCCTCGGCCAGGAGGCGCAGGGCAAACTCGAAGGCCTCGGGGTCCGCGCCGCTGAACACGCCAACCGTCACATCGAGCGCGACGAGGCAAGCGCCGGCGTGCTTTTCCATCTCGCCGCCGACTTGACGCCACACGGCCTGGGCCAGGGAAAGTTCGTGCAACCGGTCGTCCCCAAGGGAAAAGGGGACGGGAGCCTTTTGTGCGAAGCACCCGAAGGGCCGTCCCGGCAAAAGGCTCCCGTCCCCTTTTTCTAAATAAGGCGCGCTGCGGCCGCTAGTCGAACACCAGGCGCGTCCCCGTGTTGGCGTTCAGGACGTAGAACTCGTACTCGCCGACGCGCTGGCCGGCCAGTTGGATAATAACCAAAACGAGGGGGCTGGAATCCCCGATCGGAAGTTGAGAGTCCAGCGCGAGCACCCCCGTGGGGGAGAACGTGACGTAGAACTCGTCCTGGCCGGGCGAACCGCTCTTGAAGTCGGCGCTCTCTGTCATGTATCCACCTTGCACGCCGCTGAAAGCATGTCCGGTGAGGTCGTCGCACACCTCGGCACGATACGCTTCCCACGCCTGCACCCTGTCCGCGCCGACGCCGGTCGGCGCGGTCGGAAACGAGTTGGGGAGATCCCTGAGGACAAAGATATTTCGTCCGGCCGGCTCTCCGCCGCGCGCCGGCACATCCGCCCACTTCGAAGAGTCCGTCGGGGCGCCAGCGTCCTTGTAGTATTGGAAGAACATCTGGGTCCCGCTGTCGGCTTCGGTCAGGTCGTTGCGGAAGACGACGCGCGCGTACTTGCCGTTGGAGACGGCATAGTCGCGGGCGCCATTGAGCATGGCCTGGACGACGGGTGCGGCGCGGCTGGGGCCGGCGCTGCCGGCCAGGGACAGCCAGACGCTCAGGCTCCCCACCACGACAATCAGCACGATGCCAAGGACCGCCAGGAGTTCCGTGAGGGTGAACCCCGGGCGCCGCATGAGCGCCGACTTGCGCACCGGCCTAACTGCCGCTGGGTTGGAGCACATAGTAGGTGATGTCATCATTGTCCTTCTCGGGGTCAGACCCCAGGGACCGGAGCATCAGTTCCCCCGCGTTATAGTTATAGACGATGGGCCGTCCCCATCCGTCGGCAAAGAGGGCGAACTGATTGCTGCCGTCGGCGCGGACGACGGTGCGTCCGGCCAGGGCTCGGGCGAACGGCCCGCCGCGAAGGGGGCTCATCAGGGCGGCGTAGAGGATCGCCTCTTCGTAGTACTCCCACGAAGACGAGGGGACCACCTGCGGCGTTCCCGGGAAGAGGACCTTCCACTCGTTGAACCCGCCGGTCGTGGTCACGTCTCTCATCGGGCCGTCGTGGGGGACCGGATCCCAGGCAGGAATCCCCGGGTACTTTCCGACGTAGGCGTCGGCATAGTTTTGGAGGGCGGCCTTAAGGCCGTGGAGCATCTCGCGCGTGGCGGTCACCCGCTGCTGCTCCTGAATCCCTTTGGCCGCACCCATAATCATCGCCACCAGCACCGCCATAATCGCCATCACCGTAATCAACTCGACCAGGGTAAAGGCACGGCGTGTTTGCCCGCCGGCCTGTCCGCCGTAGCCTTGGCGAAGGCGGGGGGAGTCCGGCGCCAGGCTAGCGCGTCTCATGGCAATCGCCCCTCCTGCGTTATTCGTACTTGAAGTTCGTAACATCATCGCAATAGGCGCCGGTGTAATTGGTGGCCGCCGTGTAATTACCGTTGACGTCGGGGCCCACCCAGTACCCGAACCTCCGGTCCGGGCCGGCCGAAATGAGAACGTAATCGGTTCGGACATACTGCCCGGAACCGGGCCGCTTGACAAGGAGGTTCAAGAAGCTGGCCTGGGTGAATCCCATGTCTTTGTTGTCGAAGAAGTCGAAGGGGGGATTTCTAGCCGGCTCATACCGATAATAGAGGATGGCCATCGAGGGTTTGAACGCATCGTTGATGGCTCCTGGGGTGCCGCCCTCGAAGTAGGGTCCGAAGGCATCGGTGCTCGTTCCGCCGGAGGGGACATTGTTCCCTCCGGTGTTAGCTCCCCAGCCGGTGCCCGCCGGCCCGCAGAGGCCTTCGGCAAGGTTCTCATAGCCGCGCACCGTGGCGTACCCGGTCCCCCGGCCGAACTCGTGGAGGTAATCGCTCGGGGGGTAGCAGCCAAAATCGGCCTGGAACCCGGCAAGGCCGGCCTCGATGCGGCCGATGGTCTGCTGCGTCGCGACACGGTACGCCACCAGGATGGCATAGTTGACCGCCGGCATCAGGAGCATGACCAGGAGGCCCAGGATGCCCATGACGACGAGCAACTCGATGAGCGTGAACCCGCGTCTTGCAGGAGCCGCTGTTTTCATGACCGTCCTCTCCTTTCGTGCAGCACGGGCTTAGCGCGCATACCAGATATCATCACGGGTTGCCCCCTCGGCGGTCCCGTCAATGTCCGGTTTCACTCCATCGGCGTCCTGGTACACCCGACCGTATCGGCGGTCGAACCCCGGCGAGACGAGCAGATACCGCTTCGTCCCGCTCCTCACGACGGACTCCGACTCGATTTCGCTGAAATCCGCCACGCTACAGTTGAAATGGGCCGGGTTCGCGTAGCCCATATAGGCCTGCTTGGTAGGGCCTCCGGCCGGATTGTCCGGATTGTCCGGATTGTCCGTGGAGTCAAAGAAGGGCGCGTCCTTTGTGCCGTCTGCGAGGGTAACGTAGTAAGGGTGGGGCAGAAAATAGAGGATCCGGCCGACGATTTTGTCGTCGAGGTTCAGACCCGACGGCTCGAGCGGGTCGAGGAAGCCGGCCAGCACGCCGTCGGCGTCGTAGGCAATCAGGGATTCCTCGGTGCTGTAGTACGGTCCGTAAGCCCGCTGGGCCCGCCCGCCGAAAGGCATCAGCCCGCCGGCCGTCGTGCCCCACCCGCGTCCGACCGGTCCGCGGAGGAAAAGGGCCAGGTTAGCCGCCCCGCTCGCCAACTTGGCGCTCTCAGGGTTTGAGTCGTCATGGGGGTCGCTCGGCGGATAGCACTTGAAGTCGGCGTAGAAGGCGTCCAGGCCCATGCCGATGTCGTGGAGCATCCGCTCGGTGCGAGCGGTCAGGAGCATCTGGGTGGCCTTGGTGACGGCCGGGACGATCAGCGTCATCAGCAGGCCGATGATAGCGATGACCACCATCAGTTCGACGAGCGTGAAACCGCGTGTTGGTTGACGGGCATTCATGCGGCCCTCTCCGTGACTCATGTCCTGCCGACCTGCTGGATGAGTTCAACCAGCGGCATGAAGAGGGCGATGACGATTGAGCCAATCGTGCCGCCCAGGAAGACGATCATCAACGGCTCCATGGCGCTGACGAGGCTGCCGACGAGGTGGTCCACTTCCTCGTCGTAGGTGTCGGCGACCTTGATAAGCATCTTGTCGAGTTCTCCGGTTTCCTCGCCGACGTCCACCATGTTGACGACAATGGGGTCCACGATGCCGCTCTGGCGCAGGGGCCCGGCGATGCTTTCGCCCTCGCGGATGGAGTCGTGGACGTGGCCGAGGGCGCGGGCGACGACGGCGTTGCCGACCGTCTCGCGTGTGATGTTGAGGGCCTCCAGAATCGGAACGCCTGAGGCGATGAGCGTCCCGAGCGTCCGCGCGAACTTCGCCACCGCCGTCCGGTTCACAATGCCGCCCACAATGGGGATGTTCATCTTAATCCAGTCCAGGAAGTACCGGCCACTCACGCTCGCCCGCAGGAGGCGCAGGACACCATAGATAAGGACCGGCACAAGGAGCAGCAGGTAGCCGTAATCCGCGACGAAATCGGAGGCGCCCATGAGGATCCTCGTTGGGAGCGGCAGTTTGGGGATCTTAAACTTCTCGAAGATATCAATAAACCGCGGGACGATCCATTTCACGATGGCAAACAGGATGATCATCGCGATGCCGATGACCATGGCCGGATAGACCATGGCGCCGACGACGCGCCGCTTGAGGGCCATGGCCTTTTCCATGAACTCCGCCAGTTTTCGCAGGATCTGGTCGAGCACGCCGCCCGCTTCCCCGGCGCGGACCGTGTGGACATAGAGGCGGTCGAATGCCTTCGGGTGCTTTTCCATTGCCTCGGACAGCGTCGAGCCGCCCTCCACGTCCTCGATGACGTCCTGGAGGGAGTTCTTGAGGGTTCCCGGCTTGGTCTGGCCCTCGAGGATGCGCAGGCTGCGCAAGATCGGCAGGCCGGCGTCCTGGAGGACGGACATCTGGCGCGTGAACTGCGTCAGTTGCTTCATGCTGACGCGTCCGAAGGCGAAGGACTTGCCCCCCTTCTTGGGCCCTGCGGCGGCGCGCGGCGCTCGGCCCTTGACGCGGATGTGCGTCGGGAACTGTCCCTGGGCGCGGATTCTGGAGACCGCATCCTCCTGGTTCGGGGCATCCACCTCCGCGCGCACTTCCTTGCCGCTCGCGTCCATTGCTTCATACTGGAAAACCGGCATGGCGATTCTCCTTCCGTCCGCCCTACTCCAGGGCGGTGGCCTTAATCACCTCTTCGATGGTCGTCGTCCCGTCGTAAATGGCCAGCAGGCCGCTGTCCCTGAGCGTCCGCATGCCGCGCTTCTTCGCCTCTTCCCTCAAAACGTTGGTGGAAGCCTGCTTGAGGATCAGGTCCTGGAGCACTTCGTCCAGATGCATGATCTCGAAGATGCCGGTTCGGCCGCGGTAGCCCGTGTTGTTGCACTGGTCGCATCCCTTGCCGAAGAAGAAAGTGCGTCCGCGGACCTCTTCGGGCGTCAGGCCCAACTCCCAGAGCATTTCCTCGGTGGGCTCGAACTCGCCGCGGCAGCTGGTGCAGACGCGGCGAACGAGGCGCTGGGCGACGACCGCCTCGAGCGTGGCGGTGACGAGGTACGGCTCCAGCCCGAGGTCCAGCAGGCGCGTGATGGCGGTGGGCGCGTCGTTGGTGTGCAGCGTGGAGAAAACCAGGTGCCCCGTCAGCGAGGAATGGATGGCGATTTCCGCGGTCTCCAGGTCGCGGACCTCGCCGACCAGGATGACGTCCGGGTCCTGACGCAGAATGTGGCGCAGGCACCGCCCGAACGTCAACTCGATGTCCGGGTTGATCTGGACCTGGATGAGGCCCTCGATGTCGTACTCGACCGGGTCTTCGGTGGTGATGATCTTGGATTCAACCTTGTTGATGGCCGACAGCGCCGAGTACAGGGTCGTCGTCTTGCCGGAGCCCGTCGGGCCGGTCACGATGACGATGCCGTTCGGCAGGTGGATCAAATCGTCAATGACCTGCTGCTCGTCAAGCCGCAGGCCCAGTTTGGTGATGTCCAGCGCGACCTGGGATCGGTCCAGCACGCGCATGACGACGCTCTCGCCGAACATGGTCGGCAGGACGCTGATGCGCAGGTCCACCGGCTTGCCGCCCACGTTCAACTCGATACGCCCGTCCTGGGGGAGGCGGCGCTCGGCGATGTCCAGGTTGGCCATGACCTTGATGCGGCTCGCAACGGCTAGCGCGATGTGCTTCGGCGGAGGCACCATCTCGTACAGCACGCCGTCAATCCGGTACCGCATCTTGAACTCGTCCTCGAACGGCTCGAAGTGGATGTCGGAGGCCTTGTCGCGGATCGCCTGGAGGAGCACCAGGTTGAGGAGTTTCTTGACCGGCTGGCTCTCGGTCATGGCCCGGATGTCTTCCAGGTCGAAGGATTCGCCTTCCTCGCGGATCCACTCGGCCGTCTGGTCCAGTTGGCTGATGACCGATTCGACGCTCTCGGCCTGGGCGTAGTACTTGTCCAGCGTGCGGACCAGGGCGGAGGGCTCCGCCATCGCCCCCGTGATCTCGTAGTCCAGGAGCATGTGGAGTTCGTCGAGAGCGCGGAAGTTCGTCGGGTCGGCCATGGCGACGGTCAGGCGCCCGGCATCAAACTCGATTGGCACGACGCCGTAACTGCGGGCCGTCATCGCGTCCATCTTGTCAATGATCTCGGGCGGGATCTCCAGTTCATCGAGGTTCACCCGCCGCATGCCGGCCTGGACAGCCAGGGCGCCGGAGATGTCGGTCGGCTCGCAATAGCCCAGGTCCACCAGGACCGCGCCGATCGCCCCGCCGCGATTCTTCTTAATCGCCAGGGCCTCGTCCAACTGTTCCTGGGTGATCCTGCCCATCTCCAGCAACACCTGGCCGAGGGGCTTCTGGCGCATGATGGTTTCGGGATCAGCCGCCGCCTTGGGAGGCGCCTGTCCGGCCGCAGCAGATTTCCTGCCAGACCGGCCCGGCTCACGCTCGGTTTTCGGTGTTCCGGTCACTCCGAATCCTCTCTGTCTGGCGCGCCCGGATCATCCGGACGTCATGCGCTGGACTGCCTTCAGGTCCTCCTCGTCCACCGGCCCGCCGATGCGTTTGAGGGCTTTGCGGCCGTCAGGCGTCTGGACCAGTTTCTGCTCGAGTTCGTCGCGGTGGACGGCGCGTTCCAGCATTTCCTCCGGCGCGATGATGCCCCGCGCGTACAAATCCCACAGCGAATCGTCCAGCAACTGCATGCCCCACTTGCGTCCGGTCTGGATGACCGACTCCAACCGGAACGATTCTTCTTTGCGGATCATGTTCTGGGCCGCCGACGTCACCCACAGGAACTCAAAGGCGGCGATGCGGCCGGGCATGTCCACTCGCGGCACCAGCGTCTGCGAAATGACCGCCATCAGCGACGTGGACAACTGGATGCGGATCATGTTTTTCTGCGCCTCGGGGAACGCGTCCACGATGCGGTTGACGGTGCCGGCGGCGCCGGTCGTGTGCAGCGTGGAGAAGACGAGGTGGCCGGTCTCGGCAGCGCGGATCGCCGCTTCCATCGTCGCGGTGTCGCGCATCTCGCCGACCAGCATGACATCGGGGTCGGCCCGCAGGGCCCGCCGGATGGCCTCCTCGTACGAGGGGACATCCGCCCCCAGTTCGCGCTGATTGACGATGGATTGCTTGTGGTCGTGGTAGTACTCGATCGGCTCTTCAACGGTAATGATGTGGCGGTCGAAGTTGTCGTTGATGTAGTTAATCATGGAGGCCAGAGTGGTCGTCTTTCCCGAGCCGGTCGGGCCGGTCACAAGAAACAGGCCCCGCGTCCGTCCCAGGAGTGTCTCGACGATCGGCGGCAGGCCGATCTCCGAGAGCGTCATCAGCCGGTTCGGGATCTGCCGCAGCGAGAGGCCCACGCACCCGCGCTGCTTGAAAACCGCCGCGCGAAAGCGGGCCTTGTCCTGAAACGAGAAACCGAAGTCCGCCGACCCGACCTCCGCCAGTTCCTGCTGGTGCCGGTCCGGTGTGATGCTTTGCATCAGGGCGATGGTATCTTCGGGCGTCAGGACTTTCGTCTGGAGGCGCTTGAGGCGTCCGTGCAGACGGACGGTGGGGGGCTGGCCGACGTGCAGGTGCAGGTCGGAGGCGTTCTTGGTGACGACAAACTGAAGGAGTTTTTCGATCTGGGGAGTGCCCGCGCTTTCCTTGACCACGATGCAGATAACTCCTTTCTAAGCCCCGTCTTATTGTAGCGCCGCGGGGGCGCCCCAGACAACGCCCCGGCCCCGGCTACGCATAGACCGCCTCCCGCTGAGCCCGCGCCAGGACCTCGTCCAGCGTCGTCATGCCCCGCATCAACTTAATCAGGCCGTCCTCCAGAAGCGTCCGCATGCCCAGCGACCGGGCCGCCCGGCGGATTTCGCTCAAGGGACGCCTCTGGAACGCCATTTCTTTGATTTCCGCGCTCATGACCATCAGTTCGAACATGCCGATCCGGCCGCGGTAGCCCGTTCCGTGGCACTTGGGGCACCCGACGGGGCGCATGACCGTCGCCTGGGCCAGTTGCTCGTCCGTGACGCCCAGCCCGCGCAGGGTCGCCAGTTCCACGTGGTCGTCGGGCTGCTTGCACTCCCCGCAGAGGACGCGCACGAGCCGCTGAGCCATGATTGCCTGGACGGAACTGGCGACGAGGAACGGCTTGACGCCCATATCAATGAGGCGGGTGATGGCGCTGGGCGCGTCGTTGGTATGAAGTGTACTGAATACCAGGTGTCCCGTCAGCGAAGCCTGCACCGCCATCTCCGCCGTCTGGAGGTCGCGGATCTCGCCCACGAGAATGATGTTCGGCGCCTGGCGCATCATCGCCCGGATGATCGCCTGCCACGTCAGCCCGATCTGCTCGTTCACCTGGACCTGATTGACGCCGCCGATGTGATACTCGACCGGGTCCTCGGCCGTGATAATCTTGCGGTCCGGCGTGTTCAACGTGTTGATGGCGGCGTACAGGGTGGTCGTCTTGCCGGACCCCGTCGGCCCGGTGACCAGGAAGATGCCGTTCGGCCGGGCAATCAACTTCTCGAACAACTCGAATTCGTCGGGCAGGAAACCCAGGGCCTCCAGGCCCAAGTTGATGGATTCCCGGCGCAGAATCCGCAGGACGATGCTTTCGCCGTGATACCCCGGCAGGGTCGAGACGCGGAAGTCCAGGTCCCCGCCGTCCAGGCGCATGCGGATTCGGCCGTCCTGCGGCAGCCGCTTCTCCTCAATCTGCATGCCGGCCATCAGTTTGATGCGGGTCGTAATGGCCCCCTGGAGACGTTTGGGCGGCGGGTCGCGCTCCAGACACACGCCGTCTATCCGGTACCGCACCCGGAGCCGATGGGCAAGCGGCTCGACGTGGATGTCGCTGGCGCGCATCCGCACCGCCTCCGTGATAATCAGTTGCACCAGACGGATAATCGGGGCCGACTCGGCATGCTGCGCGCCGTCCGCCTGGCCGCGGTCCTCGTACTGAACGTCCGAGGCCGTGAACTCCTGGAGCATCGAGTCCACCGACTCCGATTCGGTCCGATCGGTATAACTCGAAATGACGTGCCGCACCTGCTCCCGCGACGCCAGCACGCAGTCCACTTCCATGTTCAGGCGGAACCGGATCGCGTCCACCGATTCCAGGTCCAGGGGGTCGGTGATCGCCACCTTCAGGCGCCCCTCCTGGTAGTCGAGCGGCAGGATCTGATACTCCTGCATCATGGCATCGGGCATCATTTCCATCACCTGCGGGTTGATCGTCCCGATGTCCAGTTCCACGAACTCCATGTCGAACTGCAGCGCGAGCGCCTTGGTGACGTCCGTCTCCGTGCACGCGCTCATGCCGACCAGAATCTCTCCCAGCCTCCGGCCGCTCTTCGCTTGCCGCTCCATCCCCTCCCGGATTTGCTGGTCGGTGACGAGACCCCATTCCTTCAGGATCTCACCAATGCGCTTGCGTGTGCCGATCATGGTTCCCTCGTTTCACGGCCACGGGCTCGGCCTGCCGCGCTCAGGCTCAAAGGAAGAAGGAGGTTCAGGTCCACGTGGACTCCACTGACCTTCGCGCCTGCTGAGCCTCAGCCCTCATTCCGGGGCCCGCCGGCAGGGCTAGGCCCGATGGCAAGGCTTCGATCTCCTGTCTCCCGCCGTCAGTTTACTGCGGCCTTGGACGGTCCGCAAGCCCAAACCCAGGTTTTGTCGCCGCAAAGTGATAATGTCCGGTTTCCGCAAAGTAGAATTGTCCTCTTTCCGGCCGGGTGGCCGGGAGGAGGACGAGGATGGAACTGCGGATGAGCCGGAAGGAACGGGATCGGTTGAAGGTGGTGGCGGCCTTG
>DATKUU010000134.1:0-2015 GCA_035530455.1 Phycisphaerae bacterium | reverse complement strand
CGACAATGAGCGACGCAAACAGGACCGCCTTGCCGCGCTGCCCCGCGTAGGCATGGCCGGCGCCGGGCAGCAGCCACCCCAGGACCAGGGCCGCCATCGGGCTCCGGCTCAAGGTGCGGGGGTCGGTCATGGCAGGCTCTTCCAGGTTCCGGCCGGGCGTGCAGTCTGGGTGTCGGGCGCGCGGGCGGTGCGGCGCGACTGCGGCCTGGGGGGCGGCTCGGGTTCCTGCCCCAGGACGAGCGGGGCGATGCGGACGCGGACGAACGTCGGGCTGGTGGCGCCGAGGTGGTCGCCGAGGTGCCCCAGGAGCATTTCGCCCGGGTTCCACGGGAATTGCTTGAGTTTCTCCTCGTAGAGGCGTTTGGTGTCGTCGGAGGCGCCCTCCGGCGGGCTGAAGCCGACCAGTCCGCCGGCGATGCCCCCGCCGCGGTCCACCGTCCCCGCCCACGTCACGCCCAAAGCGAGGATGGAGTCGGCCACGCTGGTGAAACAGTAGATGTGGCCTTTGACGTTGCGGAGGGCTTGGGAGAGGTCGTAGTGGGCGTCGAGGCTGGAGGCGAGGAGGACGGCATCGGTGACCTGGTCTCCCGGCAGTTCCTCCAGGGCCCAGACGATCAGGCCGGTCCCGGCCGAGATGCCGACCAGATGGATCGGCCGGCCGGGATGGTTCCTGGCGTAGGTGGCGACGCGGGCGGCGAGTTGGGCGGCGCGGCGACGGTTCTCGGCCACGTCCATCTGGTCGCCGAGCACCCCGCCGCGCGACCAGTCGAAGCCCTCGATGGCATAGTCCACGCCGCCGGACGCCAGCCCGTCGCGGATCCGGTCCACTTCGCCCATCATGCCGCCGGCTCCGCTCAGGCACATCACCAGGCCGCGCTCGTACCGCTCCGGCGAGGTGTAATGGACTTGGCTGCAGCCGCACGCGAAAATCGCCCCGGCCACCGCCGCGATCCAGCCGAACCGCCGCATCCACCGTCTCCTTGACCGCCCCCCGCCGGGGTCCGTAGCGCCCTTGGCCGAAGCGCCTTGGGGCTCCGCCCCCGCACAAACGGAAGCGGGAAGTATATCGGCCCGCAGGCCGGTCCCGCAACCTCTTTTCGCCGGCTCGTGCCGAGGCCGTGAGATAACGACGCGCGGCGTCCCGCCGGGACGCCGCGCGACTTCCGTTTCTTTTTTCCGCCGGAGGTGTTCCTACGCCGGCGCACGCCGCCCGCGCCACACCATCGTCACCGCCAAGAGCGCCGCATACAGCGCGAGCGCCCAGTACAGGACCTGGACCATCAGCCCCGTGTAGTCGGTGAGCACCACCGCCAGGGGGTAATAAACGGCGAAGGCGGCCACGAGGAGAACCGTCTGGTGGGCGGTCCACGACCGGCCCCAGCCGAGCCAAACATAAAGGGCCGATACCAGAAGTGTTGCCATGGCCGCGAGCGCAAAGCAGACCGCAAACGACGGCAAGAGGTTCGTCATGTAGGCGAGCAGCGTATAGAAGAGGTAATAGGCCGTCGCCAGGATGCCGAGGCTCAAAAGGTCCGCCTCCTTCCCCAGGAGCATCCACGTGACGACGAGCGAGGCGGCCAGCAGGAACAGGCCCAGCGGCGCTTCGTGCAGCAGCCGCGCGGTGTAGTAGCCCGGCTGGGTGACCTTCGGCAGGACGACGCCCATGCCGAACGTCGTCGCCACGTTCTTCAGGTCCCACTCCAGGACCATCGGCTCGCCGTCGGCGGGCGAGTCGGTGATGGCAAGCGGCGTCATGCACCCGATCGGGAGGCTCATATCTTCTTTCCACACCAGCCGCTTTTTCCCCAGCGTCGTATCCGGGTGGATGCGCATCGAGACCTTGTAACCCTGTCGGCTGGCCATGTAATCCGGCGTGTAGCGGAGGTAGTCCATGCCGCGCGAGGCATATTGCACCTGGACGCGCACCTCCTGGTCGGGCGCCATGGTCATCTTCCAGGTCTGTGCGGTGTCGCTGCGGACGAGATGCTCGGCCCAGTCCTGGCCGTTCACCAGAA
>DATKUU010000133.1:0-4059 GCA_035530455.1 Phycisphaerae bacterium | reverse complement strand
CAAGGCCGCCACCACCTTCAACCGATCCCGTTCCTTCCGGCTCATCCGCAGTTCCATCCTCGTCCTCCTCCCGGCCACCCGGCCGGAAAGAGGACAATTCTACTTTGCGGAAACCGGACATTATCACTTTGCGGCGACACCGCTGCCAAGCCGCTTGCGGCTTAGCGGCCGTCCCGATAAGATAGAGGTGAACGTCACCCGTCACGCAAAGGAGTCGCCGATGCACCCCGCCCTGCTGACCCGGCCCCCGGAAGACCTGGGGCACATGGCCCGCCACATGATGCAGATCATGGACCGGCTGTTGAAGAGCGGCTTTTCACCCGGCGCGCGGGCGCCGGATTGGACGCCGGCGGTGGACATCACGGAACTGGCCGACCGGTACGAAATCACCGTCGAGTTAGCCGGCGTCCGGCGCGAGGACATCGAGGTTTCCACCGAGAATCGCCAGTTGATCGTGTCGGGTTGCCGTGCCGACCCCTCGCCGCACCCAAAGGTTCGTGTGTACCAGATGGAGATTGAGCAGGGCCGATTCCGGCGCCGGCTGCTTCTCCCCGACGACGCGGACGCTGAGAGCATCAGCGCGCGCTGCCGGGACGGCCTGCTGCGGATCCAGATCCAGAAGCACGGCAAGTGAGGACGGAGGACCCGTCTCGTGCCTGACCGGGTGAAGGTCAAGAAGCCGCTCGCCGAAGGGGTTGTGGCGCAACCGGAGCCGGAACCGGCGCTGCCGGGCGTCCTGCCCCTGATGCCGATCCGCAACCTGGTACTCTTCCCCGGCATCGTGCATCCCCTGGCTGTGGGCCGCCCCCGTAGCGTCGCGCTGGTGGAGGACGTGGTGCTCGGCGACCGCCTCTTCGTCGTGACCGCGCAAAAGGACCCGTCCAAGGAGGACCCGGAGTTCGAAGACCTCCACGGCGTGGGGTGCGCGGTGCGGATTCTGAAGATGATGCGGGGCCCGGAGGGGACGCAAACGGTCGTCGTGCACGCGACGGCCCGGGTGCGGGTGAAGTCGCTGGCGCAGAAGGATCCCTTCTTCCGGGCGGAAGTGGAACCGATGCCCGACCAGGTCGAAACGAGCACCGAACTGGACGCCCTCGTCGCGGCCGCCCGCGAACAGATTAGCCGGATCATCGAACTCTCGCCGCGCATCCCCACAGAAGCGATGGCACTCGTGTCGAGTCTGGAGGGTCCTGGCCAGTTGGCGGACTTCATTGCGGCCAACCTGAACATCAATGTGGCGCGGAAACAGGCGCTGCTGGAGGAACCGAACGTCGTCCGGCGCCTGCGCGCCGTGACGGAACTGATGCAGCGGGAGATCGGCGTCCTGGAACTGGCCGACAAGATCCAGTCCGACGCCCGGTCGAGCATCACCGAGACGCAGCGCGAGTACTATCTAAGGGAGCAACTCAAGGCCATCCAGAAGGAACTGGGCGAGAAGGACGAGCAGGCCCAACTGGTGGAGGAATTGCGGGCGGGCCTCGACGCCGCCGGAATGCCTGCAGGCGTCCGCGAAGAGGCCGAGAGGGAACTGGCGCGGCTGAAAACGATGCCCGTCCACGCGCCGGAGTTCAACATCGTGCGGACCTACCTGGAATACCTCATCGAGTTGCCCTGGTCGAAGAGCACGGAGGACCGATTGGACTTGAGGGCGGCCGAGCGAATCCTCCACCACGACCACTACGGCCTGGAGAAACCGAAGAAGCGGATTCTGGAGTATCTGGCGGTGCGGAAACTGCGGGCGGACCTGCGGGGACCGATCCTTTGTTTTGTCGGTCCGCCGGGTGTCGGCAAGACGAGTCTCGGCCGGAGCATCGCCCGCGCGATGAACCGCAAGTTCGTCCGCGTCAGCCTGGGCGGCCTGCGCGACGAGGCCGAAATCCGCGGACACCGACGCACCTACGTGGGGGCCCTCCCCGGCCGCATCATCCAGGAAATCCGAAAGGTCCGCGTCAACAACCCCGTCTTCATGCTCGACGAGGTGGACAAACTCGGGGCCGACTGGCGAGGCGACCCGACCAGCGCCCTCTTGGAGGTGCTCGACCCGGAACAGAACTTCTCCTTCACCGACCACTACCTCGACGTGCCGTTCGATCTGACGCGGGTCCTTTTCATCGCCACGGCGAACGTCCTGGACCCGGTCCCGCCCGCCTTGAAAGACCGCATGGAGGTCATTACCCTTCCGGGCTACGTCGAGGAGGAAAAACTTGCCATCGCCCGGCGCTATCTCGTGCCGCGCCAACGCAAGGAACACGGTCTGAAGGCGACCCAGGCGCATTTTACGCAGGGCGCGCTGCGCCACATCATCCGCTACTACACTCACGAGGCGGGCGTCCGAAACCTGGAGCGGCAGATCGCCGGCGTCTGCCGCGGCATCGCCCACCAAATCGCCAACAACCCGCGCAAGACCGCCCGCCTCACAACACGCAGCGTCGAAAAGTACCTCGGCCCGGAACAGTACCTGCCGGAGGTCAAACTCCGCACGAGCACCCCGGGCGTAGCGACGGGGCTGGGATGGACACCGGCCGGCGGCGACATTCTTTTCGTCGAGGCCACCGCCATGCCCGGCTCCGGCAAAATCAACCTCACGGGCCAACTGGGCGACGTGATGAAAGAGTCGGCCCAGGCGGCCCTTTCCTACATTCGATCGCACGCCGATCGCTGGCAGATCGACGCCAAAACCTTCAGCAAACAGGACCTGCACATCCACGTGCCCGCCGGGGCCATCCCGAAGGATGGCCCGAGCGCGGGGATCACCATTTTTACGGCCCTGATGAGCCTGCTCGTCCAGAAGAGCACCCGCAGCAACGTGGCCATGACCGGGGAAATCACACTCCGTGGCCTCGTCCTCCCCATCGGCGGCGTCAAGGAAAAGGTCCTTGCCGCCAAACGGGCCGGCATTGACACCGTGATCCTCCCCGAGCGAAACCGCAAAGACGTCGAAGAGATTCCGGCAAAGATCCGCCGCGGCATGCGCTTCCACTACGTACGGACCGTGGAAGAGGCGCTGCCCATCGCGATGGGGAACGGAAGGCTGGAGAAAAACACCACCCCGGCAACCGGGAAGAAGCGCCGTTCACGCCGCCGAAAGGTCTAGAAGTCGCCGCGCTGCGTCAAGCGACCGTCGGGATTCTACGGCTCCTCGGAGTCGTAAACGATTTGCGAGCGGACGGGGTAGCCTTCAAGTTTCTTGCGACCCGGGAGGAAGGAAAGTTCGATCAGGAACTCGATGCCGACGATTTGACCGCCGGCCTTTTCGACCATCTCGCAGCAGGCAGCCATCGTGCCGCCGGTCGCCAGCAGGTCGTCCACCATCAGGACGCGCATTTCCGGCTGGATGGCGTCGGCGTGCATCTCGATGGTGTCCGTCCCGTACTCCAGGTCGTAAGTGACCGTCACGGTCTCAGCGGGGAGTTTACCCTTTTTGCGGACGGGAACAAACCCGGCCCCCAGCGCCAGCGCCACTCCCGTGCCGAAGATGAACCCGCGCGACTCCGCCCCGACGACCACGTCCACGGCCGTTTCCTCGTACGGCTCGGCCATTCGGCGGACGGCTTCGCGCAGCGCCGTCGGGTCCTGGAGCAGCGGCGTAATGTCGCGGAATAGTATCCCCGCTTTGGGAAAATCGAGGATGCTGCGGATCTTCGAGCGCAGGTCAAAGCCTGGCGCGGCATCGTTCACGGGTTTCTCCTTCCCTCGGGAATCAACGGGGACCTCTCGCCTCAGGCCTGTCCGACAGCAACGGGGACGCTGGAGTCCTGTTCCTAGCTTAGGATAGCCGCTTTAATGTGCTGCACCGCCTCGCGCTCGATCTGGCGAACCCGTTCACGCGTCAGTCCCACTTTTTTGCCGATCTCCTTCAGGGTCATGGGCTCATACCCGCCGAGTCCAAGCCGCATCCGCAGGATCTTGGCCGCCCGCTCATCAATCTTGCCGAGCTCGTCCATCACGGCTTCGGTCCGACGGTTTTCCAGAATCACGTCTGCGGGCGACCGGCTGCCTTCGTCGGCCAGCATTTCCGCCAGCGACCACTCGGCATCGTCGGAGACGGCCTGGAACGGG
>DATKUU010000132.1:0-3252 GCA_035530455.1 Phycisphaerae bacterium | reverse complement strand
CTGGTGGCCTCGAGCCGGCAGGCGCTCGACAAGCATCAGGGCGACCTGTGGGACAGCGGCAAAGTCGTCACCAACCAGGCGGTGCGGATCGAGTATGCCGGCAAGCCGCTGACGTCGCGCCAGGAGTGCCATTGGAATGTGCGCGCCTGGGATCAGGACGGCAAGGTCTCCGCGTGGTCGGCCCCCGCCCTATGGACCATGGGACTGCTTCGGCCGGAAGACTGGACGGCCAAGTGGATCCTCGATGACGAGTCGCCGCCGGACCGCGAGCCGGTCGCCCCGCTCTTCAGGAAGACGTTCGACCTGCCATCGGCCCCCGTGCGGGCCACGGTCTACGTGTCGTCGCTGGGGTATCATGAGTTGTACCTGAACGGGCAGAAGGTCGGCAGCGCCGTGCTGGCGCCGCAGGTCTCGCTGATGGATCGTTATGTGTTCTACACGACCCACGACGTATCCCGGCTCGTGCGGGAGGGACGGAACGGCATTGGGTTGTGGCTGGGCGATGGCTTCGTCTCGCGTTTCTTTCCCCACTCCCGGCCGCAAGGGATCGTGCAACTGGAGATCGAGTGCCGCGACGGCAGCCGCGTGACGGTCACGACCGACGAGACGTGGAAAACGCATCCCAGCCACATCCGGCGGTTTGGCGTGTACGACTATGACAATTACGGCGGCGAGCGTTTCGATTGCGGGCGGGAATTGCCCGACTGGAACCAGCCTACACTGAACGATGCCGACTGGAAGCCGGTCCGGGCCCGGACAACGGGCACACCAACGCTGCGGGAAGCTGTGGAGATGGATGTGCCGGACCGGCTGACCGTCCGTACGCCGGCGGGCACGCCCGTCCTGCGGGCGCAGTCGGTCCCGCCGAATGTCGTCCTGCAGGAACTGTCTCCCAAGGAGATCACAACGGAATCCAACCAGTCCTGCACAGTGGATCTGGGGCAGATGGTCACCGGGTGGTTTGCATTTTCGGGCCAGGGCAAGCCCGGTCAGGCCGTCACGCTGTCTTACCTGCAGGCGTTGAAAGACGGGATCGTGTCGAAGGACGTGATCATCCCCGATTCCGAGGGCCGCGCCCGTTCCTGCAACAAGTTCAACTACCACACGTTCCGGTACGTGCGGGTCGAGGGGCTGGCCAAGGCCCCGCAGGCCGGGCAGATCAAGGCCCTGCGCATCGGCCCCGGGCTGTCGCCAACCTTCTCCTTCACCTGTTCCGGCGACCTGGCTAACCGCATTCACCAGGCGAGCATGAACACGCTCCTTGCCAACAGCATCGGCGGCTACATTTCGGATTGCCCGGAACGCGAGCGGGCTGCCTACGCGGGCTATTGCCTCGCGTATGCGCCCTTCCTGATGCAGCACTTTGCGGAGGGGATCGTATTCCTGGAAAAGACCATTCGCGATGCTGTGGACGCGCAACGCCAGGACGGTCTTTCCGCGACGTGTTCACCGGTCGGTCCGGGAGGGCCGGCGGGCAAGTGGACACACCAGGCCGGAGGCGGCCCCGTCTTTGCCCAGGCGCCGTGGCAGATCTACCTCTACACGGGCGACACGCGCGCCATGGCGATGGCCCGCGCCGCCGCGGAAAAGTACCTGGCGGCCCTGCCGCGGTATTTCAACGACAAAGCCGCCCTGGTGGGAGTGGGTCAGTGGGATTACCTGGCCGACTGGTATGCGGTCATTGACGGCGAAGGCTTCAACCCGCTCGGCAAGGTCATCCAGGCCAACAGCATGTATATCCTCGCCCTGGAACGCTTGAGCAAGAGCCTGGAGGTGCTTGGCGAGCGCGAGGCGGCGGCGCGGTATGGCGCGCTGGCTGACGAGCGGCGACGGCTGTTTCACGCCCATTACTACAAGACAGCAGACGCCAACTACGGCTTGGATCACATGACCTACCTGGCCGAGCCCCTGCTGGCGGAGGTCCCGCCCGAGGACGAAGCCGAGGCGGTGTTCCGCGCCCTGGAGCACAACATCCGCGTGGTCGCCAAGGGGCATCCCACCTCCGGCGACGGCGGGACGCACAATCTCCTGCAATGCCTGCTGGCCCGCCAACGTCCGGACCTGGTCTACCTGATGGTGAACCAGACCGAGCCGCCGAGCTGGGGCGCAATGGTGAAGAACGGCGACGCCTCCATCTGGGAGCACTGGTTCATGTCTCGAGCGGGCCACCATTCGCGCTGCCACGTCGGGGTCGGGAGCATCGGCGAGTGGTTCCTCAATGGGTTGGCGGGGATTCAGTGCGATCCGGCCCGGCCCGGTTTCCAGCATGCCATCGTACGTCCGTACTTCCCGCCGGACATGGATTTCCTGTCGGCCAGTTCCGATTCCGTGCAGGGGCGGATCGCCGTGTCGTGGCGGAAGCGGGACGGAGCGGTGACGCTGGAGGTGTCTATTCCCCCGAACACCACGGCCACGCTGGTGCTGCCCGTGGGCGTGCCAGAGAGCATCACCGAGTCAGGCAGGCTGGTGGCGCAGGCCCCGGGGATCGAGGCGTCGGTCACCCGGGATGGCTTGACGTTCCTGGAACTGGGCTCGGGAAAGTATGTGTTTGCGTGGACGCGAGGGGCCTGCGAGTAGGCAACGCGTGGCAGTAATAGAAACGAACACCAGCCGTGACTTTCGAAAACAAACGATGATGAGCACAACACAGAGAGTCCTATCGGCAATAGCCGCAACCGCCCTCGTGGCGTCAACGGCCCTGGCAGCGGAAACCAAGCGCGGTTCCTTTGCCGAGTTCGATGCGCGAGCCAAGGCGGGCGCGCGCCTCAATGTCGTCTTCTTCGGGGCATCTCTGACGTGGGGGGCCAATGCGTCCGACCCGATTGAAACCTCGTACTGGGCCGTGATGCGCGACCGGTTCGAGCAGCACTATCCGGCCGCGCATTTCCGCTTCCGCGACGCCGCCATCGGCGGCCCCGGCTACGTCATCGCCGACGAGTTCAGCCCGCGTCTGCGGCACGAGCGCGGCGTCATCTCGATGGCCAACGCCGGCCCGAACACCGGCGGCAGCCAGTTCTTCATCACGCACGTTCCGTGCTGATTGGTTCCCATAAGCCTCACCTGCTGGCAAGATTATGATACCCTCTCGCGGCGTTCCAGCAAGACTTTCGAGGTGTCGCCGCAAAGTGATAATGTCCGGTTTCCGCAAAGTAGAATTGTCCTCTTTCCGGCCGGGTGGCCGGGAGGAGGACGAGGATGGAACTGCGGATGAGCCGGAAGGAACGGGATCGGTTGAAGGTGGTGGCGGCCTTG
>DATKUU010000131.1:0-8904 GCA_035530455.1 Phycisphaerae bacterium | reverse complement strand
CAAGGCCGCCACCACCTTCAACCGATCCCGTTCCTTCCGGCTCATCCGCAGTTCCATCCTCGTCCTCCTCCCGGCCACCCGGCCGGAAAGAGGACAATTCTACTTTGCGGAAACCGGACATTATCACTTTGCGGCGACACGAAATCCGCCGTTCCTTGATTTCGTGGCGTGCGGCCGATAGGATGGCCGGCCCCGAAGGAGGCGATTCAGTGGCGGAGGAAAGGTCGGACAAACCGTTGTCGCAGCGGCGGGCTAGGCCGTCGCACTGGCGGCACCCGGTGGACGAGCACGGGCGCGAGCGCCGTGCGCGCCGCCACCGGCGCCGGCGGATCGTTTTGGCCGTCCTCGCGCTGGTCGTGGTGGGCCTGGCGGCGACGTACTGGACGCTGACGAGCGACGAACGGGTCGAGAAGTTCGCCGAGCGGTATCTGGAGGACATGTTCGGGGCGGACGTGAACATCCAGCGGGCCAGCCTGAGCCTGTGGGACGGGGCGCTGGTGCTGGAGAACCTGCGGGTGACGCCTCCGCCTCCCTTCCGCGAGCCGATCCTCGAGGCCGCCCAGGTGGACCTGCGGATTGACAGGCTCGCGCTGGCGGCGCTGCGGCTGGAGGTGACGGAGATTGTCGTCCGCCGGCCGGCCGTCACGCTCGTGCTGTGGGACGAGCAGGTGTGGAACTTTCAGAGCATTGCGCGGGCCCGCCCGCCGGAGCATGTGGCGCCGGCGGTCCGGCCGGTGGTTTCCCTGTCGGCCGGCACGCTGCGCATCGAGCGCAAGGTGGGCGGCGAGGCGATCTACGACCACCAGATGGAGGTCTCGGGGCTGGTGATGCCGGACGAAACGGACGGCGACGCCTTCCGGTTCCAGACGGACGTCACGAGCGCCGCCCTGCAGTTGTCGGTGGCCTCGGGCTGGCTGAACATGCGGACGGGGGCCCTTCGGTTCGAGGGCCAGGCCTCCAACGTCGTCCTCACGCCGGACCTCTACAGCACGCTGCCGCGCGAAGCCCAGCGCGTTTGGGACCGTTTCGAGCCGACCGGTTCGGTCAACCTGAAGATTCTCTTCGACGAGGCGGAGGGGTTCCGGCTGGCGGCGGACCTGACGGGGGTCAGTTTCGGCTACACGTACCAGAATTACGCGCACCGGTTCGAGGACCTGACGGGTCGTGCGATTTTTTCGCGGCAGGCGCTGGTGCTGGAGGGGATTCAGGGCGTCTTGGACGGGTGCCCCGCGCGCCTCTCCGGGCAGGTGGTCGGCTTCGACGCCGAGAGCCTCGGCGCCGACCTTGAGGTCTGGGCCGGCAACGTGGACCTGGAGGAAAAGCGCGAGGTCCTGGAGGGCGTGGCGCCGAACCTGGCCGCCCTCTACGACCAGTACCGGCCGAAGGGCCGGGTGGATGTCGCCGTGCGCCTCCAGCGAGATCCGGCGGCGGACGCCCCCGTGCGGACGAGCGGCACGGTCTTTTGCCGCGACGTCGAGATGACCTATTTTCGGTTCCCCTATCGGCTGACGAACCTTCAGGGGACGGTCCGGTTCGGCCCGGAGGGGTTCGAGATTGACCGCGTGGCGGGTCGTCACGGTCCGACGACGGTGGAGCTCGCGGGCTATGCGCGGAACCCCGGCCCGCGCGTGGATGCGCTGGTCGAGGTGCGGGCGCGCGGCGTGGCGCTCGATGAGGACCTGCATGCGGCGATGACACCCGGCCAGCGGGCGGTGTACGACCAGTACCGGCCGTCCGGGCGGGCGGACCTGGAAGTGACGATCCGCCGGCCGCCCGAAGAAGGAGCACGCCTCGACGTCATCGTCCAGGCCGACCTCGACGGCTGCACGGTCCGGTACGAGGAGTTCCCCTACGAGGTGACGGAAGCGCGGGGGCGCGTGCGGATCGAGCGCGGGCGGACCGAGATTGAGCGGATCGTAGGGCGGCACGGACCGGCCGAGATTGTCTTGGAGGGCGAAGTGGTGGCCTCGGCCGAAGGGCCCGCCATCGTCCGCCTCCGCCTCGAAGGCCGCGACGTCCCCGTGGACGAGGACCTCGAGGCCGCCCTCCCCGAGCGCGAACGCCGCACGCTGCGCGCCTTCCACCTGTCGGGCCCGGCGGACATCCGGGGGACGGTGACGCGAGGCCCGGAGACGCAAGGCGCGCTCGTGTACGACCTGGCGATTGCGCTGAAGGGCGCGCGGATGATTTACGAGGCGTTCCCGTTCCTGGCGGAAGACGTGACGGGCTCGATCCACCTGACGCCCGAATCGTGCCGCATCGAGCACCTGGCTGGCACCAACAGCGGCGCCCGCATCGAGGCCACCGGATGGGTCGAGCAGCAGCCGGACGATTACGCCCTGGACGTCGAGATTACGGGCGAGCAGGTCCTCCTGGACACGCAGTTGCGGGGCGCCCTGGGTCCGCAGGCGCGGTCGGCGTGGCAGGAGATGGCGCCGTCCGGACGGGTGGACATCCAGGCGCACCTGACGAAGGCGCTCGGCAAAGGCGAGGTCCTGAAGCACCGCGTCCGGGTGACCGCCCGCGGAGCGAGCGCACGCCTGGAGGCGTTCCCCTACCCTCTGGAGGATGTCCGGGGGGTCCTGGAGTTCGAGGGGGACCAGGTGCGCCTCCAGGGCGTCGAGGCCCGCAACGGCCCGACGCATTTCGTCCTGAACGGGTGGATTTCGTACGGCCAGGAGGGGGCCGAGATGGACCTGGTGGTCGAGGCGCGGGATGTGCGCCTCGAGGGTCCGCTTCGGCAGGCGTTGCCGGCCGCCCTCGCCTCGGTGTTCCAGACCCTCGGCGCCACGGGGCGGATGGATCTTTCGCTGGAACGCCTGCGGTACCGGCGGACGGGTCCGGACGCCTTCGAGGCCGACTGGACCGGGACCGCCCTCTTGGACGAGGTCAGCCTCGTGCCGGGCGCCAAGATCGCCAACGTCGTCGGCACGGCCGAGATGCGCGGAACCTATGCCGCCGGACAACTGGCCCTCGACGGGGCGCTCTGGATCCAGCAGGGCAAGATCGCCGACAAGGACGTCTCGAACATGCGCCTGGAGTTCGCGAAGACGGCCGATTCCTCCGAGGTGACCGTCCGGCGAATCGAGGGCGAGTTCTACGGCGGAGGAGTGGAGGGCACCGGCCGACTGACCCTCGAGCCACCGGGGCGGTACGGCTTCAGCGTGGAGGCGGACGGCGTGGATTTTGAGCGGCTCCTGCGGGACGGGTTCCGCCTGGAGCATCCCATCACGGGCGGGCGGATGCGGGCCACCCTCGCCCTCCGGGCCGTCGGGCCCAAGGCCGAGGGCACCGAGGCCGCCGGCTACGCCCACGTCACCGACGCCCGGCTCTATGAACTGCCGCTGGTGGTGCGGATCCTGAACCTTCTGCGCCTGGCGCCGCCCGACCGGACCGCCTTCCGCGAGGCCGAGGTGTGGTACTTCGTCCGCGGCAAGCGCATCATCCTGGGCGACATCCGCCTCCTCGGACGCGCGATGAACCTCTACGGGGCCGGCACGATCGAGCCCGACGGGCAACTGAACCTCTCGTTCCTGCCCGGCCGGAAGGACGACGACCCGCTGGTGCCCGCGCTGGCGGAACTTCTGGAGGGCGTGCGGAAGGAACTCGTCCTCGTGGAGGTCCGCGGCACGATCGCCGACCCCGACGTCCGCCTGCGGTCCTTTACGAAACTCAGCGCCCCGGTCCGGGAACTCGCGGAACTGGTGCGCCAATCGCGGCGCGGCCGATAGTGCCAGGAGAGAGCATGCGGCGGCTGTTCGTATCCGACGTCCATCTGACGCCGCGCCGGCCCGAACGGACCGCGCGGTTCCTGGCGTTCCTCGCCCGCGAGGCCCGCGCCGCCGACGAACTCTATATCCTCGGCGACCTGTTTGATTTCTGGATCGGACCGAAGCACCTCGGGCAACCCGATTACGGCGACGCGCTGGAGGCCCTGCGCCGCCTGACAAGCGACGGGGTGCGCGCCTACTTCGTCCTTGGCAATCGCGATTTCTACATGGAAGGATTCGAGGGCGCCACCGGCGTCCGCGTCGTGCCCGGCCGCACGGAGCACGAGATTGCGGCCGGGGGCCGGCGCGTGTACCTGTGCCACGGCGAGTACCTGGAAGGCCGGCGCGGGTTCTGGAGGAACGTCCAGGAGTTCATCCGGTCGCGGGTGGTGGAATGGGCGTACACGCGCCTGCCGGGGTGGTGGGCGAAGCGCGGGGCCCGCTTCTACCGCTGGGTGTCGGAGCGGCGGTTCCTGCCGCGCCGGCGCCGCCCGCCTCGCTCGATCGCCCTCTCGGACGCCCTCGTGGCGGAGCGATTTTGCGCCGGGGCGGACGTGATCGTCTGCGGCCACGTACACCGCGCCGAGGAGCGCGCCTACACGGTGGACGGCCGGGCCAAGACGCTCCTGACGCTGGGCGACTGGTCCGACCGGCCGAACTGGCTGGTGGAGGAGGACGGCCGGTGGGAGTTGCGCGAGCACCCCGCCGAGCCGACAGCCGAGCCGTCGGCGGGCGGCAACGGGACGTAAAAAAAAGCAGTGGCCGAACGGGGGGACATTCGGCCACTTGCATTACATGCGGGAACGCCCCGCATGGAATAGCCCGAGTTATAAACCCATCCCAGCAGCGCTAGGAGAAGTGTGCAAACCGCGTGCCAAACTCATAATAAAAGGAATCGCCTTTTTTGTCGCGCCAGGGCCGATTTCGGCGGGACCGGCTTGGGAAAACTTGTCAGACATGGGGATTATTGCGCGGTAGTGCGCAAAAATCCACACCCGCCCAGCGCAGGTCGGTATGAGTACAGGGTTTGGATGGGTCCGGCCTGCCATGCGTCGCAGGTCGGCACAGGGAAGGGGCGAGCCGGGAGCGGCCATCATGGGCACTGACGGACGGGCCGACAGACGCCGCATCTTCGACGTGCACACCCACGCGTTCCCGGACGCCATCGCTCCCAGGGCGCTGGCGCGCCTGACGGGGATGGCCGTGTGGGAGCCGGTCCGCCCGACGCACGACGGGACGGTGGCGGGCTTGGTGGCGAGCATGGACCGTGCGGGCATCGAGCGGGCGGTGGTCTGTTCGGTGGCGACGAAGGCCGACCAGGTGCCGAAAATCAGCGAGTGGTCCGTCCGGGTCGCCTCGTCCCGCCTCGTGCCGTTCGCCTCGATCCATCCGGACTTTGCGCATCCGGAGGCGGAGGCGGAGCGGCTGGCGGCGGCGGGGGTGAGGGGTCTGAAGTTCCACCCGGAGTACATGGGCTGCGCGCTGGACGATCCGCGGTGCGTGCGGGTCGCGCGGTCGGCGGCGCGGGCGAATCTCGCGCTGGTGGTCCACGCGGGGTACGACTTTGCGTTCGAGAAGGAGGACCTGGCGAGCCCGGAGCGCGTCCGCCGGCTGCACGAGCGTGTGCCGGACCTGAGGCTGCTCGCCTGCCACCTGGGCGGCTGGCGGCGGTGGGAGGAGGCGCTCGACGAGGTGGCGGGCCTCCCGATTTATCTGGAGACGAGCATGTCATTGGGCCGGTGCGCGCCGGCGGTGCTCGAGCGCATCTTGCGGAAGCATCCGCCCGAGTTGCTCCTGTTTGGGACGGACGCGCCGTGGGCGGACCAGGCGGCGGAGGTGGAGAAGTTTTTCGCGCTGCCGATGGCCGAGGAGGCGCTCCGGCGTGCGGCGTGGGAGAACGCGCTGGAGTTCATCGGCATTTGACCGCACGAGCAGGTTGCGCCAGGTGCGCCGTGTTTAGCCGCCGCGCCCGCCACGGCGGGTAAACTTGCGCGGCGCGTGCCGTCAGGGCTTCAGCGACTTCGGGGCGTCCAGGATGGTCTGGAGGGCCGCTCCGGCGAGGAGCGCGATGCGGGGAGCGCCTTCGACCATGGCGAAGCGGACGGGCCGGTCGCGGACGAGTTCGGCGAGGTCGTCGGGCACTTGCTTTTCGGACACGAGGATCGCCGTCTCCCCCGCGTCGGTCCGGACGGTGATGCGGAACGCGGGCTTGTCCAGGCCGTAGCGGGCCGGGTCCTTGGAGTCGTAGGCAGCCCATCGGGCGGCGCTCGCGCGCGCCAGGGCGGAGGCCATGTCGCGAGCGGCGTCGGCTTGGACCGTGCCGGCGCTCTTGCCGGCGTCGTCGAGGCGGACCCACTCGTCGTCTTGCTTCGCCAGGCGGAGGCTCTTCTTGCCGGCGACAATCTCAATGCCCTTGACCTCGGCCGAGTAGAACTCCGTGAGCAAGCGGGGCAGGGGCTCGGCGGCGGCGTCGAAGAAGACGCCCGCGGGAACCCGGGCCACGAGGTCCCGCCCGTCGAGGCGCCCCACACACGTGCCGTCGTCCCGCAGGGCCAGGCGCAGGACCTTCTCTTCGGCGGGGGCGCCTTCGGTCTTGGGCGTCAGGCCGAGGTGGCAGACGACCTGCCCTTCCTCCAGGCCGTAGGGCTTATAGTCGGTGCCGGCGGCGAGCCACTCCTCCGCCCGAAGGTTCTTCAGGCTTTCCAGCAGGCCGTCGGCGAAGGCGGGGTCGGCGTCGGCCTGGGTAGGTTCGACAATCTTCCATGCGTCGCCGGCGCGCTCGAGCCGCACCGTCCGGTCGGCTGTCCGGACGGCCAGGCGCGTGACGTCCTTGGGGTTGAAGGCGAGGACCGTGCGGTCGAGGCAGGCAAGCCAGCCTTTCTGGAAGAACTCGAGATCCTTTTCGGCGGCGCGTCCGATCCAGGGTTCGCGGACGTTGGCCAGAAGCGTGCGGCTCTCGGCCGTGCCGCCCACGTCCAGCCCGCGCGGCGCCGCCTCGCCTTCCACGTGGAGGCGCAGGCGTCCCTGGGCCTTCAGGCCGTTGGGAAACTCGCGATTCCGCTCCTCGTCGGAGAGGAAGTAGAGGATCTTGAGGTCCTCGGCGGCGGAGAGGAGGCGCTGGACGGCATCGGGGTCGGCGCTGGTTTCCTCGCGATCGGCGGCGCGGAGGCGCCAGGCGGTGCCGGTCTTGGCGAGTTCAAAGCGGCCGGCCGAGTTTTCAACCTCGATGCGAGCGACTTTTTGTTTATTGAAGACCAGGGCGTGCTTGTCCCGCAGTTCGTCAGCGCTTTTTTCGAGGGGTTCCAGGGCCGAGGCGTCCACCGTCACGGCGCCCGGGAAGTCCTCCGCCGCCAGGTACACGGTCTTCTTCTTCAGGTCCGCCCACGTGCCGAACCGAAGCCGCTGGGCGACGACGGGCTCGGCGGCCGGTTTCTCTTCGTTGACCTGCTCCTCGGCGGCGCCTTCGCTCTTCTCGGGTTTCGCGGCTTCCTCGGGCGCCTTTTTGAAGAGGGTGACGACGAGGCGCGGTTCCTCCAGGCCGAAGCGCGCAAGGTCCTCGGTCTCACTCGGCACGAATTCCGTGACGCGCAGGCCGGTCACTTGGCGGAGGATGGCGGCGCAGGCCTCGCCGTCGGCGCGGGCGGCGAAGGGCTGGGCAAGGACCCATCGGCCGGCGTCCTCGCCGGAGCGGTCGAGGCGGACGGCGCCCGCGGGTCCGGCGAGCGTGATGCGGACGATCTCGTCGCCGGCGGGGGCCGAGATGTCGCGGCTGCGGAAGGTCTCTATCTTGTCGGCGGCGAGCGCGAGCAGCCCGTCGTCCTCGAGGACCGCGACTTGTTTCCCGCCGTCGAGGCGGACGTAAACGCCCTGGCCCAGCGCGCCGCGCCGGCCGATGTCCACGGCGACGGTCCGCTCGGGGCGGTCGGCGGCGCTGACGGCCTGGAGGGTCAAGCGGAAGGCGGGCGGCTCGAGGTCCAGGTCCTCCAGCCGCGGCCGGCCTTCGGCGCCCGCCTCGGCGGACTCGCCGCCGGGCGAGGCCGACGGGCCGGGTGTGAAGGTCTGGCGGACCTTGGCCTCGAGCGCGGCCTGCAGGAAGCGTTCGACCTCGTAATCGTCGGCGGGGGCCTGAAGCGGTTCGAGGATTCTCCACCGGCCGTCGGTCTTGGCGAAGGCGGCCTTGGTCACGAGTTCGCCGTCGCGTCGTTCGGCCAGGGCGGCGCTGGAGACGTCGGCAAGGGCAAGGTCCTCCACCAGGGGCACGGCGCCGGCCGTGGGCTCCGTTTCGGTGCCCTCGCCGGTGAGGCGGTCGCGCAGGATATAGACGGCGAGGGCGACGGCGAGGACCGCCAGGGCCAGGGCGAGGGTGGTCGAGTAGCGCATCGCTTACCTCCGGCGCAGGATGGTGACGACGAGTCCGATGATGCCGACGGCCAGCGGCAGGCCGCCGATGACGAGGATCCTCAGGGCCAGGGTCCATCCTCCGAGGTCGCCGATGCGTCGGGCCTGGAGGGCCTCCGGGCTGACGGTGATGAGGTGCTCCGTGCCGGCCACCCAGAGGAGGCTGTTGAGGAACAGTTCCGCGTTGCCGGGGAAGACCTGCTGGCCGTAGAGGTTGCGGTAAAAGGCGACGCGGTCCTGGGGGAAGTCGGCGTCGCCGAAGAAGACGACCTTCTGGGTTCTCTCTCGGGGTTGGGGTTCCTCGCCCTCGCCGGGGGAGGCGGCCTGGTCGGGGGGAAGAAAGCGTGTGACGGCGGCAGCGAGGACGACGGGGCGCTCGGGCGTCCCAATCAGATCGTCGATTTCGTCGCGCGTCGCTTCGCCGCGCATCGCCTGAGAGGCGACGGTGTCGGCCCAGTAGTCGTCGCCGAGGGGCAGCAGGAGGATGGGCTCGACGCGGACGCCGGCGGGGGGATTGGCCGCGGGCATCAGCGGAAGGGCCGTCAGGAGCACCATCGGCATGGCGCCCAGCGGCGCGGTGATCGCCGTCTTCGGGTACTCCGTGATTTCAATCTGCGGCACCGCCTTCTCCGTGCCGCGCGCGTCCACCTGCATCTTGTGGACGGCCATGGCGTCGAACCGGGCGTCCAGGCCGAACGTCTCGAAGAGGTCGGCGTAGGGGACGCGCGGGCCGAAC
>DATKUU010000130.1:0-18388 GCA_035530455.1 Phycisphaerae bacterium | reverse complement strand
CAAGGCCGCCACCACCTTCAACCGATCCCGTTCCTTCCGGCTCATCCGCAGTTCCATCCTCGTCCTCCTCCCGGCCACCCGGCCGGAAAGAGGACAATTCTACTTTGCGGAAACCGGACATTATCACTTTGCGGCGACATTCCGCGGATTTTGCTGGACTCACCCCTGTGCAATCCGTACGCTGCTCACTGATAGGAAATTTGATTTGGCGGCGGGGATTCGGCCGGAACATGGAGAGCCTGGGTAGCCTGGGGGGTGAGGGGTTTCACAGGAACACGAAAGACCGGCAAGGATCCGTCGCAGGTCCTTGCCGGTCGTCTTGTACCCGGTGCATTTCGCTCGGCGACCTCTCCCGGCAGGACTTCTTCTTGTGCCGGAACAACCTCTTCTACATGCTGCGCCTTGGTTTTCATCTGCGTTCTCCTTTCGATTATTCCACCTGGACAAGGACAATGGACCGCGCCACGTCCTCAGGCTGGTTCTCAAAGACCCAGGATCGTCGTAGGCCGAGGACACACGCGCCAGCGTCAGACGGAAATTCTGGTCTTGCTGCAATTGGCCGGCACTCGCCCCGGCCCCAAAATACATGCCGCGGCTCTGGGCCAGATCACGTACGTGGTTCCAGGCATCCATCCAGGCTGGAAGGTGCGTTTCTTCGGATTGCATGGTCACTCCTTTTGCTGAGATTGCGTGTCAGATTCGGTTGTCTCGCGTCAACGCAACGGCCCGACGAGCGGAGTCCACGCGCCGGGCGCTCGCGGCTACGTCGACTGCGCCCATGCGTCCTTGTGTTGGGTGATGATGTTGAGCGACCGGATGTCGTTGGGCCAATCGGTCATCGGTTTGCGCTCGAACGCGTACCGGAAATCCAGCGGCCCGCGTCCCGGGTAGTCGCGAACCATGTCGTGCCACCAGGTCTCGTGGTAGCGGTCGTCGGTGAACATCCGTTTCACGTCGAGATCAACCGTGTCTTTGGCAGGGGCGACGGCGGGTGGTTGAGCCTGCAACCGACCGGCCCACTCGCCGTACCGTTTCCCCCACGGTTTCAGCTCGCCGGCGGCGGTGAACAAACCGCTGCAACTCGTCAGGTCGGCGTCGTGCGGCATGTCGCGGTGCATCCAGTACATCCAGCCTTGGAAGACGTGCCGGGTGGTTTCCATCATCGCTTCGCAGTAGCGCAGTTGATCCGCCGCCGTGCGCTGGCCCATGTCCACGCCGGCGAACTCGGCCCGGCCGGGGCCGTACCAGCCCCATTCCTCGAGCATAACCGGCTTGCCGAGACTGGTATAGAGCCGGCCCATGATCTCGTTGGCCACCAACCAGCATTGCAGCGCGTCGTCGCTCTCGAGCGGATTGCCCAGACCGCCCGGGAGGCATTGGGGCATCGGGTAGTTGTGCTCGCAGAAGTAGTCGAGGCTGTCGTACAGGAAATAGGGGTTGTACCCCATCGTCATCTGGCCGGCGGGCAGGTTCGGGAACGACCAGGCGTTCGCGCCAACCGTCATCATCTGCCGCGCGCCGGCATTCCGCAGCACGCCGACCTCCCGATGCACGCGGCGCGCGCCGACGTGTTCGAGGAACATCCGCCAATCGTAGCGCCAGGTCGACCCCGCCCACGGATCCGCCGGCAATTCGGACAGCCGGCCATGGGTGACCCGGTCGATGCCGAGGCAGGCGCCGATGTTGCGCGGCGGCACCGGGGCGTCGGCGAACGAGTTGAAGGACACACCCGGCAGCGTTCCCCACGCCTCGCGCAGCGCCGCCAGGTCGTCGTTGTACCAGAACTGCAGCCAGTGCGGCCACTGGTCGCCCAACCATTTCGTATACCACGGCAACTGGCCTTCCCCGACGATCGTCCACGAGAAAATCTGGTCGCACTTGCCCCAGCGCGTCCCGAGCAGGTGGAGGTGTTCGAGCAGCACTTCGTTGTGGGGCGGTTGGAAGTTGTGCAGTCGCCAACCGGTCGGCACCCCGGCCAGATGCATGCCGACCGAGGCGTAAATCCCGCTGGCACGACAGAGTTCCAGAAACCGATCGAGCCGGTCGGCCGCCTGCGGATCGAGCCGGTTGCCGAGCGGAAAGAAATCCTGCGGTTCCGTCCAGATCCGCACGACATTCAACCCGAGATCGCCGAGGCGTTTCAGATACTTGGCCGCCTCGGCCAACCCGTCCGCTTCCGTCTCACGATCGACTCCGAACAGCAAGGTGAACCGCCGCGGCTGGCCCCGGTAGTTCACCATGTCGAGCATGGCGGCGTAGTTCGTCCCGACCGGCACAAAACGTTGGCCGGTGGCCGTGTCGATGAAACCGTCGCCGTGCGGCTGGGTCTGGATCATGGAATGTGTCTCCAAAGCATTTGGGCGTCTTTCGCTTTCTCGCCGCGGAAGTTCTCGGCCGATAGCGACCGCGACTCGATATTATTGCGCTTCGTGAACAGATTCGAGAGGTTGATTTCCATTTCGGTTTCCCTTCCCGTATGCGTGTTCTTGATTCAGTTCGAGTGCACGCCCGGCTCACTGGAATACGATCTCTCCCCAGTTCGCCGGTTCCATCCGGAGCTCGAATACTTCGTCGTTGACGAGGCCCGTAGCCTGGTTATTCCAGTGGGTTCGCAGCATGGTGTCGTTGCCGGCCTTCTTGCCGTGCGTGGCGCCGAAGTCGCCGCGCAGAGCCAGGCCGTCCGTGATCTTCAGCCCGAGCGCCGCCAGCGGGATCGCGGCCTCGACCACGTAGCGCTTGGCCTGCGCATCCACCTTGACCTCAATCTTGGCGGCATCCAGCACGACGACGCTGTCCATCACGTATTCCTTGATCACGCCCGAGCTGAACATCTTCGGATGCTTCTCGTCCGCCACCTTGCGGTAGACCACGGCCGTGGGCTGGCCCTGGAAGTTGCCGATGGACAGACGCAGGTCGCCCTTGACGGGTTCGCCGCGCTTCTTGTCCGCCGCGGGGGCGGTCCCGAGCTGAAGGTCCACGGTGTCGCCGCGGGCGTACATGAACTCGGGCGCGTCCGCGCCGAGCGTCCGGGGCCGGACGCGGTGCCGCCGCCGCACATGGTTGAGCATGGCCTTGGCCGCGCGGCGTTCCGCCTTCCCGTCCGCCGCGTCCACCGCCACAGCCAGGCACAGGCCGTGCCGGTTCTCCATCAGCACGTGGCCGCTGTGGCACAGATGGGCCGGCTGGCCGTCGCCCTTGCGGGCCAGCCGCGCTTCGGGGTCCGTCGCCGAGACGTGCGTGGCGTTGGAGCGCTTCTGGCCGTGCCAATTCACGGAAGGGTTGCCGGGATCGCCGTCCTCTGGCGGCGGCGGTCCGTCCTTGGGGACCAGGCTCTTGTGGCTGGCCCACGAGCGGATCAGCGTGCCGTCCACGGTGAAATGGTCCTGGCTGACCAACTGCTCCGTGATCGCCTCGGCCACGATACGGTCGAAAAACTTCTCGATCAGGTGGTGTTCAGCAAACCGCTGCCGGTTCATGCTGAAGACTTCCGGCGTCCAGACGGGCTCGTCTCCCGGCAGGTCGAGGAACCAGCGGTACAGGAGGTTAAAGTCGATGGCCTGCATCAACTGAATCTCGCTGCGGATCGAGTACAGGGCCTGCAAGAGGAGGGCCTTCAGGAGTTGCTCCGGCGGGATGCTGGGCCGGCCCATGCGGCTGTAGGCGGCCTGGAAGTCGCGGCGCATGTCGGCCAGGATGACGTCGCACCGCCGCTTGACGGCCCGTAGCGGATGGTCCTGCGGCACCTTGTCCTCCACGTTGATCATCAGGAACATCGGCCCCTGTTTGCTCGCGTGCCCGCGCATCGGCGCCTCCTATGGCCCCCGCGCGGCACTTTAGCGCACTCATACAGCGTCGTCAACACAAAAGGACTTTTTTAGCAGCCTGCTAGGCGAAAGAAATTGACACCCCGCGCGGAGCGGGGTACATAGGCGCCGGGTGCCGCGTTTTTACCCCGCCACCCGCCGCAGTTTTGCTCCGCCCTTTACAGGCCCGCCGGCGCCGCGGGTTTCTCGATCTTCTCCAGGCCGCAGCGTTCCAGCACCCCGTTCGCCTCATCGAGGATCCACGGCCGGGCCCCTTGCTGGGCGAGGCCCTGGGCGGCGGTCTTGATCTGACCGAGCGTCAGGCTGTTCATCCGGGCGAACTTCGGGTCCTTGGCCGAGCGCTCGGATCCGGGGACGTCTTTCAGCCGTTTCTCGGCCGCCTGGATCCGTTCCACGAGCGCCCAGGACCGCAGGTCGTCCTGGAACGCTTTGTCCTGGAGCCGCTCGCGGGCCGACGTGGCCGCCTCCAGGCCGGCGAACCGCGTAGCCAGGTTCTTGTAGGCCTTTTCCGCCTGGGCCGGGTTCTGGGTCTCCAGGGCCTTGGCGCGGTCCAGTTCCTTCTTCGCCCACTCTTCCAGGGAAAATCTGGGGACGCTTCCCCTATTTCGTGGGAGTTCGGGGGACACGTACCTATTTCCGGCATTTCCGGCCCTCACGCCGAAGCCGGGAAAACCTTTTGCATGTGCAGGGCCTCGCTTGCGTAGGCCAGGCACGCCTGGATATCCTCCCGGGTCAGGCCGGGGTAGTTCTGGAGAATGTCCGCTTCGCTCCAGCCTTGAGCCAAAAGGTCAATGATGAACTCCACCGCAAGGCGGGTCCCTTTGACAATCGGCTTGCCGGCCAGCACCTCCGGGTCCAAAACAATTCTATCTTTCCACATGGGGCCGCACCTCCTTGTAAGCCCTCAGCCTTCCGGCTCCGGCTCTTTTGTCTGATTATAATCTTCACCCCGTTGCTTTTCAACCTCCTGCACCCGCAGCCGCATGTCAATCGCCTCAATCGCCTTGTCGGCCTTGTAGGCCATGACGTGTCGGGGGTACTCCTGGCGAAGGCGGTCGAACGCCTCGCGGGCCTCGGCGAGTCGCCCGTCGCCATAGAGGACCGTACCGACGTAGTACATCGCCGTCGGAATCTCCGGCGCCTGCGGGTAGTCGAGGAGATACATAGTAAGATTCTCAAGGGTGGCGGCCGAGTCGCCGTCCTCCAACGGCACCATGGCAAGGATGAGCGCGGCCTGGGTTCGGTGGCCCTGACGGTTCTCGGGGTCGAGCCTCATCACGCGCTCCAGGTAGGGGGCGGCGCGCTTGAGTTGATCGAGCATGGCAAAGGCATGGCCGAGGGCGAAGTTCGCCTCCACGTCGTCGGGCTTCTCCTTCTGGACGCGGATGAGGTCCGGGACGAGGCGCACCTGGTTCAGGATGCCCAGGAACTCTTTCGGCACGCGCGGGCCGAGGACAAGGTGGAGCGGTTCGCCGGAGGGCAGAAGGAACAGCACCGACGGATAGACGCGGATGCCGAAGCGCCGGCTCGTCTCGCTCGTTTCCTCGGTATCGTCCACGCGCACGGGGACGAAGTGACGCGAGATATAGGTCACCATCGGCAGGTTGCCGAAGCAGCCGCGGTCCACCAGTTCACACGGCTGGGACCAGTCGGCGCGGAAATAGACGAGGACGGCCCGTCCGGAATCGGCGGCTTCCTTCAGAGCGGCGTCCAGGCTGCTGCGCCAGTCGAGTTGGGCGGGGGGAGCGGCGGCCTCGGACTCCTTCGGGGCAGGCGCCGGTGCGGCGCCGACGGCGACCGCCGGCAAGACCAGGATAACGGCCGCCCATAATGCGAAAAGGCATGGAGCTGCTTTGCTGAAAACCTGCCTTTGTTCCCCCTCTCCCCTTGTGGGAGAGGGTAGGGTGAGGGGAATACGGGCCGTTCCGTCGCCCCCCTCACCCTCCCCTCTCCCGCCCGAAGGGGGGAGAGGGATGTTTTCAACAAAGCAACGCGGAGCCAAAGAAGAGTTCCTTCCCGCCCTCGTGCCGGTCAGGAGGCGTGCGGCGATGGCTCGACCGTTCCCTGCGGCAAGCCGGTCGCCGAGCCCGCGGACGCCTCGACCACGACGCCGACGCGGCGCAGTTTCTCGTACCGCTCTGCCAAGAGTTCGTCCAGGGGCCGCTGCTTCAGTTCCCTCAGGTGCCGCCCGATCCGCCGCTCCAGCGTGACGGCCATCTCGCGCGGGTTGCGGTGGGCCGCGCCGAGAGGCTCGGGGACGATCTCGTCCACGATGCCGTACTGTTTCATGTCGGCTGCCGTCAGCCGGAGCGCCTCGGCGGCCTCGGGGGCCTTCTCAGCCGTCCGCCACAAAATGGCCGCGCACCCCTCCGGCGTAATGACGCTGCAATAGGCGTGTTGGAGCATGAGGAGGCGGTCGGCGATGCCGATGCCGACGTAACCGCCGGAGGCGCCTTCGCCGATGATGACGCCGACAATCGGAACCCCGAGGAGCGTCATCTCGCGGAGGTTGACGGCGATGGCCTCCGCCACGCCGCGCTCCTCGGCCCCGATGCCCGGATAGGCGCCCTGCGTGTCAATGAACGTGACAACGGGCAGACCGTATTTCTCGGCCAGCCGCATGCACCGCAGGGCCTTGCGGTACCCCTCCGGATGGGCGCAGCCGAAAAAGCAAGCGACCTTCTCGCGAGTATCGCGGCCCTTATGGTGACCGACGACCATGACGCGCTCGCCGCCGATCCGGCCCAGACCACATACAATGGCCCGGTCGTCCCGGAAGAGCCGGTCGCCGTGCAACTCCTTGAAGTCCTGGACGAAGGCCTCGACATAGTGCATCGTTTGGGGCCGGTCGGGATGGCGGGCGACCTGGACGACCTCCCAGGCCGAGAGGGCCTCGTACTTCTTGCGGATCATCACGACCAGGTTTTTGCGGATGTCGCGGATTTCTGCGCTGAGGTCCGCGCCGCGCTTGCGCTGCTCGTCCTCCAACTGGCGGATTTGGTCCTCGAGTTTGGCAAACGGCTTTTCGAATTCCAGCGAAACCCGGGCCATGCCTTTCCCCATCTATCCGTGCCTTAAGGCTTCTTGCCGTACGCTTCGGCCAGCGCGCGCAACATCGCACTGACATACCCCATCCCATGGGGGCGGTCAAGGGGGTCCTTCGCCATCATCGCCCGGGTGAACTCATCCACCTGGGACGGCACATCGGGGAGGACCGAGCGGACGGTCGGCACGCGCGCCCACACGTGCTGGTCCAGGAGTTCCTGCGGGCGGCGGGCGACAAACGGCGTCCGCCCCGTCAGACACTCATAGAGCGTCGCGCCCAGGCTGTAAACGTCGGCCTGGGCCGTCAGCCGCCCGCCCTGGATCTGTTCCGGCGACATGTAGGACCAAGTTCCCGGTCGGCGCCGCTCCAGCCAGCGCCGGACCAGGTGCCGCACGGCCGACGTATCCTGCCGCTGCGCCAGCGCGAAGTCCACCACCCGCACCTGACCGTCCTCCGACACAATCATGTTCTGCGGCTTGACGTCGCGGTGGACCCATCCCAACTCGTGGAAGTACGCCAAGCCGTCGGCCGCCTGGCTCAGCCACAGCAGGACGCTCCGCAGGTCCGGCTGCTGTCGGCGAAGGACCGTCTGGAGGCTCCGCCCCGGGATGAACCCCATGATGAGGTGCGGCCGGGGATCGTTCATCTCCACATCGTACACGCGCACGAGGTTCGGGTGGTCCAGGTTCGCGGAGACGCGGTACTCGGTGCGAATGTAGCCCCGGTAAACCGGGTCGCGGGCGAAGTGCGGCCGGAGGGCCTTCAGCGCGTACTCACCCCCCTGGCCCCGGGCCGACACGCGACTCGCCAGGAAGATCTCGGCGCTTTGCGATTCGGCCACCTTCCGGATTAGTTGAAACCCGCCGATCGTTTGGGACATGCGCCTCGTGTGACCGAACCGGTGTCCTGTTCAGAGGGGTCCGGCTCCACCGCGAGGTGGGCGCACGGTCTTTTCGGCCCCTTCTCAGGGGCAACAGTGTAGCGCCCGCACCGGCGGGCGACAACCCAAAAATGTATTGACCCACCCTTGCGGCTCGCTTAGAGTGCGCCGGCCGTCAAAACGGCGGCCGACCGGACCTCCAACCCTTACCCACACACATGGCGCCCTGGAACCAAGCAACCGTCGTCGGTGTCGGTCTTGTAGGCGGCAGCCTAGGGTTGGCGCTGAAGGAGCGGGGCCTGGCGCGGCGAGTGGTCGGCGTCGGCCACCGCCGAGAGAGCCTCGACGCCGCTCGCGCCTGCGGCGCCGTGGACGACGTTTCTCTCGATGTGGCCTCCGGCGTCCGCGGCAGCGACCTGGTCGTCCTGGCAACGCCGATCGGCCTTTTCCGGGACCTCCTCGCTCAGGCCGCCCCTGCCCTCCAGCCCGGAGCCGTCGTCGTGGACGTCGGCAGCACGAAGCGCGAGGTCGTGGCGGCCCTGGAGCCGCTCGTCCCCAAAGGATGCGCGTTCGTCGGATGCCACCCCATTGCCGGGAGCGAACAGCGCGGCGTCGCCCACGCCCGCGCGGACCTCTTCCAGGGGGCCGCCTGCGTCGTCACCCCGACGGAGCGGACGCAGCCGGAGGCCCTGCGGCGCGTCATCGAAATGTGGGAAGCCCTCGGCATGACGGTCCGGACACTGTCGCCCGAGGTTCACGACCGCCTCCTGGCCGAGGTCAGCCACTTGCCGCACGTCGTTGCAGCCGCGATTGTCCGCGTCGCAAGCGACCAGGCCCTTGCGCTGGCCGGTCCCGGCTGGGCCGACACGACCCGGGTCGCCAGCGGCGACGCTCTGCTCTGGTGCGACATCCTGATGACGAACGCCGAAGCGACTGCGGCGGCTCTCCAAGACGCCCAAGGCGCGCTGGCGGCCTTTCGCGATGCGCTCGAGCAAGGAGACCGCAACCGCCTTCGCGCGCTCCTGGAGGAAGCCAAACAGCGACGCGACCGCCTCGTCCGACCGAATCCCGGCGCGCCGGGGACACCCCGCAGAGAGGACCGCTGAGCATGGCCTGGGAGATTGAGGTCCAGCCGACCGCCCGCGCGCACGACGTGCACGGCGAGGAGGTGCTCCAGCAGGTCCGCGACCTCGGCATCGCATCGGTGACGGCGGTGGCGTCGGCGCGCCTCTTCTACCTCGACACCGACGAGCCGGCCGACCAGGTCGAGCGCGTCGCGCGCGAACTCCTGGCCGACCCCATCGTCGAGCGCTACCGGATTTCGGACGGCCGTCGGCGGGCCAAGCCTGCCCTGAGCAAGGCCGAAGGGGACCCGCGCCCCGCCGTCACCGTCCGCCGCAAGCCCGGCGTCATGGACCCCGTCGCGACGAGCACGCTTCAGGCCGTCGCCGACATGGGCCTGGCGGCCCGACGATGCCGCACCGCTCGCAAGTATTACTTCTCCGGCAAGCCGAAACGCGCAGACCTGGAGAGGATCGCGCGGGCGGTCCTCGCGAACGCCTGCATCGAGGACATGGAGTTCAAGGACGACCCGTCGGCGGTGTTCCGCGACGCTCCGCCCTACGAGTTCCGCCTCGTCACCGTCCCGATGAGCGGCGCAGACGATGCGCGCCTGGCCGACATCAGCCGCCAGGGAGGCCTCTTCCTGAACGTCCGCGAGATGCGGGCCATCCAGAAGCATTTCGCTTCCCTCGGGCGCGAGCCGACGGATGTGGAACTCGAAACGCTCGCCCAGACGTGGTCCGAGCATTGCGTCCACAAGACTCTGCGCGGGATCATCCGCTTCCGCCAGCCGGGCAAACCCGACGAAACGATTGACAACCTGCTGAAGAACACCGTCTTCCTCGCCACCAAGGAACTGGCGCGGCCCTGGTGCGTGTCCGTTTTTCAGGACAATGCCGGCGTCATCGAGTTCGACGACGACTGGTGCGTCTGCTTCAAGGTGGAGACGCACAACCATCCGAGCGCGCTGGAGCCCTACGGCGGCGCGGCGACGGGCATCGGCGGCGTTATTCGCGACCCTCTCGGCACGGGCCTGGGCGCCAAGCCTATCCTGAACACCGACATCTTCTGCTTCGCCCCGCCCGACTATCCGGCCGACAAACTGCCGCCCGGAGTCCTTCACCCGAGGCGGATCATGCGCGGCGTCGTGGCGGGGGTGCGCGACTACGGCAACCGCATGGGCATCCCCACCGCCAACGGCGCCCTCTACTTCGACGAGCGCTACCTCGGCAACTGCCTCGTGTACTGCGGCAACCTCGGCCTCATGCCGCGCGACAAGTGCTTCAAGCACCCCAAGGCCGGCCACAGGATTATTGTCGCCGGCGGGCGCACGGGGCGCGACGGCATCCACGGCGCGACCTTCTCCAGCGGCGAACTGACGCACACGACCGGATCGGAGTTCAGCCACGCCGTCCAAATCGGCAACCCCATCGTCGAAAAGAAAATGGCGGATACGCTCCTGGTGGCGCGGGACCGCGGCCTCTATTCAGCCATCACCGACTGCGGGGCCGGCGGCCTCTCGAGCGCCGTCGGCGAAATGGGCGCCGAACTGGGGGCCGAGGTCCACCTCGACCGCGTCCCCCTCAAGTACGAGGGCCTCTCGTACACCGAAATCTGGATCTCCGAGGCCCAGGAACGCATGGTCCTCGCCGTCGAGCCCGATAAGGTGGACGCTCTTCTAGCGCTCTTCGCTTCGGAAGACGTCGAGGCGACGGTTATCGGCGACTTCACCGACACCGGCCGCCTCCGCCTGCGCTACGAGGGAAACCTCGTCGGCGACATGAGCATGAAGTTGCTGCACGACGGCCCGCCGCGGTACCAGCGCTCCGCCGAATGGACCCCGCCCGACCACCCCGAGCCGAAAATCCAAGCGAAGGCCGACTACACCGACGACCTCCTCGCGATCCTCTCCGCCTGGAACGTCTGCTCCAAGGAATGGGTCATCCGCCAGTACGACCACGAGGTCCAGGGCCAGACCATCGTCAAACCGCTTGTCGGCGTCCGCGATGACGGGCCCGGCGACGCGTGCGTCATCACACCCGTCCTGGGGTCCATGAAAGGCCTTGCCGTCGGGTGCGGGATGAATCCGAAGTACGGCGACGTGGACCCGTACTGGATGGCCGCCGCCGGCATGGACGAGGCGGTGCGCAACGTCGTGGCCGTCGGCGCCCGGCCGGACCGCATCGCCCTTTTGGACAACTTCTGCTGGGGCAACTGCGAGAAGCCCGACCGTCTGGGGTCCCTCGTTCTGGCGGCCAAAGCCTGTTACGACGTGGCCGTGGCCTACGGCACGCCGTTCATCAGCGGCAAGGACAGCCTCAACAACGAGTACGCCATGCCCGACGGTACGACCATCGCCATCCCGCCGACGCTGCTGATTAGCGCCATCGGCATCGTGGACGACATCCGCCGCTGCGTGACGATGGACCTGAAATCGCCCGGCAACCCGGTGTACCTGGTGGGGCTGACGAAGGACGAACTGGGCGGCTCGCACTGGTACGGTCTCGAGAAGGCCGTCGGGCGCAGCGTGCCGCGCGTGGATTTGAAACTCGCGCCGAAAATCTTCGCGGCCGTCCACGCCGCCATCGCAAGCGGATGCGTGCGAGCGTGTCACGACCTCTCCGAAGGCGGGCTGGCCGTCGCCGCGGCCGAGATGGCCTTCGCCGCTGACCTCGGGGTGGAACTCGATCTTGCGGCTGTGCCGCGCGAGGATGGGCTCGTGGACGACGGTCGGCTGCTCTTCAGCGAGTCGCAGACGCGGTTTCTGGTCGAGGTGGCGGCCGACCGCGCCGCTACGTTCGAGAAGGCGCTTGCCGGCCTGCCGTGCGCCCGCGTCGGCAAGGTGACCGACACGGGGCGCCTCGTCGTCCGCGGCCTCGGCGGCAAGACCGTTGTCGAAGCCGCTTGTGACCGCTTGCGAGAGGCGTGGAAGGCGCCGTTGGCGTGGTAATGACGTTTTGAGCGTTGTCATTCTGAGGCCCGCTTGCGGGCCGAAGAATCTCGCCGTGAATCTGTTGCCGTCAGGCATTTTGGCCGTACCATAACGTTGTTGCGGAGGCCTTAGGATGTCTGAGTATTTTGTCTATATCCTTACCAACCGCTCCGGCACACTCTATGTCGGCGTCACAAACAACTTGCTGCGCCGCCTCTATGAACACAAACACAAACTGATTCCAGGCTTTACGGAACGATATAACATGGATCGTCTGGTCCATTATGAGCACACGCCGGATGTGCGCGCCGCTATTGCCCGGGAAAAACAAATCAAAGGTTGGCTGCGATCCAAGAAGGTGGCACTGATCGAAGAACACAATCGCGACTGGAAAGACTTGAGCGAGGGTTGGTTTTCTGACAAAGTGCAACACTGTCATCTTGAGCGCAGCGAATCGCAGCATTGTCATTCTGAGCGCAGCGAAGAATCTCGCCGTGGTACTAGCACGGCATCAAGGCGAGACCCTTCGCTACGCTCAGGGTGACAGCAAGACGAAGGTTAAGCGAGGTACAACAGATGCCCGTTCGCGCCTTGGTTTTGCGAACCGCCGGAACCAACTGCGACCTTGAGACCCAGTTCGCCTGGGAACAGGCCGGCGCCAAGGCCGAGCGGGTCCACATCAACCGCCTCATCGAAGAGCCCAAACGCCTCGCCCGGTATCAAATCCTCACGATTCCCGGCGGGTTCTCCTACGGCGACGACATCTCGGCCGGCAAGATCTTCGCCAACCAACTCGTCCATCACCTGGCCGAGGTCCTTCACGCTTTTTTAGAGGCCGACCGCCTCGTCCTGGGCATCTGCAACGGGTTCCAGGTGCTCGTCAAGTGCGGCTTGCTGCCGGGCCTGAAGGACGGCCGGCCGACGCTCACGCAAGGAGCGACGCTCACGAACAACGACTCCGGCCTCTTCGAGGACCGCTGGACTCATCTTAGAGCCGACACCGACCGCTGCGCGTTCCTGCGGAAGGGCGAGCGGATCGCGCTGCCCGTCGCGCACGGCGAGGGCAAGTTCATCCCAGCCCCGCAGGCGGGCCTGGAGAAACTCGAAGCCGCCGGCCAGGTCGCCCTTCGCTACGTCGGGCCCACTGGCGAGACGGGCGCCGGCTATCCCTGGAATCCGAACGGTTCGGTCGGCGACGTCGCGGGCATTTGCGACCCCACCGGCCGCATCCTCGGCCTGATGCCGCACCCCGAGCGCCACCTTTTGCCCTGGCACCACCCGCAATGGACGCGCCTGGGCGCGCGCGAGGCCGGCGACGGCCTGGCGCTCTTCCAGCGCGGCGTAAAGTATTTCAAGTAAGGGAATCGACTCGGCTTCCCCCAACCCCCGTCTCGAAAACCCCATCTGAAATCGTTCGTTTGTCTTGGCCGTGCCCGCAGTTCGGTTTCATACCAAGTGCTTCTGTGCCACCTCCCGGAACTCGCACATTCGCTTAATGAGCCAGTCGATAGCGTCTTGGCGATACTCGCCGTCCGACTCAAGTCGGTCCCTGTCACACTCTCGGTAAACTGCCACGCGACTGGACTTGCGCTCATCAAGCCGCTCCCACGACAAGTCGCCTGTGACCAAGGACTGGATGCGATCACTCTTGGTCTGGAGATCATCGAACATCTGCTTGTTCGTCTCGCGGTCTCCGGTCTCCATAATCACTTCTGCCCGGAGGCGCCCCCCCTGAGCGAAACTGGCGGTAACGTGGATTCCGCCTCGACCAACTGAAAACGGAAACCAATGGTCGCCCGAGGGCGTACGGTTCTCAGCCCAGGAGTGCCCGGCCTGCAGCAGCGCCTCACGCAGTTCTGTCCAGAATCGTCTGTTGGCCTCCTTACGCTTCTGCTCCGCGGCGCTTACGCCGCCTCCCGACCCGCGCCCCGGTTTTCTTGCACGCCCGCCGAAAAACTCATGTATCGCTGGTGCTGGCACAATTCGCTGCAGTTCCAAGTAAACAACATCGCCTTGCTTCTCACCGACATGTTGGTCCCGTACAGCCCTGGCCCGCACACAACTCACCCGCACGCCAAATTCCTCAGCAAGCCAATTGGCCGTGATGAGCACATCAGGTTCGTAGTCTTCGGCCACCAAGATGCAGCGTTGGGAGCGGTTGATATCATCCAACTCGACATCCTGTTCGCGAAGGTCTTCGCTGGCTTCCTCAAGGTTCTCCTGATCCATATCCTTGCACTTGGCGTAATGGCGAATGACATCTTCGGCAGACCATTCCGCCAGCATAGCGGCATAGTGGAGAGCCTGGAGAAGTTGGTACTTGTCCCGCCCGCGCTTGAGTTCGACAACGACCAGCGAACCGTCCTCGGCATCCAACGCAACAATGTCAGCTCGATCGGCAACGACTTCATTCGGTCGAACTTCACTCCCAATCACGATCAGATTCGGCTCCCCAATCTCTTCAAAAAACGCGTTAGGTGATTGCAGGATCAACTTCTGGAAGTCATACCGTTCCTGAATCTTGGCATCGGCAAACGGCACCTTATCGAGTCGCTTCATGCGCAACTGCCCGAGTTCGCATCGCAACATATTGTGCTCCTTGCAAAAACAGAACAAATGTGGGCACCCATCTCTCCACTTAACAGGAGAAGTGAATTGGAATAGCTGTTTTCAACAGAGCAAAACAGATGCCGATTACTACCCCTTCGCTCACTTCGCCCCCAGGAACCGTTCGACGTGCTCGACGACTTGGCTCACCTCGTGAATCACCGCCGCCCGGTCGAGGTCGGGAACCAACTCCTCAAACACGTCGTATCTGAACTGCGCTGCAAAGGCCGTCAGGTAAATCAACTTGGTGAACTTCTCGGGCACCGTCTGCCCTCGCTCCGCCAAAAGGGCGAACAACTCCTCCAGGTCGTGTATCTTGGGGTAGCCGCCCCCCACAACAGTGAGCCATCCCTTCAGGGCCTTCTCCACCGCTTGCTGAGCATGAAAACCGAAAATGGCTGTGGTGAAAGCGGCCGAGTCCTGCATGCACTCAAGCGCAGACAGGTCGTGCTTGGCCAGCGTCAGCATCATCGCGGCATGTTCACGGCCGTTCATACAGCAGCCGCCCTTCGCGAAGGCATCGTGCAATGATGTGATTCAGAGAGTCCTTCCAGTAAGCGAACTCCTCCGCGCTAAAAACAAGTATGTCCTTGGCAACCCGAAACGTGGAAAGGGCGCGACGCACCCGCGTGATCTCGCCCAGCCGGCTGCGCTGGGGTCCGAACGGCTCGCGCTCGACGATAAGGAGGTCCACATCGCTGTCCGGTCCGGCCTCTCCGCGCGCATAGGAACCAAAGAGATAGATCCGCTCCGGGTCCACTTCGCGCACGATCGCCTCCACCATCCGCTCGAGCACTTCGTTCGTAACAGTGATCATCGATCGCGCGCCTCGACTGATCCCAAGACATCCACTACTCTACGCGATTGGCGTCGCCCTGTCCAGGAAAAGGGGACGGGAGTCTTTTGCCGGGACGGCCCTTCGGGTGCTCTGCACAAAAGACTCCCGTCCCCTTTTCCTTTCGTCCGGTCTTTCCCCGCCCCACACCCTGTGCTACAATGCCGCCGCGGTGACATTCTGCGGGGTTCCTATGGCCATTGTCTGCATCGCCGGCGTTGCGCGGGGGATCGGGAAGACGGCCGTTGCCGAGTTTCTGCTCGAGCGGCTCGAAGGGTGGCACACGGCCCGCGTGCGCGTGGCCGACGAGATCCCGGAGGCCGACGCCGCGAGGATCGGCGACGAGAGATTCCTCCTCGTTCCTGATGCGGACGATGCAGAATCCCGCCGCCTCCGTGCAGCCGGTGGCGCCTGCGCCGCTGTCCTTCTGGCTGAGGCCCGGGGTCTCGCGGCGGGCTTGGCGCGGCTCCTGGAGTCGCTGCCGACCGGCGCGAATCTCCTCGTCGAAGGCAACGCCTTTCTCTGGGCCCGCCGGGCCGATCTGGCGGTCATGGTCATCGGCCCCGGACCGTCGGGCAAGGGTCTTGCGCCCGTGCGGTCCTCGACGCGCGAACTGGTGGCCAAGATTGACCTCTGGACATGGAACACGCGGGGCAACCCCGCCGCTGAGGGGTTCTTCGATTTTCCCCAGGCCCTTGCGCGGACGGGGATTCGCGGCGGCGTCACGAACCGCTCTGATTTCCACCACCTGAATCCCGTCCAGGGCGACGACGCGGCGAACGCGGAGTTCCTCGCCGCCATGCACGACCGCTTGCAGCGGCTCACCGTCCGCCGCGAGTCCGACGACTTTCTCCGCCGCATCGGTTTCGCCCCCCCCGACGAGGGCGTCCGCGATGGCTAAGCCGTGGACGATACGCCCGCCGGCGCCGGAAGCCGAACCTCTGGCCCGCGCGCTCGGCATCCCTCCGCTTGTGGCGATGGTGCTGGCAACCCGCGGCTTGGCGGACCCCGACGCCGCCCGGGCGTTTCTGGCGCCCGACCTTTCGCAACTCCATCCGCCCGAGGCCGAGCCCGCGCTCCTGGTGGCAGCCGAGCGCCTCGCCACAGCGGCGCGCGACGGCGAGCCCATCGTCATCTACGGCGACTACGACGCGGACGGCATCACGGCCTCGGCCATTCTGTGGCACGCCCTGCGCCTGGCCGACGCCAACGTCCGCGTCTACATCCCCCATCGTTTGGAGGAGGGCTATGGCCTGAACCGGGAGGCTGTCGAACGCCTCGCCGCCGAGGGCGCCCGGCTCTTGGTGACGGTGGATTGCGGCATCACGAGCGCCGCGGAGGTGGCGGTGGCGCGCGGCCTGGGGCTCGAGACAATCATCACGGACCACCACGAGCCCGACCCCGACCGCGTGCCGGAGGCCCTCGTCGTGGTGGACCCGAAACTGCCCGGTTCGGTCTATCCGTTCCGCGAACTCTCAGGAGCGGGCCTGGCGCTGAAACTGGCGTGGGCGCTGGGGCAGCGCCTCAGCCGGCGCGACCGCGTGAGCGATGCGTTCCGGGAGTTCCTCATCGCGGCGACGGGCCTGGCCGCCCTGGGGACGATTGCCGACGTCGTCCCGCTTGTGGGCGAAAACCACGTACTGGCGAGTTTCGGCCTGGGGGCCCTCGCCGCCAGCCGCTATCCCGGCATCCGGGCGCTCCTGGAGGTGGCGGGCCTTGGGGAAAAACGCCTCGATGCCGGACACGTCGGCTTCATGCTGGCCCCGCGTCTAAACGCCGCCGGACGGATGGGCAGCGCCGCCGAGGCCGTCGAACTCCTGACCACGGCGGGGCCCGAGGCCGCCCTGGCCATCGCCCAGGGGCTCGACCGCCTCAACCGCCAACGCCAGGAAACCGAGAAGGCCATCCTCGACCAGGCCGAAGTCCTGATTGCCGAAACCCACAAGCCGGACCGCGACGCCGCCATCGTGCTGGCGGCCGAGGGCTGGCACGCCGGCGTCATCGGCATCGTGGCCTCGCGCCTCGTCGAAAAATACTGGCGGCCGACGATTCTCCTCGCCCTGGACGGGCCGGACGCCCAAGGCTCCGGCCGGAGCATTCCTCCGTTCAACCTGTTCGAAGGGATTGCGGCCTGCGAGAAGCACCTGCGGACGTTCGGCGGCCATGCGATGGCCGCAGGCCTGCGACTGGCCGCCGCCGATGTTCCGGCCTTTCGCGAGGCATTTCTGGCCCACGCGGCCGAACGGCTGGGGCCCGAGGAACTCACGCCCCGCCTCACCGTGGACGCCGAGGCGACGCTGACGGACTTCGACCTCGCCACCGCGCAGATGCTCGAGCGCCTCGGTCCGTTCGGCTTCGGGAACCCTCGGCCGCTATTCGCCGCAAAACACGTGCGCCTTGTCGGCGCAGCGAAGCGGCTGGGCCGGCGCGGGCAGCACCTCCAGATGCACCTCGCCCAGGCCGGCCGGGCCCGGCGGGCGGTCGGATGGAACCTGGGCGACCTGGCCGAGGCCCTCACGCGGGCCGGCTCGTGCGGCGCCGCCTTCACCTGCCGCGTCTCCGACTACCGCGCCACCCCCGAAGTCGAGTTGCACCTGAAGGACGTCTGGGTGGGCTCCTACGGCGACGCGCGCGCCGCCCAGGAGTACGCCTGAGGCACCCTCTACTTCTCCTCGTCCGCCTTCCGTTCGCGCCGAGTATGCACCACCTGGTAGATTGCGCCGATGGCAGCAGGCACGCCAACCAGCAGCGGAAGGAGGTGCCGGTTCGTCTCCATGCCTCGCACAACCGCCTCCCGCACCCCCGGCGCCACCAGGACGAGCCCCACGACACCCGCGACGACCAGCGCGGCGCCGAGCGTGGCTGTCGCAAAAACAATCATCGCCCGGAAGATAAGGAACCCGAGGACAAATCCCGCAACGAGGCCGACGGCGCCCGCCACGGCGATGGCGACGGGGTCATCCAGCCACAGAACGCTCACCGCGCCCGCCAAGGCCCCCGCCACGCCCGCCAGGATGCTCACGCTAACTTTTAAGAGCGGCCAGGCCATCGCGGCCAGGACGACCGCCCCCGCGATGGAACCCGCGAGCGCCGGCGCGCCGAACCGGACCGCCAGCGCCCCACCCACGACGACTCCCGCCATCGCCGCGTACACGACCACCATCCCCTTGAACAACTTCAGACCATAGAGCAGGCTGACGAG
>DATKUU010000129.1:0-4969 GCA_035530455.1 Phycisphaerae bacterium | reverse complement strand
CAAGGCCGCCACCACCTTCAACCGATCCCGTTCCTTCCGGCTCATCCGCAGTTCCATCCTCGTCCTCCTCCCGGCCACCCGGCCGGAAAGAGGACAATTCTACTTTGCGGAAACCGGACATTATCACTTTGCGGCGACATTTCCCTTCTTCTTTCTTGCAGTCGGCGTGCGGCGGGCCATAATGCCACCGTCGGTGCGCGGCGAGGTGGTGCCCGCGGCCGGCACGGCAAGGAGGCTGGGCATGAAGGTGCGAGTGGACGCCGAACTGTGTGTCGCGTGCGGGGCCTGTGTGGACATCTGCCCTGAGGTCTTCGACCTGCCGGGCGAAACGGCCGTCGTCAAGATGAAACCGATCCCGGCCGAGCACGAGGAGGCGGTGCGCGAGGCCGCGGAGGCCTGTCCCACGGAAGCGATTCTGCTCGAGGAATAGCGCCGGCCGAGGCAGGCGGCGCCGGGGATATCGGTCCGGACCCTTTCCTCCAGGAGACGACCCATGTTCCGGCTTCGCGAGCAGGGCACGACGGCGTGGACGGAAATGCGCGGCGGTCTGGCGACGTTTCTGACGCTCTCGTAAGTTACGTCCTTTTGAAATTAGTGGCGGGTCGGGGGCGCGAGATTCACGGCCTGGTCGGCGTCTTCGCGGTCCTCTTCGTGGCGATGTACGTTGCCCGGGCGATGGTGGGCGGGTTCTAGCGACAGAGGGCGGGGCCTGAGCCTTCAGTCGGCGCGCCGCTATTCGCTTTTCGGCGCCGCGCCGCCGTGCTGCTGCATCAGTTCCGCCAGGCCGCGATTCAATTCATCTGCGTTTTCGTATTCCTGCCGGTTCTCCGCCTGGTAGAACCAGGTCATAGATCCCTGGCACAGGCCGATTCGGCGAGCGAAGTCGTATCCGGCGACCGGCTGCTCGCGGCTGTATATCGGGGTCATCGGGTCGCCTTTGAACCACAGGGCTACGATCTCGGAATCCTTCGACCAGACGATCCGAAAGCCCCCCTCCTTCGGCCAAACCCCCGCGCCTTCATGGCTCGTCACCAGAGGATAGGCGAGGATCGGGTGAGCCCTGTTGGCTTCGGCTTCCAGGCTATAGTCTGTGTCGCCGAGCCAGCTGGTGCCGAACGCTTGGACACGGCGCTGGCCGTCCGGGCTTACAGCGTTGGCCATCTCTTGCGGCTTTCCGCCGAATCCACTGTGGATAAACATGAAAAGAAAACTATCAAGTGCTAAAACAGGTCCCATGATCAGAATCGCCACCGTGATGGCGTTGAGTGTTGTATCGCGCGTGCGGATACGGAGGCGCACGCCTTTGAACACCAGCACGAGGGCTAGCCCCAGGGGCCCCAGAAACAGCAGGGGCCAACTATGGTTCACCCAAAGTTCACGCAGCCACAGCGCGGGTCGGCCTCCCCCCGTGGCCCATTGCGCAATCGAACCGCAAACGAGCATGATGAATCCGAAGCGCAGCGATGCCAGCGAAAGAATCAACAAGACCGGCAACGCCCACCAGCGAAAGGTCAGCCTTTTCCGCTGGTGCGCGATCAGCACTGCGGCCACCAAGCCTAACACCCCTATCACCGGCAACCCGAAGCAGACGTACTCCATTGCCTTGCCCCCCTTCCTTGGGCTCGAGCGCGCTTAAGCCGATGCCTGAGGTTATAGTCCGAGCACGTCGGCCATGGAGTAGAGGCCGGGGCCGCGGTCGGCGACCCATCGGACGGCCCGCAGGGCCCCGCGTGCGAAGGTGTCGCGCGTGTGGGCGACGTGTTTTAGTTCCAGCCGCTCGCCGAGCGCCGTGTAATAGACGATGTGCTCGCCGACGATGTCGCCGCCGCGGATGGCGTGAATGCCGATCTCGCCCGGCCGGCGCTGCGGGCTGCCGGGACTCCGGCCGTGCACCGCCGACTCCGTCAGGTCGCGCCCCGTCGCGGCGGCGATCTCCTCGGCCAGTTTCAAGGCCGTCCCGCTCGGCGCGTCCTTCTTGAAGCGGTGATGGGCCTCGACGATTTCGATGTCGTAATCCGGACCGAGGGTCCGCGCCAGATCCGCCGCCGCGTGAAAAAGGACGTTCACGCCCACGCTCATGTTGGGCGAAAGGACGATGGCGCACTTCCTGGCCGCGGCCGCGATTCCCTGGCGCTGCTCGTCGGAGAAGCCTGTCGTGCCGATGACCTCCGCGATGCCGCGCTCGGCGCACGCCTCGATGCGCTCCACGGCGCCGTCGGGAAGCGAGAAGTCCGCCAGGACGTCCAGGGTCTTCGGCAGTTCGGTCCCGACGGCCACGCCGCACGCGCCGATGCCGGCGAGCGCTGCGGCGTCCTTGCCGAGGCAGGGATGGCCCGGCGCCTCGACGGCGCCGACGAGCTGGAGGTCGTCCGCCTCCGCGACGAGCCGCACCAGCGCCCGCCCCATCCGCCCCGCTGCACCCGACACCGCGACGTGAATCATGCCTTGCCTCCCTGACAAGCGGTTGCCCGCGCGCTACTAACTGCGAATCTCAAATCTCAGATCTCAAATTCCAGCGGTCAGGCCTGAATGGCCGCGATGATTTTCTCCAGGTCGTCCGGCACCTGGATGGGGCGGTTCGCATTCGGCGCCCCGCCGACGCCGTAGTCGGCATACTTCTCGGCGAGCGCCGCAGCCTCCAGGCTGTGGTACGCGACGGTGACGTTGGGGTCCTTCAGCGCGTGGCCCGTCAGGACGCAGGCGACGCGGTCGCTTTTTTCGATGATGCCGGCCGCCCGCAATTTCCTTGCGCCGGCGACGCTGGCGGCCGAGGCCGGTTCGCATCCGAATCCGCCCGCGCCGACCTGGGCCTTCGCGTCGAGGATCTCCTGGTCCGTCACGGTCTCGACGACGCCGTCCGTCCATTCGAGCGCCCGCAGGCACTTCGCGAGGTTCACCGGTCGGTTGATCTCAATGGCCGAGGCCAGGGTCTTGGCGCGGCGGTGCTCGGCGTTCATCCGCTCGTAGAACCGGGCGACGCGCGCTTCGTCCATCCGCCCATCGTCCCAGCGGATTTTCTCCTCGTTCACGATGCGTGCGAGCGTGTCGGCGCCCGCGGCGTTGATGACGGCCAGCCTCGGCACGCGTTTCATCAGGCCGACTTCCTGCAACTCGTGGAATGCCTTGCCGAACGCGCTCGAGTTTCCCAGGTTCCCGCCGGGCACGACGATCCAGTCGGGCGGTTCCCACGCGAGGCCTTCGAGGATGCGGTACATGATGGTCTTCTGGCCCTCAAGGCGGAACGGGTTCAAGGAGTTCATGAGGTAGATGCGGAGTTTCCGCGCGACCTCTTTGACTCGGTGCATGCACGCATCGAAATCGCCCTCGACCTGAAGCACGCGGACGCCGTAGTCGAGCGCCTGGGCGAGTTTGCCGTAGGCGATTTTCCCGCTGCCGACGAGCACGACGGCCGGGATGCGCCCGTCCACGGCGCTATAGAGCGCGACCGAGGCGCTCGTGTTGCCGGTCGAGGCGCAGATAGCCCTTTTGGCGCCGGCGCGGTGGGCGTGGGTGAAGGCCGCCGTCATGCCGTTGTCCTTGAAACTCCCCGACGGGTTCAGGCCTTCGTACTGGAGGAACAGTCGCCCCGGCGCGAGACCCACGTACGGCCCGACGCGGTCGGCGCGCTGGAGGATCGTCCGCCCCTCGCCGACGGTGATGACGTGCTCGCGCGCGGCAAAGGGGATGAGTTCGTGGAATCGCCAGACGCCGCTGAAGGCCAGGGGATCGTCCTGGCGGGCCCATTTCGCCTCGAAATCTTTCAGCCGCCGGGGCAGGGCGGCCTTCGACCAGTTGTAGCGGACGTCCAAAAGGTGCGCGCACTTCGGGCACTCGAAGAGCGGTTCGGCGACGTCGAACGTCGCCTCGCACTCCGGGTGGATGCACTGCTGGTGCGCGATGTCGGTCCGGACTTTGATGGTTGCTTCCCTTTCCTGAACGTGCAGACGCCCCGCACGGCGAGATGGCATTCTATCGGCTTGGGGACCCGGCCTCAATCAAAATGGTTCCGGGGGAGTTGAGGCGAGCGGCCCGGCGTTCATCCTCGCCGGCCGCGAAAGATGGCCAGATTCCCGCGAAGTTTCGTGATCGCCCGCACTTTTTCCTTCAGACCGAATGGACCCAGACGGCTCCCCGCCTATGACTCTCAGCGTAATACAAGCCACCACTTCCAAGGGTTTGAGCAGGAGGTAAACCCCATCGGCGGTCCAGCGGCGACGAATCGCTTTGGCCGCCTGATACCCGAGCACGTTGTAAACCATCCTGAACGCCTGGTGGCTCCGGGGCAGCGACCCGCGCCAGAGGTCCTCCAGTGCCCACAAGGTGAACAACTGCCTGTTCGCCCGCCGCACGCGTCCGCCCCGCACAATGGTGCTGAACGGGCCAACCAACGAGGTGTGCCCCCGCAAAGCCGCGGTCACAATAAAACAGTCCGGCGGCTCCTCGGGCAACTCGGCGTGAATCCTAGCGGACCAAACCGCACTGATAAACCAGAAAGGCAAGGAACTCAGCACCGACGCGACATAGAAACCTGCGCCCCGACGGCGCTCCAGTGACAACTGCACCGCACGCACCAGGAACCAGATCGCCATAGACAGCAAGATCGCCAAAACTATCCACGTAACTGCATTCCAGTGGAGGCTCCGCCCGCCCGCCATGGCGAAGAAGAATGCGAGGAGTCCCATCGTAAGAGTCGCGCCAAGCCACATGCCGGAAACGATCCACCAGTGCGTCCGGTTCCGAACTTGGAGGACGTCAATCGCATAGAAGGCCGCGAGCGCATAAAGCACAAGGGGCGTCAGCGCCAGTTTGCCGGTGTGAAAGCAGTCCAGCCAGCCGTACTCGCACCCGCCCTTCCACTCCGGCGTGAAGAGCACGCCAAGTACGAATACACCCAGAGGCACCACGATGAACAAGGCCACTTTCAGCGAGCCAACGAAGAACGCTCGCCAGGACTTGCGCAGCAGCCCGG
>DATKUU010000128.1:0-2225 GCA_035530455.1 Phycisphaerae bacterium | reverse complement strand
GGCTACGCCATGAAGAAGGCGCAGACCGTCTCCCGGCAAGCCTACATGGCCGGGGCAAAGGACATGGTGGACGCCCATGTTGACTTGATGGAAGAGGCCGAGCGCGTCCTGCCGAAGTCCGAATTGGGCAAGGTGGCGGAGGCCGTGGCGAAGGCTCGCACCCCTGCCCAACTCCGCCGGATCGCCATGTCAATCCAGATTCTCGCCGATCACGCCAAGGTCCGTCAGGCCATGGCTCGCTTCAAGAAGACAAAGCTGGAAATCAAGAAGTCAAGCCGACTGGGCAAAATCCGGCCCGAATACCAAGTCAAGATAGACGCTCTCCTGGACAGCGTGCAAGAGACCACGCACGGCAGCAAGCTCCTGGGCAGGATGAACCGCCTGATGGAGATGCTCGAAGTCCACGAGGACCCGAATATCCCGCACAGCGTCATTCGCCGGGCGCAGGAAGTCCTGGCGAGCAAGCTCCGCACACCCCTGGGCAAGCTCGACGCGGACACCATCAACGGGATAACGGCCGCGCTCCAGCGGATCGTCCATCTCAACAACGTCAAGCAGCGGATGCTGTTCGGCCGCAAGGCGCGGAGCAAGGCGCAGGCCCTGGCTGAGTCCGTAGCCGAAGTCGAGAAGTCCAACCCGAAGATCAAGGTCCAGGAAGGAGACACGGCGCAGCAAGAGGCGCACATGAACGCCGTCCACTGGGCCATGACTACGGGCCAGTTGAGCGCGGAGACAAAGGCCATCGTGCTTGTCGGCGACAACGGCACGGGGTACGAGATACTGTACGCCAATCCGCAAGAGGGCGCGAGGACGACCCAGGAGATACAGAACGGGGCGTCGGACGTTCTGCGCAAGGTCCTGGAGGAAACGGGAGTAGCCAAGGAGTTTACGAAGTGGTGCGACCCGGCATCCCGCCCCGGCTGGCTTCGACGAGCGGGCCGATGGATTCTCGGCAAAAACAAGAGCCTGGCCGACATCGTGGCAACGCCCATGCCCAAGGCCACAAGGGGCGGGGCGAGACTGGCGGAGTTGCGGTTGACGCACGGCCAGCGGATCGACCTCATCAACCACCTACTCGACCCGAACACGCGGGCGGAGCTTCTCAAAAAATCGGCCAAGGGCATTCGCCTGCGCGGGATTTTCAGCAGCCCGATCAAGCTCTATGCGGAGGACATAGCCGCCCTGGAAAAGAGCTTCACGGCGAAGGAAAAACAGATCGCCGAGGCTATGCGCACCTACGTCAACACCGTTCTCCGCGACAAGATCAATGAGGCGTGGCTGAACAACGAAGGGTACGAAATCGCTTGGCGCAAGGACTACTGGCCGCGAGTCAGGGACAAGGAGTTCAACGAGACGGAGCCCGACAAGGCGATGCTCTATTGGGTGCAGAATCAGCTTGACACCCAAGGCATTTTCAAGCCCCGAACGGGGGGCAGCGAAGCCATCTTCGTTGACGACGGGTTCACGAAGTTCCAGGCCCACGTAGGGAAATCCGCTGCGTACATCGGCAAGCAGGCGGCGGTGCTGGACGCTCTGCGGCTCTTGAACGATCCGACGTTTCGCCAGGAAGTCAAGTCTCGGCTCAAATATGGGGCGGTGTACCTCCGCGACATGGAGAAGGCCGTCAAGGAGTATCGCGGCCTCGAGGCCCGGACCAACGCCCAATACGACAAGATCGTCGGCCGGATCATCCGACAGGCGCACGTCGGGGCCTTGGGCGCGAATCCCGCCGTGGCCCTGTACCAGACAGTCAGTTTGGGAACCGCCTTGGCGGAGATGGACGCGCGGGACATTCTCGCCGTTTGGAACTGGCGATTGCCCACGAAGAAGGGCGTGGCCGACATGCTCGCCCACTCTCCGATTCTCCGCGCCCGGTACGAAGGCACGGCCCACCAAGTTCTGACGCCGGGCTTTGCCGGGGCTACGGTCAACCAGTTCGCCACGAACAAGACACCGGGCTGGCGCAACCAAGCCATGCGGCCCGTCCACGCGATGGACGAAATGGCTATCCTGAACATCTGGCGGGCTGCGCTGCACGAGGGGCAGCGCAAACATGGACTTGACGGCGAGGCCCTGATGGATTGGGCGGCTCGTCGAGCAGAAGGCGTTGTCGAGCGAACCCAGCCGACGTGGGACCCTCTCACCGTAAGCGGTCTGTCCATCGAGGCCCGAGAGTCCACCGTAGCCAAACTTGCCACGCTGTTCTCCAGCCAGCGGGCCAAGAA
>DATKUU010000127.1:0-12122 GCA_035530455.1 Phycisphaerae bacterium | reverse complement strand
CGGAGACTCTCCAAAGTGTCAAGATGGCATTGCAGTTCCTAAAGAATCCGCCGGATGCCAGGATGCGGCCCAGTAGCGGGCAGTAAGCGAAAGCCCGGAATTCCGGGGACACGTACCGAATGGGGAAATCTGGGAAATCTGGGGACGCTTCCCCTATTTCGTTGGGAAAAAGGGGACATGCCGCTTTTTCAGAGGAATTTCCGGCGACAGGCATTTCCGCCCCGACCGTGGACTTTGGACTTTAGACTTTGGACCATCCTCTCCCCCCGGTACGCAAATCCCGTGCCAAACTTCGCGGGAAAACGGCCAACCCATCAACCACGCTCCATAACATAGGAGGCAAAACGAGGTGTTTGCGAGGCAAAACCGGGGCAGTACGGGGCACCTGCGGGGCAAATCGGGGCAAAATCGAGGTCAAAACGGGGCGTTTTGCACCCCAAATGGACCTTTCCACACCCCAAAACCCCCCTGGCGCTCCAAAAATGCGGGGCAGGGACCCCAAAAATCGCTCCCAAATCCGCCCGCCCCCCAAAAAATTTTTTCGGATTTTTTCCTAACCGCCGGTGCCAAGGGTTTCCCGGACGCGGCCCGGGCAGAGGCCGCTCCGGCCGCACAAAAGGCTCCCGCCGATCCGTGCCGAAAGATTGCGGGGCAAGGGGGCACCGCATCGGTTGCGAGCCTGGAAAAAGCAACGGAGCACGAAGACCCCTGGACGGCGCGGGAGGCGGCGTGGGCCCTTGCCCGGGTGCCGCACCCGAGCGCCTCGGAGGCCCTCCATCGCGTGCTGAAGACGGACAAGCGGGCGGAGGTTCGGCAAATCGCGGCGCTGGCGCTGGGGCGTCGGTGCGAGAACAATTCGCGCCAGGTGCTGCGCGAGGTCGCCCGGACGGACCCGGACGGGGAGGTTCGGGCGGAAGCCGTCGCCGCGGTGGGCATGGTCGGAACGCTGGAGGACGTGGCGCTGTTGGCGGAGGTGGCGGCAACGGACGCGGATCCGATAGTCCAGAGCCGGGCCGTCGCCGCCGCGGGCGCCCTTCTGGGTATCACGTTCCATTATGACACGAAAGCCTCGGAGGCGGAGCGGCGCAAAATGCTGGAGACGATCCGTTCAATCGCCCCGACGATGGCTCAACGTTTGCGGGAGGCGATGGCGCAGGAGGGCACACCATGAACCGTTCGAGCGCGGCCGGGTTCACCCTCGTCGAACTGTTGGTGGTCATCGTCATCCTGGGGCTCCTCTTGGCACTGCTCCTACCCGCCCTCCAGACCGCGTACGACGGGGCGGCGGCGACCCAGTGCCGAAGCAACCTCGAAACTCTCTTCCAGGCCCAATCCCTCTACCGGGCGGACAAGAAGTCCAGCCTGTTCACAACGGGCGCCGGGTGGGTCTGGAACCTGATACCCTACCTGGAGGGGCGGACGGAGGTCCTGTTGTGCCCGCGCGGGCCAGGAGCGACCATCGCTGCTGGGATGGAAGGGGGGAACGGAGGAGGCGGCGGCGGAGGCGGCGGGGGTGGCGGCGGGAGCACCACCACCATCCTGAAAACCTCCGACATTTCCTGGGAAATCTACAGCGGCGCGACACACCTCTACAACATTAACCTCAGCCAGACCCAGTACATGAGGGTTTCGCCGGGAACGCAGGGACCCGGCTGGACCCGCTTCTCGATCGAAGACCTGTCTCCAGGCGGAGGGGGGCGACGACTGGAACGACATCGTCGCTGAGGTCAAGTTCGAGAACGGGAGGCCCGATCTCATCAGCTTCTTCCCGGGATCGGGGCACAGTTACCACTACAAGTTCAAGATCTGCGACGAGATCATCTACGAGAACTACGAGTCGAACGGCGACACGTCCATGATCGGCGCGCCGCCGTTGTCCCTGGCGTCGTACGGCCAGGCGGTGAGCGACTACAGCCTGAGCCGGGGATCCTACGATCGCGCGAGCGGCCCGGTGCCACAGATTGACGCGAAACTCTTCTTCCTCCTCGACTACGCCAAGTCCCTCGCCGACTATAGCGACCTCGGCCGCGACCCCGCGAACACGTACTTCGTGACGGACCCGGACGCCTGGACGCCGCCCGAAGGATACGAAAACGTGGATTGGCGGAAGGTGACGGCGTTGCGGCATTTCGGGATGGCCAATGTCCTCTTCTGCGACGGCCACGTCGAGGCCCTGCCCTTCGAGCCGCAATCCGACGAGGACCTGGCCTCCCAGAAGTACCTTCGCCTCGACAGCCAGCTGTGGCGTTACAGTGGCATGTAGCCTCCCGTAAGAGCCCTCTTCCAGGCTCAGACCGCCGAGGGTCTCGCGCAGTAACGCTGTCTGGGGCCGGACCAATAACCTCTCGCTCGCCGGACGCCTCCGGCCGCCGCGCCGGTCAAACCGAAAGAATTTGACCCAAATCAAGGCATGTCTGCCGAGGCGCGGCCATAATAGAGATGGGAGACGAACGGCGCCCCGCCCCGGAGGCAGACCGGCGGCGCCGCGGCCCGCAAACGGGCGGGAGGACTTTCGATGCCCATCAGCCAATGCCCGGGACAGGACAAACGGTTCTGGAAGCCCGAGGACATCTTCGAGAACCCGTGTCCGCGGTGCGGCCGGCCGATCGAGTTCTGGAAGGACGATCCGCGCCGGCGGTGCACGCACTGCGGCGCCGTGGCGGCGAACCCGCGGTTCGACACCGGCTGCGCCAAGTGGTGCCGATTCGCGCGCGAGTGTCTCGGCTCGGCGGCGATCGAAGCCGCTGACGCGGCGCTCGGCGAGACGCTCATCGAGGAAATGAAGCAGGTGTTCGGCGAGGACGCCCCGCGGGTCCGCCACGCCCTCCGCGTCCTCGACTGTGCCGAGCAGATCCTCCAGTCCGAGCCCGCCGACCCGCTGGTCGTCAAGGCGGCGGCGGTGTTGCACGACATCGGCATCCGCGCGGCCGAGGCCAAGCACGGCTCGTCGGCGGGGAAGTACCAGGAAATCGAAGGGCCGCCCATCGCCCGCGCCATTCTCGCGCGTCACGGCGTGGACGCCGAGCGCATCGAGCACATCGAGCGCATCGTCGGGGGCCATCATTCGGCCGGCGGCACGGCGAGCCCCGAGTTCCGCATCCTCTGGGATGCCGATCACCTGGTGAACCTGTTTGACGAGGCCCCGCCGGAGCAACCGGCCCCGCCGGCCGAGCACGTGGACCGCATCTTCAGAACCGAAACCGGCCGCCGCATCGCCCGGCGGCGCCTGGCGCAGCGAGGCGAAGGCTAGCGGCCGGCGGCCTGTTTCGTCCGGCGAAAGGTGAACCGCCCCCCGGGCGTCACATAGTTGAAGACCTGCTCCAGCCGGCGCCGCTCGGAGCGGACCTCGAACGCCTCGCGCGCCAGGCGAGTCTCGCGCACGTCCTGGAACGCCATCACCCGGCGCGGATCGCCCCCGCCGCCCCTCGCCTCCATCAAGAGGACCACGTTGACCATCCGCCGGCCGCCGGCGCCGTCTGCGACGGCCACGCGCAGTTCGCGGAGGTCGGCGTCGGCCAGCGGCAGCGCCAGCAAACGCACCAGCGCATAGCCGATCCCTTCGAACCGCACCTCGACCGCGCCGCCCGGCGCGCCGCCGGCCGCCGGCGACGCCGCATCAAACAGCACCGCCACCTCGTCGCCGCTCGCCGGATCGGCCAGGACGAGGATCCGGCTCGAGCCGCGAAAGACCATCGCCGGCTGAAGGATGAAGAGGTCCGCAATCCGCACCTCCCGCCCCGGGGCCACGTGCAGCGTGACGGCGACCACCGGCTCCTCGCCCGCCCGACGGAACTCCACCTCAAGCCCCTCCATCCGGTCCCACTGGCGGACGACCATTTCCATGACCCGCAGCAGCCGCGGACCCCACTCCAGCGCCGCACGCACCACCGCGGCCGCACCGGCGCCCGGCGCGGCGGGCGGCGCATCGCGCACCTCGGCCGCCAGCCTCTCTTCCAGCAGACCCCGCAGGTCGTCCGGCTCGGCCGCCTCGCGCATCGCGCGGGCCACCGCCCCGTGAAGGTCCGACGGGTCCTGGCGCCCCGCCGATGCAAACGCCAGGCGCAGCACCATGCGGGCGAGCGCCTCGCGCAGCCGGCCGAACTCCGCCGGTTCCATCCCGGCGAGAAGCAGGCCGCCCGACCGCTCATTCAGGTAGGTGACGGCGAGGGAAAGGAGCGGCTCGTCGCCAAAGGCCTCGGCCTCGTCGGCCGGTTCCGCACCGCCGTCCGGCGCCGGGGCCGACGAGAGGCGGACGATGCGTTCGGCGTCGGCGAGGGCGGCGGCCGTCGCAGAGGCCCACTGGCGGTGAGTCGCACGCGTGTCGGACCTCGCCACCGCGCGGAAGTTTTCGATCGCCTTGCGCGCCTCCGCCAACCTGTCGGCGGCCATCGCCGCGTGCTGCGGGCTAATGGCGAAGGAGAGCGATTCGGCCCCGGCCTTCAACCGGTCCGCCGCCCGCACGATGCTGACCGTCGAACGCACAAGGCTCGGGTCCTGACGGATGTGCCACCGCGTCGGGAACGCCCGGCCGCCGACCTGGAGCGGCGCGCTTTGGGCCTCGTCCCAGCGGGCGGCCTCCAGCCGCCAGTACCGGTCGAGTTCCTCCGGCGCAACCGGCCGGCGCGCAATGCAGCCGCCCGCGACCAGAAGAACGACGCCGGCGGCGATTGGCCACGGTATCCGCACCCGCCACCTCCGCTCTATCGCGCCGGTGCGTTGTCGGCGGCCTCCAGTTCTTCGGCCCGCCCGCGCAGGCGCCGCTCAAACTCGCCCTTGGGAAACGACGCGCCCTCGAAAACCGCCTGCTCAATCTGGCGCCAGGCGGCGACCACCTGGGCGTCGTTCCCCAGGGACGCAATCGAGTCAGCCAATTGCCTGAGGGCCGCCGCCCCCGCGCTTTCGTCCGCCTGGATGATGAGAAATCCCTCCAGACCGTTGTCGAGATACGCCTGGACGTCGGAGATCTTGTCTCCGACGCCGATGGCCCGGCCGGTGAACCGCCGGCGGAGGTCGGCCAAGGCGCCGGACTTGAACGCACCGCTCCCTTTCAGAAACCCCCCGACGTCCGACAGGAGCACCGGACCGGCGGGGTATCCCTGCTCCCGCAGCCAGGCCTTCGACTTCGGGCCGAACAGGTCCGGCCGGTGCGTCAGGTACACGACCGCGTACGTGCCGGCCAGCCGCTTCATCACCTCGACCGAATCCGGCATCGGCTCCGGGTCGCCGACGAGGACTTCCTGGAAGCCGGACGCGACCAGCGTCTTATCGAGGTCCACGACGAGTAGCGGCGCGTCAGCCGGACGGCACAGGAGGAAGACGTCCACCGGCTGGGGGGGCTCGGCGGGAAATCCATTCGGCGACAGGTCCGCCCGGAAGACGTAGTCGCCCGGGCCGGGCGGAGCAAACGAGACGGCCGCCACGCCGTCAGCGTCCGTCTCGGCCGCCTTGTAGAAGACGCCGCCGCGGGAGAAACGGACGACGTAGCCGGGTTGGTCGCGCAACAGGTCGCCGCCCTGGAGGTGGGCCCGGAGGAGAACTTCCTCGCCCGGCAGCGCAAGGGCGTCGGCCGCAGTGAAAAGATACCCTTGGCGCGCCCCGAGGAGGACGTCCTGGGCTCCGCATCCTGCGGCCGCCGCGAGAACCGCCATCGTCAGAACCGATGCCGCGCGCGCCATGGGGCGAGCCCTTCCGAATCTCCCGCGCCCAGCGTACCCGTGCCGGCGCCGGAAAGCAACGCTCGACGCCGGCGGGCCGACGCAGTATCATAAGCGCCGCAAAGCCATGCTCCGCCCGCACCTGTGGAGGCGCAGAGACCCATGGCCCGAATCCCCGTGGCAGCAGCGACGCTGGCGGCCGTGCTCCTCGGCGCCTCGGGATGCGGTCCCCCCACGTTGACGGTGCGCCACACTTTTCCGCCCGACCTTCCGATCCCGGCCGAGGCTAAGCGCGTCGCCCTCGGCGAGTTCGCCGTGGCGGGCGGACCGGCGGACGCGTACGGCCCATTCCTCGCCCGCGTCCTCGCCGAATGCCTCGAGGACTCCGGCGCGTACACCGTCGCTACGGACGGAGCCGCCGACCTCGTCATCACCGCCGTCGTCTCCATCGCCGCTCAAGATATCGAAACGGTGCGGACCGTCCGGCGCCTGGAGCCCGAGACGCGCCACATGGAACACATCGAGGTGCCTGCGCTGGTGCGGACTGCGGCGGTGACGGCGACGTTCGAGATCTGCCGCGAGCCGGGCGGCGAGCGCATCGCCGCCGCCGAGATCCCCCGGACCTACCGCTCGACGGCCGACCCGCGGACGCGGGGCCCGATCGGCCTGGACCGGGCGGACGACCCGGCCAATATCCCGCCCGCCGACACCGTCATCCGCGAGCTGCTCGCGTCCTGCGCCGACCGATTCGTCGAGATGCTCCGGCCACGCCAGGCCTCGGTGCGGATCGCGCTTCGCCCGGCGCCGGGAAAGGCGGGCGCGAAAGGCCTGGAGGCCGCCCGCCGCGGCGACTACCAGGCCGCCGCCGACCTCCTGCGCGAGGCCCTCGGGACGGACCCCGCCGGCGCGGACCTCCTTTTCAACCTCGCCGCCGTCCTCGAAGCCGACGGACGCCTCCAGGACGCCCTCGAAACCTACGAGAAGGCGGGCGAGGACCCCGCCGCCAGGGAAGCCGCCGCCCGCGTCCGCCGCGCTATCGCCTGGACGCCGTAGCGCCAGCCCCAAGTGCCCTGCGTCATGCGTAGAGGGCGGCGACGGCATCCACGGGAGGCGGAACGAGCCGCTCCGTCCGGCGCTTGCGCCGGATGCGCCGACCGGCATGGGCCGGGAGAAACTCGCCGACGATCGCCGCGACGATGCCTTCGGCCTGGAGGGCGGCGACGATCCGCTTCGCAATCTGCGGTGCCGCAGCCGCCAGGAGCGCCCCGGAACCGATCGCTTCCAGCGGGTCAATGCCCGCCGCCTCGCAGACCGCGCGCGTCTCGTCGCGAACCGGGATCGCCTCGCCGTCCACCTTGATGCCCAGCCCGGCGGCTTCGGCCATTTCCCAGAGGCCCGTTACCACGCCGCCCTCGGTCACGTCGTGAAGGGCGCGGGCGCCGGAGTCGCGCGCCACGATCGCCTCCCGCACGACTGAGATGCCGGGGTCCACAAGATACTCGCGAGCCCGGGCGAGGACGGCCCGTCCGACGGCGCGGGCGATGCGCTTGCCCCTTTCGCGGGCCACGAGGGCCGTCGCCTCGATCGCCGCACCTTTGGTCACGAGAACGAGGTCGCCCGCCAGCGCGCCGCCGCTCGTGACGGGGGCGCGCCCTTCCAGGTCGCCGACCATCGTCCCGACCACAATCGGACGCGCGAGGTCGGCCGTCCGCTCCGTGTGCCCGCCGACCCACAGGCAGCCGACGCTCCGGCAGGTTTGGCCGATGTCGGCGAAGATTGCTTCAGCCGTCCGCGCCTTCGCCTCAACCGGCACCAGGATCGTGGCCAGGAAGAACTTCGGGCGGGCGCCGCAGGCGGCGACGTCGTTCGCATTGACGGTGACGGCATAGAGGCCGATGCGGTCGGCCGCGAAGGTGACCGGGTCGGTCGCCAGGACCAGCCGCTCGCCGCCGACACGGACGACGGCGGCGTCCTCGCCGATGCGCGGGCCGACGAGGACGTCCGGGGAGTCGTCGTCGGCCCCAACGGGGCAGGCGTGGCGGCGCAGGAGGCGCGCTAGGTCCCGGGCCGGCCACTTGCCCGGCTTCGTCCCGGCGCGCCGGGACTTCGCCGGGGCGAGGCCGGGCTCGCCACGGCGAGTAAACGTCGGGTGGTGCCGCGGTTTTCGGGCGCGCTTCGTCATCGCTTACGCCAGCGTCTGGGCGGCCAAGTCCACATCGTCCACCTTGAGGACGAGGACGGCCTTGCCCCGGCCGCGATCCCCGCTTCCATAGATATATTGAATATTCACTTGTGCGGCGCCGAGGCGTGCGGCGATCGCCTCCAGGGCCCCCGGCCGGTCCTCCAGGTCCAGCACCAGGACGTCCTGCGCCAGGACCGCGAGGCCCGCCTGCTTCAGGGCCTTCTGGGCGGCCGGAGGGTCGCTCACGAGCAGGCGGATGGTCGAGAGGTCGGTGGCGTCCGATACGCTCAGGCCGCGAATGTTCACCCCCGCCTGGGCCAGCACGCGGCACAGGCGCTCCAACTGGCCCGAGACGTTCTCCAGGGTCACGCTCAACTGCCTGGCTTTCTCCACGGTCGGCTCCTTTTTGGGCTGACGTAATACCCTATGCGTATTATACCGGGCCGGCGCGCCCGTGTCAGCGCCGGGAGCGAACAAAAGTGGCACGCGGGCGGGCGGGATGATAGACTTCCGCGCTCCACGGGGGAAAAGGAGGACGGCGGATGGCGGGCGGAAAGGTCTGGTCCCAGGCGAAGCGGCTGGCGTGGTTCCGGGAGGCGCGTTTCGGCATGTTCATCCACTGGGGGCTCTATTCGCAACTGGCGCGCCACGAGTGGGTGATGAACCGCGAGCGGATCCCCCTGGCCGAGTACGAGCCGCTGGCCGACTCCTGGAAGCCGAAGCCGCGCCCGGCCCGCCAGTGGGCGCGCCTGGCAAAGGCCGCCGGCATGAAGTACATGGTCATGACGACCAAGCACCACGAGGGGTTCTGCCTGTGGGACACGCAGCAGACGGATTACAACGCCGTCTGCCGCGGTCCGGGGCGCGACCTCGTGCGCGAATACGTCGAAGCCTGCCGCGAGGCCGGCCTGAAGGTCGGCTTCTACTACTCGCTGATGGACTGGCACCATCCGGACGGCGCGCGCTGCGCCACGAGCGAGGCGGCGCGGCGGCGGTTCGTGGATTTTACGCACGGCTGCGTGCAGGAACTCATGACCAACTACGGAAAGATTGACATCCTTTGGTACGACGTTTCCGAGCCGCTCCAGACGCCCGAGGCGTGGAAAAGCCGCCGGATGAACGCCATGGTCCGCCGCCTCCAGCCCCACATCCTCATCAACAATCGCTCCCGCCTGCCGGAGGACTTCGGCACGCCGGAGGAACACGTCACCGCGGCCGAGGCCGGGCGGGCGTGGGAAGCGTGCATGACGTTCAACGGCTCATGGGGCTGGCAGCCGTGCCCCCCGGAGGACTGGCAATCCGTCCGCGACGTGCTGCGCATGCTGCGCTCTTGCGCGGCGGGGGACGGGAACCTGCTCCTGAACATCGGCCCGCTGCCGGACGGCTCTGTGCCGCCGGAGGCCTCTGAGCGCCTCCTGCCGGTCGGCAAGTGGCTGAAAAAGTACGGCGAGGCGGCGTACGGCAAGGTCACGCGCGTGGACAAGGGCCTCCACGAGTGGACGAACATCGGCGTCTGGAGCCTCAAGGGGCGCAGCGCCTACTTCTGGTGCTTCCGCTGGCCGGGTTCGGAGTTGGCGCTCGGAGGATTGCGGACGAAAGTCCGGCGGGTCACGCTGCTGGGAGGCGGCAAGGCGTTTCCGTTCCGGCAGACTTTGGACCGGCTGGTAATCCACGGCCTGCCGAAGCGCTGCCCCGACCCCATTGCCGACGTGGCGGTGCTTCGGCTCGATTTTGCGGCCCCCCCGCGCCAGGTGCTCGGCGCGCTGTGCGTGGACCGCTAAAGCATCGTCCGAAAACTTGCGCGGCGGCGCTCCGCCGCCGCCGCGCGCCCGTTTGCAGCCTTGCACTCGCCCGCTCGGGCGCTGTAGCCTAAGGTTGGACACTTCGCCCGGAAGGAGGCGTTCGGATGGTGAAGCACGGCACCGGATGGATGGGACGATTGGCGGGCTGGGCGTGCGTCGCCTTGGCGGCGGTTTCGGTGACGGCGTGGGCATGCGGAGCGCTGGCGGCGGCGCCGTCGGTTTCGGAAACGGCTGCGGAGGCACCCGCGGCGGAGCCGACGGACGACACGGCGGTGCAACTCGAGCAGGGGCTCGCGCGCTGGGCCGACGAGCACCTGGGCACGTGGGCTTCGATCGAGGTTCTGGGCGTCGCGGTCTGGCAGTTCCTGGCCGCGTTCGCGTTTATCCTCCTGGGGCTCGTGGCGAAGAAGGTTTCCGATTTCGTGATGGAGCGGAAAGTGCTCCCGCTTCTTCGGCGGACGCCGTTCCACTTCGACCACCTCCTGGCGGAGGCCGCTTCCAAACCCATCGGGCTGCTCCTGCTGCTGGGGGGCTTGGGGCTGGCCGTGGCGGCGCTGCGGCTGCCGACCGACCCGAACGTCCGCGCTTTCGCTTACGGAGCCCTGAAGGTCCTGGCGGCAGCGGACCTGGTGTGGTTCCTCTTTCGCCTGGTGGACGTCCTGGTCGGGTACCTGGCGCGCATCGCCAAGCGCACCGACTCGAAACTCGACGACCAACTCGTGCCGCTCGTCAGAAAAGCCTTGAAGGCGACGATCGGGGTGGTGTGCGGCGTGTGGGTGGTGCAACTGCTGGGGTACAGCGTTTCGAGCCTCCTGGCGGGGCTGGGGATCGGCGGGCTGGCGGTGGCCCTGGCGCTCCAGGACACGCTGGGGAACTTCTTCGGCTCGATCTTCATCTTTCTGGACCGCCCGTTCGCCGTCGGCGACATGGTCAAGGTGGACGACGTTGAGGGCGTCGTCGAGCATATCGGTTTCCGCTCGACGCGCATCCGCACCTGGCCGGCGACGCTCGTGACGATCCCCAACAAGCACGTGGCCGATGCGAAGATTGACAACTGGTCGAAGATGCCGAAGCGGCGGGTGTTTCAAACGGTCGGCGTGACGTACGAGACGACGGCCGACCGGATGGAGCAGGCCGTCGCCGCCGTCCGCGGGATCCTCGTGGCGGACGAGGGCGTGGACCAGGATTTTCTCGTCGTGCGGTTTTCGGATTTCGGCGCCTCGAGCCTCGACATCACCGTCATTTATTTTACGAAGGCGGTTCCGTACGCCGACCATTTGGCGACGAAGGAGCGCGTGAACCTGGCCATCATGCGGGCGCTCGCGGGGCTGGGCCTTTCCATCGCGTTCCCGACGCGGACGGTGTACTTCGAGGGCGACGTGGCCAAGGCGCTGGCGGGACGCGCCGAACCCCATCGCCCCGGGACCAGGGGCTGAGCGGGGTTGCATAAGTTTGAGAATCAGAAGCCACGAATCTTTTTAGTTGAATATTTTAAGGGCTGACCCCGATGCCCCCTGTTTTCCTTCGAGACATCGCCCGTTCCCTCCTCTTGCTTGCCATTCCACACCGACGATCACCTCGCCTCGGCCGCCTGGCGAGGCGTCTTGCAATCGTTCGACGGCCGATACCGGGTCAGGACGCCCACGATCTTGCGGGTCGTCTCACCGCTGCGGCTCCAGGCATCCATGTCGCCGACCAGGCTCCAGCCGTTGCTGCTCCAAACGATGGCCATGGCCCTCTGCCAACTCGCCATCGGTTCGAGGATCAGTGACTGCTCGTACTGGTCGTCGCCGCAGTAGACGGAGTACAGTTGCTCAGGCGTTCTCACCTTGACGCAGTTTCCGTGAACGACCCAGGGCTGTCCTGTCTCGTCCGCCAGCGCCTTGCACAGCGCGACGGGGTTGATGGTAGGCCGGCCATGTCGCTTCAACGCCGCTTCGTCGGGGGCGGCGCCCGGTTCCACCACGATTTTCAGGGTGAAAGTTCCGTCGGCCTCCTGGGCCGGTGCATAATGCTTCTTGTGGAGCAGCGTGATCGTGGCCCGGCCCGGATACAGGGCTTGCAGACGCGCCTGCCAGGACCCATCTCCTTCGGGGCGGCTCGAGTCGGCCGGGCTCCAAGATGACCAGCCGTCCACCACCGCCTGAGTAGGGCCCTCGGTCACGTCAATGCGGTCAACCCACCAGCCCATTTCGCCTATTCTTGTAGAGGGCAGGGTAACGAGCACGTCCTGACCGGCGCATACCGTTAAGGTCTTGCCATTATCCGCGGGGACTACATTGACTATCTTGTCCACGCGGTTGTGGACCTCGCCGGGTGATACGCGGGATGGGGGCTGATCCTGGCAACCAATGACCGCCGCCAGCAGCAGCGCTGCCGCAGCAACAGCGATTCGATCAAGTGACATGTTGTTCTCCGGGACAGTTGATGGGGCCAAACCTTTTGACTCGCCTGTGCCGCCGAAGTTCCAGCAAAGAGGGGGCC
>DATKUU010000126.1:0-3276 GCA_035530455.1 Phycisphaerae bacterium | reverse complement strand
ATGCCCCGCATTCCGCATTGAATTGCCGTCGCCGCGCGGCTACACTGGCACTCGAGCAAGAAAGGGGGACTGAGATGTCCATCCGGCGGTCATGCTGGGCGGCAGGGCTGGTGATTCTCGGCGCCGGGGTGTTTTTCGCCTGCGGCTGCGGGCCCTCCGCCCGCATCTCCAGCGCCGCCGGCGGACGCGACCGCGAGGTGTCCTACGATTCGGCCACGTTTCAACTCGCCCGGGGGCATCTGGTTCAGATCATCCTCTACCGCCGAACGGCTGCTCCCTTCGGCGACCCGGACCCCGATTTCGAGTACGTCTTCTTCCAGGTTCCCGAAGCGAGCCAATTCGGCTGGCTCCGCGAGGACAACCTCCCCATTTACCGTTGGGTCCGCGAGGGCGGGCGAGACCAACTCTGGCAGGGAACCGCCGGCGAAGGACACATCCGCTTCGGCCTGGCCTCCGGCCGCAGCCGCATCCACTTTGACTTCCACATCACAATGGTCCCCCTGCGCGACACGGGCGGCAGCGTGTACGTTTATAGCGGCGACGTGAAGTGCAGCGAAGATCTTGCCCGCACGCAGGGCCTGATGAACCGGTACGGCGAATGGCTCGCCCGCCTCATCGCCACGCCCGAAACACCCGGGGATGAATCCCCGGGAAGATAAAGCCATGACCCGCGAAATCTTCATCTCCGAGCAGGCATTCCTTTCCATCGTCCTGTCGGCCGCCGAGGTCTATCGGCGGGAATCCTACGGCCTGCTGTTCGGCTACTCGCTGCCGGGAAAAACCATCGTCGAGGGTGCCATCGCCTACCAGACGGCCGAACGGCGTTTCTCCGAGGTCAGCCTGTTCGAGCGGCAGAACCGGATCATCCAGCGGGTCATCGCCCGGTTCCCCAAGTACGAGTACCTCGGCGAGTTCCATTCCCATGCCGATTATCGCGGCCGCGAGGCCGAGGCCGGCCTCACCGACGCCGACCTGGAGAGTATGATCGAAGGCGAGATCGCCCTGGTCGTCGCCATCAATCCGCGCCGCCGAACCGTCCCCTGGTCCACCAACCGCGACGGGCGGCTATCGGGGACGCTCGCCGACTTCCGTTTCCGCTTCGGCGGCTACACCCTCCGCCCGCCGGCGGCTGAGCAGCGCGGACCGAAGAGGAAGCAGCGCGGTCGCCGTCGCAAGGTGCGGCCGCGACTCTCCCGCGCCCGCGTCTCCTGCCCCTATGCCGTCGGCCTGCTCCGCTCCGCCTGAACCCGCCGTGCCGTTCACGTGCGCCGACCGCCCGAAATGACCCGCCCCCCCTTGTACGTCGTCCCGCGCCACGTCACCGCCCCGAACCCCAGCGCCCGCACGAGCGCCCCCGCCTCGAACACCAGAACCACCCCCACCGCCAACGGATAGAAAACCAGGTACCACGGGTTCCCGGACCCCGCGATGTACAGCCGACGCATCGTCACAAACAACCCCACAACCGTCGCCAGCGCCATGCCGAACACCGTCCAGAGCCACCATCCGCCCCCCACGCCCGCCAGCCCCGCCGCCGCCGACCCGGCGAGCGCCACGAACGGCGCGAGCGCAAACAGGAACGTCAGCCCCGCCACCCCCAGAATCCGCCCCGTGCCCTCGAACGCACCGTAGAAAATCCGCGTCCACCCTTTGGTCATCGCGCGGAGCGAATCGTACATCCGCGTCGTAAAAAGGTCCTGCCCCACCGCGTTCAGTAGCCGGTGCCCCGAGCGCTTCACCCGCCGCGCGAGGGCAATATCCTCCACCACCTTCGTCCGCACCGCCTCGTAGCCGCCCACCGCCTCGTACGTCGCTCGACGAATCAAAATATATTGTCCATTCGCAAACGCCGCACGCTTCTTCGGATCGTTCACCCACCCCGGCCGAAACCACCCCACCAGCACCGACCCCGCCACCGGCTGCACCGCGTTCTCCCAGAACCCGTGCATCTCCAGCACCGGCCACAGGCTCAGCATCTCGCCCCCCTCCGACGCACAGAACTCCACCCCCACACGCACGCTGTGCGCCGCCTGCCGGCAATCCGCGTCCACAAACAGCAGCCACTCCCCGCGCGCCGCCCGCGCCCCCGTGTGCATCGCGTGCGGCTTCCCGAACCATCCTGGCGCGAGCTCCTTCACCTCCAGGAGCCGCACACGCCCGTCACGCGCCGCCGCCCGACGCACCGCCTCCGCCGTCCCGTCGCTCGAGCGGTCGTCCACCACGATCACCTCCAGGTCCGGATAATCCTGCGCAAGGATCGTCTCCAGCGCCGCCCCGATGTTCGCCTCCTCGTCCTTCGCCGGCACAATCACCGACACCAGGCCCTGCGGCCCAGCCTCGAAATGCGACTCCCGGCTCAGCACCGGCCCGCGACCCTTCTCCGAATAGACCGTCGCCACCCGGCTCACCCACACGCCGAGCATCGCCCCCAGCACCACGAGGATCGCCACCTCAAGCGCCAGCATCATCCGCTCCGCCGTTCATTCCGCGTTCCGCGTTGCCTCTCCACGCTTCCATCGCCGCCCCATACACCTCCCGCACCGCCACGCTCCTCTCCGCCGCCGCTCGCCGGCAATCCTCGTACTCCGGCGAGGCCGTCACAATCCGCCCGCCGCGCCGACCCACCTTCACACGCACCCGCCCGAACCGCGTCTCGACCTCCACGTGCTCCCGCGCCAACTTCGACCGCTCCGCCCGCACCCGCCGCACCCCGAACGTCGGCGTCTCCCGGAAAAAAGCCTCCTCCACGGCACCCACCAGACCCTCCGGCGCCAGACACGAGAGCACCATCCCCGGCCGACCCTTCTTCATCGTCGCCGCCGTCACCCACACGTCCACCGCCCCCGCCTCGAAGAGCGCCTCCGTCGCCGCCCCCACCGTCTGGCCCGTCGCATCGTCCAGATTCGCCTCCAGCAACCAGACGGTGTCAGCCTCAGCGTCGTCCACCCCGGCCGCTTGCCCGAGGATGACCCGCAACACATTCGGCACATGCTTCCCCTCGCGCGACCCGGCGCCATAGCCGACTTGCTCCACCGTCATCGCCGGCATCGGACCGAACGCATCTGCAAGCGTCACTGCAAGCGCCGCTCCCGTCGGCGTCACGAGTTCCCCAACTTCATCGCATGGGCGGATCGGCACGCCCTTCATCAACTCCACCACCGCCGGCACAGGAACCGGCAACCGCCCGTGTGCCGCATCCACGTACCCCGACCCCATCGGCAGCGGGCTCGCGACGACCCGCTCCACGCCGAGCATCTCAAGCCCCGCGCACACGCC
>DATKUU010000125.1:0-13658 GCA_035530455.1 Phycisphaerae bacterium | reverse complement strand
GGCAAAGGCGAACGCTAGCCGCCGCGCGAATTGTCACCCCGACCGGAGCGGAGGGGTCTTGCCGTGTGCCGCTCGTTATCATTTGTCATCCCGAGCGAAGCTGAGGGGTCTCGCCGTGTGCCGCTCGTCATCATTTGTCATCCCGAGCGAAGCCGAGGGATCTCGCCGTGGTCCGTTGCCGTTTGCCGGATTCATTCTGCACTCTGCACTGGGCCGCCGCCCCTGCCACGGCGACCTGTCACGGCGTAGTCCGAAGGACGAAGCCGGAAGTCGAAGACGAAGCCGGGTCGCTTTTTCCAATGGACTTCCGCCACGTTTCCCGCCAAAATACTTCATTGCCACGAACCGTTGGGGGAAACAGGTCTTGCGGCAACAGATTCAAAAGTTTGATGGCTTTTCTCTGTGTTCTCTGCGTTCTCCGCGGTGAATCGCCTCCCCCCGAATTCCCCACTTGCCGATGCCGACACGTCCGGGTAATCTATACCTGCCGTGCGCTAGGCGGCGGGAGCATCGGCGGAGAACGGCGGTAAAGGACAATCAGATGGCTCTGATTCGATGCGCCGAATGCAAGTCGAAAATAAGCGACAGAGCGATCGCCTGTCCCCAGTGCGGCGCCCCCATCGAAATCTCGAAGAAGAAGCATAAGAGGCAGATTGGCACCGGCTGCGGGTGTCTCATCATTCTCGTTGTTGTCGGCGGGATTGTCGCTGCCTTTGTCGCAAGCCACCAAAACCGCGGTTCGCGCCCTGCTTCGCCTGCACCTACTGCTGAGCCAGGGCCGAAGTCCACGGCTTCCGTTACCCAGAACAGTCATAAGTCCGAGCCGGAACCTATGGCTTCCGATCCGGAGCATGCTACGAGGCCTGATCCGCAACCCGAGATTCCTGTTCCGCAGCATGCTCGTAAGCCAGAGCCGAATCCCGCGCCGGCTATTCCCCAATACTCTCTGGTTGCGATCGAGGATGTGGGCAATCCGGTTGTTGTGCGAAAGGCCTACCGGGTGCGCGTCCCCAGAGAAATGACCAAGCAAGAATTAACGGCGATTTCTGAGGAAATTGTGCGCGTGGCCACGGCCCGTCAGAGAATCAATGCGATCACGGTCTTTTTCTATCTCCCGGATTCAGACACGGGCGGCGCCTTCACGGCAGGTAAGGCGACGTGGGCGCCCGATGGGGACTGGGGCAAGGCATCAACGAGTCTCTCGCCGCGCCTGGTAGTGCAAGCGGGAAGTGCGATGGGCAGCATATCGGAAGAGAATGTCGTGAATCTGCCGCTCGAAAAGAAGAAGCAGATATTCTTGCAGATCGTACGGTACCAGGACCACGGAATGGACGACGAGCGGGCATATGCCGTTACCGCAAAGCAGTTCGGAATCACTACTGACCAAGCGAAGAAGATCGCCGCAGAAGGTGTAGTCAGGGGCTGGCCCATGCCATAGGAAGTCCAAACCGGAGCGTGCGCGCTCGATTTTGGGGGACACGCTTGAATGCAGAGCCCGGAACGCGGACCGGATTGAGCTTCGGACGGGGTCGCGCCGAACCTCGGTCTCCATCCGCATTCAAAACGCAAGGGAGAACCCATGGGTGTTCGGCACGACATTACACGGCAGTTGCGGGAGGGCCTCAGCCCGCTTGATATCCGCAAAGGCCTCAGCCGTGGTGCGAACATCGTTCACCTAGTCCTTTTGCAGGTCGGAGAAGGCAACCTCCATTTGTCGGAAGTTTTTTTCTTAATTCCAAGGGAACGCCAAGACCAATACGAAGGCGTCCTTGAGCGCTTTCCCGGACGGCGCATGAGTTCCTGGCGATCCAGTTGCGCAGCGCGCCGACTCGATATAGAGGAGTTTACGCTTTACGTGCTGTCCAAGGACTCCTTACATGGGGACATGTATGGGCATTTGCGTGACCTGGAGGTTGGGCTTCACGGGCTTGTGCGCGCTGTTCTTGAACATGCTTTTTGCATGCACGACGACGCATGGTGGCGAGAGGGCGTCCCGGAACGAATTCGCGTAAAGTGCGCTATAACCAAGGAGGAAGCCCCCCAGCCGATGTCAGAACCGTACGCATACACGACGCTCATTGACCTAAAAACCATCTTAGATAAACAGTGGAAGGTATTCGAGAAGGTGCTCCCCAAGGAGTTGTCCAGCAACAAGAAACTGCTTCTGGGGTGGTTTGACAGGCTCAATGCTATTCGTAACGGGGTAATGCATCCTATCAAGCCCATCGAAATAACGCAGGATGACTTCGCGTTTGTACGGGAAATGAGGCAGGCGCTTTCGGCGGAAAATTGGCGAATGGATGAAACTGCCAGAGGGGCATAACTGGGGTGCCGGGAACAATACGGATTTTGTCCCCCACCCCGCCCCACCTAACAAGGGACAAAAATAGTACGGGGTTCCCAGAATTGCAGGGAACCTCATGCGAGGCGGCGCGCACGGTTGCTGGAACTCCAGTCGCCCTGCGGGCTTCTTCCGTTCCAGCGACCGTTAGACTCTGAAACCATCTTAATCCGGGACATTGTTGGTCTTGACAATGGGCAGCACCTCAGGCGAAGATCAACGTTGAGTGGGTGGCGGAGTCCCAGAAGTGTTTCTTGCAGGCGATAATGCCGGGCGTCGCGAGCAGAAAGTCCGCAGCTACCTGTCCCGAGAGCCCGGGATATCTCTCCTGCTTGCAGCCGTCAACTTTGAGTGGACGGTCTCGCGTGCGGTTCTTTTCTTGAGCCGTACGCCGAATGCTGAGCTACGGAGGCAAATGGCGGATTACTACTCCTTGGATGCCTATAAGGATCTTTGGCGCGACGAAGTCATGCCCACAGGGAACCGCCGACCTTTGGCTGAAATCGTCCAGAACTGGTCTGAGGTGCGAAAGGCTTTTGAGGCCCGCAACAAGTTGGTTCATGGGAAAGGTCGGTACACCCGGAAGATGGCCACACCTCACGTCGAGGCACTTCTCAAGGCCGTTGGCTACGTCGATGCTTACTGCACGGCTCGGGGTGTTGACCTCAGCGGTCGGATGCCTGTTCGCAGGTAGCCTAAATAGGGAGTTCGGGGGGACACGGGGAGTTCATTCAAACGCGGAAGGTAGAACTCGGAACGCGGAACTAACGGCCCGGCCCACGGCGAGACCCCTCCACTTCGGTCGGGGTGACACGCGGCGGACATCCGCCGTGCCGTCACTTGGAACCTTGAACTTGGAACTTGGAACTGCCTTTCTCCCTCAAGCCTCCAGCCCGCCTTCCTCTGCGTCCGGAGTTTACCCGCCTGTGGCGGGCGCCCTCTGCGTTGAAACCGCCCCCTAGCAAATCCCGTGCCAAACCGGTCAAGCAAATTCCGTTTTGGTGTGACAGTTATTAGCGCCTCTCCATAACATAGGAGGCAAAACGAGGTGTTTGCGAGGTAAAACCGGGGCAGTACGGGGCATGTACGGGGCACGGCGGGGCAAAACCGGGGCAAAACGGGGCGTTTTGCGCATTTTTCCTCGTCTGCCATCGCCTCAGCGGCGGCGGACACGCCCCAAAACGCCCCTGGCGCTCTAAAAATGCGGCCACGACCCCCCAAAAAACGCCCCCAAATCCGGTCACCCCCCAAAAATTTTTTTTGGATTTCCCCCTTTTTTCCCCCGGCAACATGACCGTCCCGGCGGGACGGCTCGAACGGCGCGGCGTTTTGCCGTTCCCCAATTCGGATCTTTCTCGGCGTGCTCTGCGTTCTCTGCGGTGAAAGGTGTTACGGCGGCGGGGCGGCGGCGAGTGCATCGAGGAGAACCTGGGCGGCTTCGCGAGCCTCTTCGGTGGCGACGGCGGCCTCGAGATAGGGCTTGGCCTCGGCCCTTTGCCCACCGGCGTAGAGGACGTATCCCAGCAGGAAGTTGTAAACAGGGCTCTGGGGTTGGGTCTTCACGGATTGCCGGAGACTCTCGACCGCGCGGTCATAAACGCCCTCTTCGGTGTAGGTCTTGCTGAGGTCGGGTGGCTGCTTCGCCCAGTCGGGGTTTTTGCGGAGATAGCGTCCGAGGACGAGCGCAGCCTGGTTGTAGTAGCCGAGGCCCACCAGGGCATGGACGCGTCCGAAGAGGGCGGCGGGTCGTCCGGGGTCGAGGGCCAGCGCGTCGTTGTAGAGCCGCTCCGCTTGCTTATAGTCCGCCTGCCTCATCGCCTCGTGCGCCTGGCGCACCCATCCCGCATACGGGCTGCCGACGGTCACTTCCTTGATCAGGCCATCGGTTGCGCTCCACGGCACGGGGCCGGACCTGGCGTATTCGGGAAGGACCTCGCTGGTTTCCTCCCCTTCAGCCGATTGGCCGGCCTCGGGGGAAGGCGGCTGGTCGCCCCGGAGCCAATAGAGTATGGAGTTGCCCGGCAGGTCCTCGCGGGCCTGCGCCTGGGCTTTTGCGGCGCGGAGGGGGTCGTACAGGTTGTCCGGCGGGGCGCCCATCAGGCCATAGGCGCTGGTGTCCGCGCCCTCGGCTCCCCAGGCCCCCTCGGGGAACGGCGGAAGGGCCTCGTCCGACGCGTAGGCCCCGAGGCGGTCCCAGAAGCCTTGAGGCAGAGGCACGTCGCTCGGGATGCCGGCCATGCCGCCTTCGCCCGACAGGAAAGCATCGGGCTCCCAGAAGACCGCCTCGTCCCCCGGGAGGCTGTAGGCCTCCGGCGAGAGCCTCGCCGCCTGCATTCCATACGGCGTCACATAAGATGGGGCGGCCATTTCGCCGGGCGCGAAACGCCGGGCGGCGCTTGCCGGCGTCGTTACCTCAGATGAGGAGGGGAAGTACGGCAACGGCAGGCCGTACTCGACGCCCGTCCCGATATCCTCGACGCCCAAGCTGTCGCGTCGGAAGTTGCTCAGGCGCATGGTCGGCAGGTTGCTCGTGAGTTGGCTGCCCGAGTCGACATACGACGTGTTGCCCTGGAACGACTTGCCCGCCCGCACGTTGCCCGTGACGTAGTAGTTCCGCTCGCGCATTGCCTCGAACGAGTACGGATCGGCCGACGCTGCGGATCCGTACGAACCGTATCCGTAGTAGGAGTACGGATAGAGGTTGTACGGCAGTCCGGGCATGTAGCGTTGCGGCGGGGCGCGGAGGTCGTAGCGGAGGGGCACGTAGCGCTGGCCGAGGGCGGGCATCGCGGACGCACCCCAAGCCAGGGCGCCCAGAAGGGCCAATGCGACAGCCTTGAAGGTTCTCATAGCAACCTCCACGGGGCGGCTCCGGGGCTCCTCGCGAGGTCTCGGGTCCGCCACCTTTCTATCGGCAATCCTGGAGGTCTTCGCCTCACTGTTAATTATAGCGCGCCGGTGGGCGGGGCGGTAGGCCGAATTCGGAGAAGCAAGCGGCGCGCGACATCGGGCGCCGCAGGCCGATCGCGACTGCTTCGCCGCCGCTGCGCTACGTCCCGTTGTGGACCTCGACGGGGGCTTCGTTAGGCCGGGTGGTGCCCTCGAAGTAGAGGTGGTCTTCCTTGACGCTGACGGTGATGCGGTTTTTGTCCTTGTAGGCGCCGCGGAGGAGTTCCTCGGAGAGGTGGTCCTCGATGAGGTTTTCGACGGCGCGGCGAAGGGGCCGGGCGCCGAAGTCGGGGTTGTAGCCCTTCTCGATGAGGAACCCTTTGGCCTCGTCCGTGAGCACCAGTTCCAGGTTCTGGCCTTCGAGTCGGCTTCGGACCTTGGCCAGTTCGATGTCCACGATGCTCTTGAGGTCCTCCCGCGTCAGGTTGCGGAACATGATGATGTCGTCCACGCGGTTAAGGAACTCGGGGCGGAAGTGTCGCTCGATTTCCTTCAGGAGCATCTCTTTGGTCTGCTCGTAGGTGGTCTCGGCGGTTTTTTTGCGGAAGCCCAGTCCGGCCTGGTTCTTGATGATGTCGGCGCCGATGTTACTCGTCATGATGAGGACGGTGTTGCGGAAATCAATCCGCCGGCCGAACGAGTCTGTCAGGTTCCCTTCCTCCATGATTTGGAGGAGCATGTTGTAGATGTCGGAGTGGGCCTTTTCGATCTCGTCGAGGAGGACGACGCTGTAGGGCCGGCGGCGGATGCGCTCGGTCAACTGTCCGCCTTCCTCGTAGCCGACGTATCCCGGCGGCGCGCCGACGAGGCGCGAGATGTTGTGTTTCTCCATGTACTCGGACATGTCAATCTGGATCAGCGCATCCTCGTTGCCGAACATGAACTCCGCCAGCGCCTTGGCGAGCAGGCTCTTTCCGACGCCGGTCGGGCCGATGAAGATGAAGCATCCCATCGGGCGGCGGGGGTCCTTCAGGCCGCTTCGGCTTCGGCGGAGGCTCTTGGCGATGGCGCGGATGGCCTCGTCCTGGCTGACGACGCGCTTGTGGATTTCCTCCTCCATGCGCAGGAGGCGCTCCGTCTCTTCGCTTTCGAGGCGTGTCAGCGGGACGCCGGTCATTCGGCTGACGACCTCGGCGACGACCTCTTCATCCACCACGCCTTCGACTTCCTGGCCCTTCTCGCGCCACTTGGCCAGGAGGGTTTCTTTCTTGGCCTTCAGTTCGTCTATTTTATTTCGCAGTTCGGCGGCGCGTTCGTACGCCGAGGCCGCCACCGCCTCTTCCTTTTCCTGGGCGGTGCGTTCGATTTCTTGTTCGATGTGCGTGACGTCGGGCGGCCGGGTCATCGCGCGGAGGCGGATGCGGGCGCCCGCCTCGTCAATGACGTCAATGGCCTTGTCCGGCAGGTAGCGGCCGGAGATGTAGCGGTTCGACTGTTCTACCGCCGCCTCGATCGCGCCATCCGTGATCTGGACGCGGTGATGGGCCTCGTAGCGGTCGCGGAGGCCTTTGAGGATCGCGATGGTTTCCTTCGGGGTGGGTGGCTCGACGATGATCGTCTGGAACCGGCGCTCCAGCGCCCCGTCTTTCTCGACGTACTTGCGGTACTCATCCAGGGTGGTGGCGCCGATGCACTGGATCTCGCCGCGCGACAGGGCGGGCTTCAGGACGTTGGAGGCGTCGATGGCGCCCTCGGCGCCGCCGGCGCCGACGAGCGTGTGGAGTTCATCAATGAAGAGGATGATGTTTCCCGCACGGCGGACCTCGTTCATGACGGCCTTGATCCGCTCTTCGAACTGGCCGCGGTATTTTGTCCCCGCGACCATCATCGCGAGGTCCAGGACGACGATGCGCCGGTTGAGGAGAAGTTCGGGTACCTCGCTGGAGACGATCTGCTGGGCGAGGCCTTCGACGATGGCCGTCTTGCCGACGCCCGCCTCGCCCAGGAGGACCGGGTTATTCTTCGTTCGCCGGCAAAGGATCTGGACGACGCGTTCGATTTCGTTCTTTCGGCCGATGACGGGGTCGAGTTTGCCCTCGGTCGCCAGTTGCGTCAGATCCCGGCCGAAGGAATCCAGGGCGGGGGTCTTCGACTTGCCGCGCTGCGCCTCGGCCGGTTCGGGCGACTCCCCTCCTTCGGTGGCGGCGCCGAGGATGTTGAGGACCTCGCTGCGCACGTCGTCGAGTTTCAGGCCCAGATTCATGAGCACCTGGGCGGCCACGCCGTCATGCTCCCTCAGGAGGCCCAGCAGCAGGTGCTCCGTGCCGACGTAGTTGTGGCCGAGGTTCCGCGCCTCCTCGATGGCGAACTCGATGACCTTCTTGGCCCGGGGCGTCTGGGGCAGTTTGCCCATCGTCACCATGTCCGGGCCGCTCTTGACGATCTTCTCGACCTCCAGGCGGATTTTCTTCAGGTCGGTGCCGAGGTTATGCAGCACGTTGGCGGCCACCCCCTGCCCTTCCTTCACCAGACCGAGGAGGACGTGTTCCGTGCCGACGTACTCGTGGTTGAACCGTTGGGCCTCCTGGTTGGCCAGGGCCATCACCTTTCGGGCCCGATCGGTAAACCGCTCGAACATTGTGTGACCTCGCTCCCTTAGGCGGGCGGACGCTCCGCCGCGCCAGGTATTCTACCGCGCCGCGGCGGGTTTTCAACCCCTCTGGCCTTTCCGAGTCGGCCTGCGCGGCACGGCGACCGCTTGTTTTATCGTCAGAATCACCCCCCGACCGCAACAAAACCGCCCCCAGGGGCCAAAGGGGGTGGCCGCATTTCGTGGCAAAGGGTCAGGGCTTCTCTCAAAACTTCAGTGTGGCACGGCCGGTCTTGCCCGACCGTGCATCGCGGCGCACGGCGGGACAAGGCCCGCCGTGCCACACACAGATTTGGGGGGTCAGTGGGCCCCGGACGTCGAGCCGACCGCGAGGGCGGCCAACTGGCGCCGGACTTCAAAGTCCCACCGGCCGGCGTCGTCCACGTAGCGGGCCCGCGCGAGATACGCGCGCGCCGCAGGGGCGTCGCCGCGCTGCCGGGCCACCAGGGCCAACTGAAGCAGCGCCTCCACATCGTCCGGGTCCGCGCGCAAGAGGCGCAGGCACAGGGCTTGCGATTCCTGGAGTCGGCCCTGGAGAAAAGCGGCCAGGGCTGCACGGAACTCGCCGTCGCGGCCGGCGCGGCCGGCGCGGCGGATGGCCGCCAGACGCAGCTCGAGCCACACCTGTGCCGTCGCGTACAGGCCGACCGACGCCAGGCCCAGCACCCACGTCGCCGGCGCCGTCTGGGCCGATGCCCGGAAGAGATGGGTCGCCACGGCGCCGCCCGTCACCAATCCCCAGGCGAGGGCCACGGCCGCGCCGCTGCCGATGAATCCGATCCACACGAGCCCCGCGCCGGGGAGCACGAGGTTCGCCACCCAGATCCAGAGCGGATGCGCGGGGGGGCGCGTCATGGCGAGGGAATCTCCTTTTCAATCTCGGCGGGGAGCCCCTGGTCCGCCTCGGACGGCGCCAGCGGAACCGTGTGCTCGATATCCGGCCCGACACCGTCCGGCACGAACGCCTCCGGCGCGGCGGACCGCAGGTGCGCCAACTCCTTCTCCACCCACTCCGCCGCGACGAACTCCTCGGGCGCCCCGCGCCGAATGTCCTCCAAGGCCGTCGCCAACTCGCGCCGCCACCGGACCGGCTCCATCTCCTCCGCGAGCGCCACCTCGCGCAGGGCCAGCGTCACCTCTCGCCGCTCGCCGGGCGGTCGGCCGGGTGCGAGCGCCTGCACCTCCGCAAAGTACCCCCGCCGCTGGAACCCCTCCTTCGCCCCCTTCGAAGAGGGGACGACCCAGAGGCTTCCCGGACGGAAGACCGATGGCACCTGGACCGTTCCGTCGGCGCCGATCGAGAGCACCTCGACATGGTCCAGGCGATACTTGACCAGGGCTTCCGGCGGCGGGCGGACGTCCACGGGCGAGCGAGTCTCGAACGCCGCGTCGAACACCTGTTGGTTGCGGACGGTCCGTTCGCCCTCCGCCAGCGCCGCCGTGTCGCATTCGTACACGCGGACGAGGACATACCCTTGAGTCGCCAGCGCCCTGTCGGGGGTGCGGACTTGGAGCGTGTGGCCGAGGTCGGTCGGCCACGTCGGCCACACAGCCAGCGGGACGGCACAACCGGCGGCCGGGGCCCCCATCAGACTCAGCACCAGCAGGATGGCCGAGCGCCTGCCCATAGCGCGCCCTTATACGCCCGTGCTGCAGGTGAAGCAACCGTTTTCCCACGCGGGCGGATTTTGCCAAAACGGCAGCGCCGGGCCGAAGGTGCGTGCTCGGCCTGTCGGAATGGCAGAGCGACGAGCCGGGACAGGCGCTGTTGCAAACTCGCCCGAAGTGGCCTAGAATGGTCGTTCGGCGGGCCTGATGCCCGCAACAGCCGGGAGAGGGCCCGCTGGCACGAGTTTTGCGGAGTGTTCCCACAACGGTGTCGGTCCGCCAAGGGCCGGCCGACGCCGTCCGACGATTCCGCGCGGAAAGGAGTGAGCAGCATGGTGAGCAATAAAGTTATCGGCATTGACCTGGGGACGACCAACTCCGTCGTGGCCGTTCGCGAAGGCGACAAGGTGACCGTCATCCCGAACGCCCAGGGCAACCGGATCACAGCCTCGGTCGTGGCATTCACAGACAAGAACGAGCGTCTGGTCGGGCAGGTGGCGAAGCGTCAGGCGATTACGAACCCGCGGAACACGATCTTTTCGATCAAGCGGTTCATGGGCCGTCGCCACAACGAGGTCAAGTCGGAAGAGAAACTCGTCCCTTACGAGATCGTCGGCGGGCCGGACGAACTGGTGAAGGTGCATGTGCGCGGCAAAGATTACACGCCGCCCGAAATCTCGGCGATGATCCTCCAGGACCTGAAGCGCACGGCCGAGGACTACCTGGGCGAAGAGGTCAAGAAGGCGGTCGTCACGGTGCCGGCCTACTTTAACGACAGCCAGCGCCAGGCGACCAAGGACGCCGGCATCATCGCCGGCCTGGAGGTCCTGCGGATCATCAACGAGCCGACCGCCGCCAGCCTGGCCTACGGGCTGGAGAAAAAGAAGAATGAGAAGCTCGCCGTCTTCGACTTCGGCGGGGGAACGTTCGACGTCTCCATCCTGGACGTCGGCGAAGGCGTCTTCGAGGTGAAGGCCACCAACGGCGACACGCACCTGGGCGGCGACGACCTGGACCAGCGGATCATGGACCACATCGCGGGCGAGTTCAAGAAGGACAGCGGGATTGACCTTCGGCAGGACCACCTTGCCCTTCAGCGGCTCAAAGAAGCCGCCGAAAAGGCGAAGTGTGAACTCTCGACTCTTCCCGAAACCGACTTGAACCTCCCGTTCATCACCGCCGACTCCAGCGGTCCGAAGCACCTGACAATGAAAATCACGCGAGCGAAACTGGAGGAACTCGTCCGCGACCTCATCGAGCGGTGCCGAAAGCCCTGCCTCCAGTGCCTCCAGGACGCCGGCTACTCGCCCAAGGACATTGACGAGGTGGTCATGGTGGGCGGCCAGACGCGGATGCCGATGATCCAGGCGCTGGCGAAGGAACTTTTCGGCAAGGAACCCCACCGGGGCGTCAACCCGGACGAGGTCGTCGCCGTCGGCGCCGCCATCCAGGGCGCGATCCTGGCCGGCGAGTTCAAGGACAAGGACATCCTCCTCTTGGACGTGACGCCCCTCTCGCTGGGCATCGAGACGCTCGGCGGCGTGATGACCGCCCTCGTCGAGAAAAACACCACCATTCCGACGGGCAAGAAGGAGACCTTCTCCACCGCCGCCGACAACCAGACCAGCGTCGAGATCCACGTCCTCCAGGGCGAACGGCCGATGGCACGCGACAACCGCACCCTCGGACGCTTCCAGTTGACGGGCCTCCCGCCCGCGCCGCGCGGCCTGCCGCAGATCGAAGTCTCCTTCGACCTCGACGCCGACGGCATCCTGAACGTCAGCGCCAAGGACCTCGGGACCGGCAAGGTGCAGTCCATCAAGATCCAACAGTCCTCCGGCCTCTCAAAGGAAGAGGTCGAGAAGATGAAGCGTGAGGCCGACAGCCACGCCGAGGAAGATAAGAAACTGCGGACCCTCATCGAGAAACGCAACCAGGCCGACGCCCTCGTCTATCAGGTCCAGAACACGCTGAAGGAACACGGCTCGAAACTCGGGGCCGACGACCGCAAAAAAATCGAGGATGCCGCCAAAGAGGTCCAGGAGGCGATCAAGAGCGACGACGCCGCACGCATCGAACGGGCCGTCGAGGCCCTGAATCAGGCGTCGCATTCGCTGGCCCAGATGCTCTATAAGCAGGGGCAGTCGGCCGGCGGCGCCAGCGCTCCCGGCGCGCCGGGAGCGGAAGGCGGCGAGCCGCCCAAGGGCAAACCCCAGGCCGGCGGCGACGAGGACGTTATTGACGCCGACTTCGAAGTGAAGGAATAGCCGGTAGCGCGCAAGAGCACCGACCGTATCTGCGCCGGGGGTCCCACGGAGGATCCCCGGCGCTTTTCTATTCGGTGGGACGTTCGCCGCGCCTCGCCCACGGCAGGCTGAACACGAGCAGCCCCGATCCGACGAAGGCGTGCGCAAGGAGGGTCTTGTACCACGCGATGTCGCCTGCCAGATAACTGTAACTCTCCCCCAGGACGCTCGCGCGATACGTCAGGTCCTGCCGGAGCCAGCCAAGGCCCAGTTCGTACTCGGCCGCCACGATGGGGTTGCCGTGAACGGCGGCGCGCACGAGAAGCGCCTGGAGAAAGCCGCTCGTGAGCGCGACGGCCGGCCCGGCAAGCACGACGGACCCGAGGACCGCCCATCCGACGAGGGCGACCAGGACCTGCCCCGCCCGAGGTCCGACCAGGCGCCCCAGACACGCCGCCGTGCCCGCCAGCAGGACGAGAAACCCGACGGCCACGGCCTGGGCCCGAAGGACGCCCGCGACCGCTTCCGGCGCGCCTGCACAGCATCCTGCGGAGGGATCCGCCAAAGCCGCGGCGACCAGGAGCGGCCCGGCCAGGAGAACCACCGGGGCCGGCAACCGCGCCAGGCGCCCCCCGAGCGTGGTCCCAGGGCGGGCCCACACGAAACCCGCCCACAGGGGAAGCGAGAGCATCTCAAGCGCCACGAGCATTTGAATCAGGGGGATCACGATTGGCTCCCGGTCCCCGTCCCGCCGCTATCGTAGCGGAGCGGGCGCGAAGGGCGAATAAAAAAGCGGGGAGTCCCGGCGCGCCGGGACTCCCCGCGGCATCAGCCGAAGGCAATCCTAGAAATCGTCGTACCCGAGTTTGTGCTCCTCCTCAGACTGGATGAGGATCTTGGGGCGGATGAGGATAAGGAGGTTGGAGTTGGTACGGACACTCGCCCGGTTATTAAACATCCGCCGCAGGATGGGAATCTTGTTGAGGATCGGAACGCCGGTCTCGACCTCGACCTCGTTGTAGATCTTGTTGCCGCCCAGGAGCAATGTGCCGCCGTCCGGAACGCTCACGGTCGTCTTGAGGTCGCTGACCTGGACCTGCGGCAGGTCAATGAGGAACGTCGCGATAGCGCCCGGCACGACGGCCTGGACCGGCACCTGGCGCCAGTTGGCGATGTTGGTGGCGGCAACCTGCGGCCGCAGGTCCAACTGGACATAGCGCCGGTCGGCCGACACGGTGGCCTTCACGTCCAGCGTGGCGCCGACGGGGATGGAGGCAACGAGAGGGTCCCAGCCGACGGCGGCCTCGGCGATGATCGGCTCAGCGTCGGCCAGGTAGGTGATGACTGTCGAGACGCTGATGTAGGACCGCTGGCCGTTGTAGAGCGTGATGCGCGGCGAGAAGAGCGAGGTGGACCGTGAGTCGGCCTGAATGGCCCGCAGGAGGAAGCCGACCTGGATTTCGTCCAGAAAAACGCCACTGACCAGCATGCCGCCCTCGTTCGCGTTGAAGTTTGCGAAAGCCGTGTTCGCCAGGGGCAGCAAGGTCGAGGTGCCCAGGCCGTTGGACCCCGTGCTGCCGATGATGATCGGCGAGCCGTAGCGTGCTGCCCCCGCCGCCCCGCCCACTTGGCCGGGCAGGGTGTCAAACGCGGTGCCTGCCGCCAGGGCCTGGGGGTCCTGGACGATGTTGCCCGCCGGGTTCCATCGCAGGGGCTGGGCGGCCGGGTCCAACTGAACGTCCACGTCCAGCGTGATGTCCTGGAGGAAGTCGTCGGTGACGGTGACGAACCGGGACTCGACGCTGATCATGATGGCCCGCTCGCGGCGCAACTTTTCAAGAAGGTCGGAGACGCGTTCGTGCCCCTGGCGGGTTTGGGTGACAATGAGCAGGCCGTTCATGTAGTCAATCGAGGCGGGGCCTCC
>DATKUU010000124.1:0-2783 GCA_035530455.1 Phycisphaerae bacterium | reverse complement strand
TGGACCTGCCGGGGACGTACAGTCTGACGGCCTACAGCGAGGACGAACTGGTGGCGCGGGACTTCGTCATCGACGCGCACCCGGACGTCATCGTGCACGTCGTGGACGCGTCGAACCTGGAGCGGAACCTCTACCTGGGCGTGCAGTTGCTCGAGTTGGGCGTGCCGCTGGTCATCGCGCTGAACATGAGCGACGTGGCGTCGGCGCGCGGCTGCGCGGTGGACCGGGCGAAACTGTCGGTGCTGCTCGGAGACGTGCCGCTCGTCCCCACCGTGGGCCACCGCAACGAGGGGACGAGCGACCTGGCGGATGCCGTGGTCGCTGTCGGCACGGGCGCGCATCCGGTGCGCCGGGTGCCGATTGGATACGGGCGCGAGGTGGACGAGGAGGTGGCGCTCCTGGCGGGCCTCTTGGAGGCGGAGGCGGCCCGCCTCGCGCCGCGCGAGCCGCACTGGATCGCCCTGAAACTGCTCGAGGGCGACGAGCGGGTCCGCCAGCGCGTCCGGGACCGGTGCCGGGAGGGCGAGCGGGTGCTGGCGTCGGCGGAGGCGTCCATCCGCCACCTGGAGGGCATTTTCGGCGACAGCCCGGAGGTGGTCATCGCCGACCGGCGCTACGGTTTCATCAGCGGCGCGTGCCAGGAGGCCGTCCGACGAACCATCGAATCGCGCCATGAAGTGTCCGACCGCGTGGACGCGATCCTGACGCACCCGGTTCTGGGGGTGCCGATCTTCCTGGGCCTGATGTACGTTGCGTTCTGGGCGACGTTCCGGCTGGGCGAGTGGCCGATGCGCTGGATCGAGAGCGGCTTTGCGCGCCTGGGCGCACTGGTCGCAGGGTTCTGGCCGCCGGGCGCCGACAGTGCACTGAGGTCGCTCCTCGTGGACGGGATCATCGGCGGCGTGGGAGGCGTCCTCGTCTTCCTACCGAACATCCTCATCCTGTTCCTGGCGATCGCGGTGCTCGAAGACTCCGGCTACATGGCGCGAGCGGCGTTCATCATGGACCGGTGGATGCACAAGATCGGGCTTCATGGGAAGAGTTTCATTCCGATGCTGATCGGGTTCGGGTGCACCGTGCCGGCCATTATGGCGACGCGCGTGTTGGAGAGCCGGCGCGACCGCCTGGTGACGATGCTCATCCTTCCGCTGATGAGTTGCGGGGCCCGGCTGACGATCTACGCCATGCTGATACCGGCGTTCTTTCCGGCGGCGTGGCGCGGGCCGATGCTGTGGACGATCTACCTCGTAGGCATCGCGGCGGCGGTGGTGCTGGCGAAGGGGCTTCGGCTGACGGTCTTTCGGGGCGAGGCCACGCCGTTCGTCATGGAATTGCCGCCGTACCGCATGCCGACCCTCCGCAGCGCCGCCATTCATATGTGGGAGCGCGGATGGATGTACCTGCGGAAGGCGGGGACGCTCATTCTGGGCGTCTCGGTCTGCATGTGGGCGCTGACGAGTTATCCGAAACCGCCGGCCCGGATGGTTGTGGGGGAGGAAGGCGCGTCGCGGGCGGCGGCGCTGGAGTACTCGCTGGCCGGGCGGATCGGCACGGCGCTCGAGCCGGCCACCCGCCCGCTGGGGTTCGACTGGCGGATCAACACGGCCCTGGTGGGTGCGTTCGCCGCCAAGGAGGTGTTCGTCGCCCAGATGGGCATCGTCTTTTCGCTCGGCGGCGAGGTGTCTGAGGAGGAAGAAGCGGCCGAACCGCTCCGGCAGCGCCTCCGCGAGACCTACACCCCGCTCCAGGGCCTCTCGGTCATACTCTTCTGCCTCCTGGGCTTTCCCTGCATGGCGACGGTCGCCGTGATGCGAAGCGAGAGCGGCGCGTGGCGCTGGACGCTTCTTCAATGGGGCGGGCTTACGGCCCTCGCGTACGCGGTGTGTTTGCTGGTCTATCAGATCGGCGGCTTGCTTGGTCTTGGCACGGGATGATGTGGTCTGGTTTGCCGCGGGGCGTCAAACCCCGTCGGCGGGGCCGCGGTTCTTGCTCAGATGAAACGCCAGTTCTTCCAGGCAGACCGTCAGGTCCACGTTGATGACCGAGACGCCGTCGGGGACGCTCAGCGTGACGGGGGCGAAGTTGAGGATGCCGACGACGCCGGCCCGCACCAGGTCGTCGGCGACCTTCTGGGCCGCCTCGGCCGGCACGGCCAGGATCGCCATGGGAATCTGAAGGCGTCGGACCTGTGGCACGAGGTCGGCCGCATCCTGAACCACCAGGTCGCCGGCCCGATGGCCGATCTTCGCGCGGTCGGCGTCGAAGACCGCCTCGACCTTGAAGGCCTTTCGGCGGAACCCGCGGTAAGAGACGAGCGCCCGTCCGAGGTTTCCCAGGCCCACGAGCGCCACGCGCCACGTGCGGTCGGTCCCAAGGATGGCCTTTAGTTTCCCCACCAGTGCCGCCACGGAGTAGCCGACGCCGGGCCGGCCGAACGTGCCGAAGTACCCCAAATCCTTGCGGACCTGGGCGTCCTTCAGGCCGAGCGACTTGGCCAGGGACCGGCTGGAGACCGTCTGGACGCCCTCGGCGCCGAGGTGTTCCAGACGCCTCAAGTACAGCGGCAGACGGTGCGCGACGGTTCGGGGCGCCGGCGGTTTCATATGTCCCCCGTTCCTCGGATGTGCCGGGGGGAGTGTAACGCTCGAAAGCCGCTCGGGCAAGGTAAAACGCTGTCAACGCAAAGTAGAAATGTCCTCTTTCCCGCAAAGTAGGAATGTCCGCTTTTTCTGGAAGGGCTGGCGCCAAGGGTGATCGGCCGCGGGACGTCGGGGGGCGGGGGC
>DATKUU010000123.1:0-2736 GCA_035530455.1 Phycisphaerae bacterium | reverse complement strand
CCCGTCGTCCGGCCGACAATGGGCACGCGGGCACCTTGCATCAGTCCTTCACCGCTTTCGAGCCAACGTTCGTTGATATGAAAAAGGTCGGCGATCCGCTTGATGAGGAGGCGGCTCGGGGGCGTCCGGCCGCTCAAGATGTTGGACAACTGCTTCGCGGAAATGCCGATCTCCGCGGCAAAATCTTTTTTCTTGCCGCGAATCAGGCTCTCTAACCTTAGGCCAAATGGGCACTTAGGCACGAATCCACCCCTGGGGAAAAATCTTCCCTTTTTGTCCTTTTTTCCTTGACGAAAGCCACGCCGGTAGACGATACTCTACCTAGCGAAAGGGCACCGATGGATCGGCACGATGGCGACCGGCTTTTCTTTCCCCGCTCTCTGGGTTCCCCTCCCTATTCGTTACGGCCGTTTCGCCGCCGAATGGTGCCCGCCATCGCGGGGAGGGGAACCACTTGCTCAAGACGTGGACGGGTCCCGCCCTCCCCCCGGCGGATCCGTCCCTTTCACGGGGCCCCCTGTCGGCACGGGCCGAACCCTTTCCCCGGCCACGGCTACGGGGGTCCCCTCTTTTTTCGCATGGAAAGTATAGCCCACAAATGGGCGGAAGGCAAGCGGTTGGCGATAAGTGCCGATTGGGGCGGGGCTTAGGCAGGTCCTAGTCTGCGGGGAGGTATGGGGGCCATGACCAAGATCGGCGCGGAGGCCCAGGCGCGGGCGGTGGCGATGCTGGCGATGACCGACGAGTTCCGCGGGCACCTCCGGGCGGCCAGGGAAGCGGGGGATGATTTCCGTTGGGCAGAGGCGCGGGACCGTCTGCGCTTGGCAGAGGGAGTGATCGGCCGGCTGGAAGAGGCCGAGCGCGAGTGGACGGAGTGGGGAGAAAAGGAAACGGATCGGATCCTGGGGCGGACCGCGGGCGGCGAAGCACGAGGAGGTCGGATGTGACGGCCCTGAAACGATGTCCGCGATGCAATAGGCGGTTGCCGCTGGAGGCGTTTTGGCGAAACGCCAGGAGCCCGGACGGGCGGCAGTCCTATTGCCGCTCGTGCATGGGCGAGTATCAATGGGCGCTACGGAAAAAGGCCGGAGGGGCGACGGCCCGGGCGGCGGGCCGGGCGACGCCGAGGACGTGCCTGAAGTGCGGGCGGACCTTTCGGTCCTCGCGGCCGAAATGGGAGAACCGCCGGTGCCCGACGTGCGAGGCGGCTCTGGCGAACGTGCAAGAGGTTCCGGTTTTCCACGAGGGAAGGAGTTGATACATGGCGATTCAGGCGGCGAAGCACGGCGGGGCGGTTGATGTGGACCTGGAGATCGAACTCGGGCCGCTGGAGCGGCGCGTGCCGGTGCGCATCACGCTGGACGGGCGGCGCATTTCCATCCGCCGCAAGGGCCGGCGGCGGGCCATCGGGGCGGATTGGGATGCCGTGGTGACGCGACTCGTGCCGGGGCTCGACGCCCCGGCCAAGTACCTGTCGAACCCGGCAGGGGTGTTGGTGGACGGATGAAGGGCGGGGGCGAGCGGAACATGACGGCGGAAGAAAAACTCGCTGCCTTGCCGGCACGGATCGCCCAGGCCGCCCAGCGCGCGGCGGAGGCGCGGCGGATGGAGGCGCGGGCGCTGACGGACCTTAACCGGATCGCGGGGAATCAGCCACGGGCCCTGAGCATGGCCGAAGGGGAGAAGCCATGAACCTTTTGCGGCGGGCGAAAGAATGGATAGCAACGTGGTGGTCTCTTGAGCAGCCGCTCTTGCGCGCGGGAGACTTGCCGGAAGATTTCCTCGTCCTCCTCCCCCCCGGATGGTCCATCGAAAAAATCCGAACTCCGGCACAGGCCGAGGCGGCGCGGAAGGCCCAAGAGCAACTGGACCGGGTGAGGGGGAAAATATCTGCATTTGATATTCGGAATTTGCGCACGATAGCCGAGGTTCGGGCCGAACATCGAGACGAACTGAAGGAAATCAGAAGAATGAGGCGGGCTCGCCGCCTCCCCATCGGTCCGCTGCGGGCGCTGTGGTTGCGGATGCAATGCTGGTGGCGAAGGAAAAATGTGCCGGAGAGAATCGGCCACGAAGCCTTTATGGAACAGATGCTGAATAGATTGATAAGTGCGTGCCTCCTTGGGCCAAAAGTGAAATCCGCCGCATTTGCTTTTCGTGAACAAACCGCGATGGAACGGTGGCGCCAGATGGACCCGCGCAAAGAGACCGGCCCCTTCCGGGCGCTGTGGGGGAATGTGCGGGCATGGGCGCGGGACAACCCCGTCGCGGCGTCGACCGTCGCGTCGGCCCTGGCGGTCGTGGTGCTGCTGGCAGTGATGGCGCTGCTGCACGGATGCGAGACGCGGGCGGAAGCGAAGGAACCAGAGGCGGGCAGACGTGCGTGGCAGGGAAGAGACATCCCTGTGGTGGAACTGCCCCCCGATGCGACGCTGGCAGGTAGTATGCAGAACGCATCCAAGGTCAGTGCAACGCTGGCCGCACACCTCGCCTCTGGTCTGGATGAAATGATGGGCGGCTGCGAGACGGTTCCCGTGACTGGGGTAAAACCCGTGGGGTTAACCGGCCAGCCGCCCATCATTTTGCAAGCGCTCGCGCCCGCCGAGCGGACAGCCATCGAGACGGTCGAATCGGGCGGCGATCCGAAGGCATGGAAGAAGGACGAGGACGCCCGGGGGATCATTCAGATCCGCCCGATCTACGTCGCCGACGCGAACCGCATCCTGGGCGTCGAGC
>DATKUU010000122.1:0-4143 GCA_035530455.1 Phycisphaerae bacterium | reverse complement strand
GGTCTGCGTCCGCTGTATCGGGCGGGTTTTTTACACATGAAACGGCGTTTCGGCAGGTAACTCACTTCTCCCCGCGGGCCCAGGAAGCCCCGATTCTCGCATGGCATGGCACGGCAGACCGACGACACGGCGGAGACCCTCGCGGCGAGCGATCAGCTCGACCGGCAGCTCGCCAAGGCGTGCCTGCAAGCGCAGCGGGGCGGCGCCAAGACTACCCGCGAGGAGCGGGCCGCGCTCCGCCGCGTCCAGAAGGCCCAAGAAAAGACCCGCCGCGAGCAATACTACCGCACCATCCCCAAGTCCGACTACCGCCTCCTGGCCGGCGGCCGCGCCGCGCGAACCCTCAACGAGCAGGCCGTCCGTTATCGCATCCCCATCCAGGGCCCAACCGTCGACCTCTACGCCCTCATCCAGTGGCTCCATCAGTTCCTGGCCGACAACCGCCACAAACTGGTCGCCGAGTCGGGCGACGTCCTGCTCGAAGGCGCCAGCCAGGCCCTCAAGGACGAATACGTCCGCACCCAGATCCTCGAAAAGCGGGAGAAGGCCGAGCTCGCCCGCATGGACCGCCTCGAGCGCGAGGGGGCGTTGCTGCCCAAGGAGATGGTCCGCGAGTTCAACGCCCGCCTGGCCACGGTCCTCCGCACCGCCGGCGACGTCCTGCAACGCGAGTTCGGCCCCGACGCCGCCCGCGTCGTCAACGAGGCCCTGGAAAACCTCGCCCGCGAGGTCCGCAGCCTAAATGGTGCCAGCGACAACAGCAACGACCTGGCCCCTTGAGGCCCACGGCCTGGACCACTCGCGGGCCGCGGCGCTGGCGGAATTCGATTGGACCCTCCGCCAGTCGTCTACCCCCATCGTCCGGCCAATGAAGCGATTCGCGCTCGAGGAGCTGGTGATCCCCGAGGGCGAACACAAGGACACCAAGCTCCTGATCCACCGCCAGCCCTGGGTTGGGCTCTTGTTGGACGCCATCGACTCCCGCCGTTGGCGCCGGTGCGCGGTGGTCGGTTGCGTGCAATCGGGCAAGAGCCTCATCGGCTATGTACTGCCGATCCTCTATCACCTCTTCGAGGTGAAGGAAACGGTCGTCTGCGGCGTGCCCACCATGGAGATCGCGCAGACGAAGTGGCGGATGGAGATCCTCCCGGTGATCAAGGCCAGCCGTTACCGCCACCTCCTGCCCACCCGCGGCCCCGGCAGCCGCGGCGGCACGGGCAATCTCGAGCAGGTGACCTTCCTCCACGGCCCCACGCTGAAGTTCATGTCCGCCCACGGCGGAGACGAAAAGCGGTCTAGCTTCACCGCCCGCGTCCTCTCCGGCACGGAAATCGACAAGATGGACGAGGCCGGCGAGGCCTCCCGCGAGACCGACCCCGTGCGGCAAATGGAGGCCCGGCTGGCCAGCTACGACGAAGCCCGCCGCGTCGTCTACCTCGAATGCACCGTCTCGATCGAACGGGGCCGCATTTGGCAGGAATGGGGCGACGGGACCGCCAGCCGCATCTTCTGCCGCCACGCCGCCTGCGGCGAGTACGTCTGCCCCGAACGCGAGCACCTCGTCGGCTGGCGCGAGGCGGCCGACGTCTGGGAGGCCCGCGACCACGCCCATTGGGCCTGCCCCGCCTGCGGCGAGCCGATCACGCCGGCCGAGCGGGCGGCGATGAACCAAGTCGAATCCGACCACCCCGCGCGGCTGGTCCACCGCGGCCAGGGCGTCGACGCCCGCGGCCGCGTCGAGGGCGACCCGCCCCGCGCCGACACGCTCGGCTTTCGCTGGACGGCGTTCAACAACCTCTTTTGGAAAGACCCCGCCGAGCTGGCGGCCATGGAGTGGAAGAACCTCCACAGCGACGTGGCCGACGACGAGGAGTCGCCCGAGCGGGAGTTGTGTCAGTTTCGCTTCGTCACGCCCTACCAGCCGCCGGAATGGGACGAGACGCCGCTCGACGCCCGCGCCGTCCGCAAGCGTTTCGGCCGCTGGGGCAAGGGCGAACTGCCGCCCGACCTGGAATACCTCACGATGGGCGTCGACCTCGGCAAGCGGGTCAGTTGGTGGATACTCACCGCCTGGCGGCCCGGGGCCAGCGGCCACATCGTCGACTACGGTCCCATGGAAGTCGCCTCCGACGACCTCGGCGTCGAGCGGGCGATCGTCGCCGCGTTGCGGGACCTCCGCGACCGTTGCGAGGCCGGCTGGCTGGGGGCCGGCGACCGCCGCCAGCCCGACCGTGTCTTCATCGACGCCCGGTACCAGACCGAGGCCGTTTTCTCCTTCTGCGGCGAACGGGCCTCCAACCGGCGATATTTACCCCTGCTGGGCTGCTCGGCCAGCAAGTACGGGATCCCCGCCTACCACCGCCCCAAGAAGACCGGCACGCTAGTCAAGCGGCTCGGCGAGGAGTACCACCTGGTCTACATGCCCAAATACCGCGGATTCGCCGTCGAGGCCAACAGCGACTACTGGAAGTCGTGGACCCACCAACGGCTCGCCCAACGGCCCGACCAGGATTCCGGCGAGTGGTCCCCCGGGGCGATGACCGTCTACATCAGCACGGACAAGAACGCCCATATCACCCTCAGCAAACACCTCACGGCCGAAGAGGGCAAGGGGACCTTCGTTCCCGGCCGCGGCACGCAGGTCCGCTGGGAGCAAAAGCGCGACGCGAATCACTACCTCGACGCCCTGGCCTACGCCTGCATCGCCGGCCACTTCGCCGGCGTGCGGCTGCTGCCCGAAGAAAAGCCGGCCGTCGCCGCCGTGCCCTTGCACGCGCAAACCCGGTTCACCACCCCCGACGGCCGACCATTTGTCGCAACCGAACGATAAGGAGACTCGCACGGATGGCCAACCACCCACCCACGCCCCCGATCACCAAGACCCTGCGGAAATACTGCCAAGAGAACGGCATCACCGCCGAGGCCCTGGAGATGCCCATCGCTACGGCGATCGAAGAGGCCGCCAAACACCCCGACCCCCGCCGCTGGCTCGACGATCAACTCATGCGCGTCCCGCCGGACAACGGCGAGGCAATCGACGACGCCAGGGCCGACGACGTCCCGAACGCGACCGATCCGAACGCCCCCGAGCCGGCGGACAACACCGAGCCGGCCGCCGCCGAGACGATCACCATCGGCATCGAAGTCCCCGTCGGCCCGCCGCCGGCCCGCGGGGGCCACGTGGGCACTCGCATCGACATCCCCCACCGCCACCTCGACTGCCAACTCACCCGCCCCCAAGGCCGGCTGCTGCGCCGCGTCCGCGACGCCCTGCACCAACAGGGGCAACTCCTCCGCAACGGCAACAACATCCGCACCAACAACGACGCCATCCGCTGGCTCCTCGAACAAATCGACGACGAAGTCGCCGCGGAGTCGAGCGCGTAGGAAGAGAAGAAAAGGCCACAGATGCCCAAGAAACGCCCGGCCCAACCCGCCCCCGCCGAGGTCGCCCACATCACCGCCGACCTCCGCCCGCTGGCCGTAGCCCTCGACACCCTCGAACCCGACCCGGCCAACGCGCGGACCCACGACGAGGCCAACGTCGCCTCGATCGCCGCCAGCCTCCGGCAGTTCGGCCAGGTCAAGCCGATCGTCGCCAACCGCCGCAACGGCCAGGTCGTCGCCGGCAACGGCACGCTGGCCGCCGCCAAGTCCCTCTCGTGGAAATACATCGCCGTCGCCTGGGGCGATTGGGACGAATCGAACCAGCGGGCGCTGGCCATCGCCGACAACCGCACCGCCGAGCTGGCCGACTGGGACCTCGAGATCCTCGCCGCCCAGATCGACGCCGTCACCGACGACCTGCCCGACCTGGCCGCCGCCATGCTGCTGGCGGACCTGATCGAGGAAGAAGGGCAGGATGAAGAAGATGAACAGGATCAGGACGGCCCGCCGCCGAAGACCTTCAGCATCATCGTCGACTGCCCCAACGCGAAGGACCAGAAGCAGCTCTTCGAGCAACTCCAAGACCAAGGCCGCATCTGCCGCCTACTGACGTCCTAAATCAACCGCGGAGGTCGCCGAGGGCCGGGCATCGTGCCGACCAGCCGCCGTTCGATTCAACTACTGCTTCCAGCCGGTCGAGAATCGCAGGCCGGGAGTGTACGACGGGTGTGCTCATCCGGTGGCGCCCTCCACTTG
>DATKUU010000121.1:0-4785 GCA_035530455.1 Phycisphaerae bacterium | reverse complement strand
GAGACCCGCCGCGCGGCAAAGGGTTTGTGGCGGCGCGGAGAGGTTGGGAGAAGAGATATGGATAGCATGGTGGTGGTCGGCGGCCAGCCCCTGCGGGGGCGCGTCCGGGCGGGCGGGGCCAAGAATGCGGCGCTTCCGATTATGGCGGCGTCGCTGCTTGCGGACTCGCCGATGCGGCTGAAGAACGTGCCGGACCTCGCGGACATCCGCACGATGAGCCGCCTGCTGGGCGAACTCGGCGTGCGGGTCCAGCGCGAGGCGGACGGCGACCTGGTCCTGGAACCGGCCGACGAAAAGCCGGTCCTGGCGGACCGCGACATCATGAAGACGATGCGCGCGGGGATTTGCGTCCTGGGTCCGCTGCTGGCGAAGCGCGGCCGGGCGAAGGTTCACCTGCCGGGCGGATGCGTCATCGGTCAGCGGCCGGTGGACATTCATCTGCGGGGCCTCGCGGCCCTCGGGGCCCAACTCGACGTCGAACACGGGTACATCGTCGGGTCGGGGCGCCGACTGCGCGGCACGGAGATGTACCTGGGCGGCCCGTTCGGTTCGACGGTGACCGGGACGGAAAACGTTTTGATGGCGGCGGTGCTGGCCGAGGGCACGACGGTGATGGACTGCGCGGCCTGCGAGCCGGAGGTGCAGGACCTGGCGCGGGCGCTCGTGGCGATGGGGGCGAATATCTCCGGCATCGGCTCGCCGCGCCTCCTGGTGGAGGGCGTGCGGCGATTGCGCGGCGTCGAGTACACGATTATTCCGGACCGCATCGAGGCGGGAACTTTTCTGGTCGCGGGAGCGGCGACGGGAGGCGACGTGACCGTCGAGGGAGCGCGGTGGAACGACCTCTTTGCGCTCATCAGCACGCTGCGCGAGGCGGGCGCCCAGGTCGAGCATTCGGACGACACGGTCCGGGTCCGCGCCAAGGGGCGCCCGCGGAGCGTGGATGTCACCGCCCTGCCGTTCCCCGGATTCCCGACGGACCTCCAGGCGCAGATGATGGCGCTGCTGGCCGTGGCCGAAGGCAACAGCATCATCATCGAGAAGGTTTATCCCGACCGGTTCATGCATGTGGCGGAACTGGTGCGGATGCGGGCGGACATCCGCAAAGAAGGGAGCGTGGCGGTCGTCCACGGGGTGGACCGCCTCAGCGGCGCCGAGGTGATGGCGAGCGACCTGCGGGCGTCGGCGGCGCTGGTGGTGGCCGGCCTCCTTGCCGAGGGCGAGACCCGCATCGAACGCATCTACCACCTGGACCGGGGCTACGAGCGGATGGAGGAGAAACTGGCGAGTCTCGGCGCCCGCATCCAACGGGTCAAGGAGACGTAGGCGCCGGCTCGGGGGCCGCCGGCTCAACTTGGTTTTCTTCTTCCTGGGGCAGACGGTCGGACGGGGTATCGTGCTTCATCATGCTTTCGAGTGTGGGCCTCCCCTGGATGCCCACGAGTTCCCATTTTCCGGCGGGAGTCCGGCTGAACGTCATGCTGACCTGGAGGTTCCACCGCTCCAGGTCCACGCGCATCTCGGCCGGCGCGATATAGGTGCCGCGTTCGGTCTTGATGATGCGCAGCGATAGGAGGCGGCGTTCGACGAGCGCGCCTGCGCCCTCGAACAGTTCGGCCATGTAATCGCGGAATTGGCGGTAGCCGGCCGGCTGGCGCCGCCGGTATTCCTCAGGGATTTGCTCGTACACCTGCTCGTACCGTCCAGCCAGAAGGTTGTCCATGACGGCGTAGGCGGTCTTCTCCAGGTCGCGGAGGGTCCGCTCGTTGCGTCGCCATTCGACGGTGAGCCAACCGGCCCACACTGCCGCGAGCAGAGCGCCCGTAGCGAGGCCGGCGAGGGCGATCCGCCTGCCCGTCACCACGCCGTAGGAGCGGCGGATCTGGCGCAAAGCCGTCAGGCTGAGCACCAGACCCACGAGGGGCGCCGCCGCGAAAATCACCGTCATGACAACCAGGTCCGGCAGGGAGGAGGGCGGCGAGACCCAGTGCTTGGAAATGAGCAGAAGCGGCCACACGCCGAGCACCGCCACCACCAGGCCGATGACGGCCATGCTGCTGACGGCGGCATATTCGGGGTCGGTGCCCCGGTCCAGTTGGCTCTTGTCCGGCGTGCCGCTCATGGGTGTTCCCGTTTGGTTTTCCTCGGCTTCGGCCGCAGGCGTCCGGCCTGCGTGCTGCGGCGGCTCATGCGGTCCGCTTGGCGATGACGGCGGTGCGGTCGTCGCGGAACCGCCCGCTCGGGTTGGCTTCGAGCGTCAGGGTCGCCAGGGCGTCAATCATTGCCCGGGCCGGGGCCTCGCGATGGCGCCGGGCGGCCGCCAGAACCGGCTCCATGCCGAGCATTCCGCCGTCGGCCGTGTCGCACTCGAAGATGCCGTCCGAGAGGATCAGGAGCGTGTCGCCGGCGGCCAGGCAGATGGGCGTCCCACACGCGATGGGCGCCTCCGGCAGGATGCCGAGCGGCAGGCCGGTTGCGTCGAGCAGTTCCGACCGGCCGTCGGCCCGCAGGACGACGAGCGGCCCCTGGCCGGCGCTCGCGTAGCAGACGGTGCCCTCGTCGGCGCTGACCGCGGCCAGGACGAGGGTGACGAACCGCCCGTCGGTCACGTCTTCGGCCAGGAGGCGGCCCGCGTCGGCGAGGACCTGTTCGGGCCGGTCCTCGTGCATTGCCAGGGCGAGGACGAGGGCCCGCGTTTCAGCGGCCAGCAGGGCCGGGCCGACGCCGTGGCCGACCGCGTCGCCCAGCACCAGGCCGACGCGTCGATCGCCCCAGGGGAAAAAATCGAAGAAATCGCCGCCGGCGTACTCGGACGGTTCGCTCCAGCCGGCCAGGTCGAAGCCGGCTAGTTGCGGCGGCTCGGCGGGCAGCAGCCCCATCTGGATGTCGCGCGCCAGTTCCATCTCGTTCTCGAGCCGGCGCTTGGCGAGGAACTCTTCGAGCAACCTCGCCCGCTCCAGCGCCACGCCCGCCTGGGCCGACAGCGCCGAGAGCAGGTCGCAATCGTCCGCCGTGAATCCCGGCGCGCCGGGACCGCGCTTGTTCATCACCTCCAGGACGCCCACCAGTTCGCTCTCGAGGTTCAGCAGGGGGACGGCCAGGATGTTCCGCGTCCGCCAGCCCGTTTTGCCGTCCACCTCGCGGTTGAAGCGCGGGTCGGCGTAGGCGTCGGGAATGTTGAGGCAGAACGGGCCGCCCGCCTGGGCGACGGCCCCGGCGATGCCGCTCGAAGCGGAGATGCGAATTTCCTTAATCTCGCTCTCGGTGACGACGCGGCTGTAGAGTTCCTGTTTGGCCGCGTCGTAGAGGAAGAGCGTCGCGCGTTCCGCGTCGAGAAGGTTGCACGTTTCCTCAGCGATGTGCTCCAGTAGGGGGTCGAGGCGCGGCTCGGAAGCGAGACGCCGCGTGATGGCGAGGATCGTCTCCAGGTGCCTGCGATACGTGGCGTTGTGCGACTCGTCGGCCTTCTTGGCCACGGGCGATCCTTCCTCTGGCTCAAACAGAGAGAATGATAGAGCCTGCGGCAGGGCCTCTCAAGGGAAATTGGCGATCGCGGAAATTGCCGCTGGTTAGAGGTCTTGGAACGCCTTCGGCGGGCCGAAGATTTCCGCCAGGACGACGGCCCGCGCCAAATTGGTCGGCGCCAACAGGTTGCCGAAGAATTGTCCTTGGCGGTGCGGTTCGGCGGCCGCGGCTGTGGGGATCGCCGGCGCGACACTCATCTCTTTCCGCAGTGACGACCTTTGTGGAGGTTCCGACCGGAGCGGGTGGGCCTGCGCCGGCCGCATTGTCTGGGAAGGCCGGAGCGTCTGCCGGGCGGCGGCCGGCTGGCGGGACGGTCGCTGGGACTGAACGCGGCGCGGTTGTGCCGGTGTCGGTGCGGCGCGGGGTTGGGGCGCCGGCCGGACCTCTGTCTCGCCTTCGAACTCCGGCGCCGCGGAGGGTTGCTTTTTGTCCGGTCGTCCATAGAAGATCGGCCGGCGTCCGGGGCTTGCGGCACGAGCAGGAGGTTCGGCGCCGCGTTTGGCGGGTTCCTCTTTTTCCTTTTCGCGCTGCTGTTTTTCGATGAGCCACCGCAGCGCATTGACGCCGCCGACGATCACGAGGAACAGAATGAACGGGAGCAACTGTTTCACGGCGTGCTCCGTTGTGCGGGTGGTTCGGCTACAGTTTCGCCCCATGGTCCGGCTTCGGCGGTTCGGCGCTTCGGCCGATCGAGTCGCGCATGCCCGTGTCGGCCTGGATGTTCTTCATGCGGTAGTAGTCCATGATGCCGAGGTTGCCGCTACGGAACGCTTCGGCGATGGCTTTGGGGACCTCGGCCTCGGCCAGGACGACCTTGGCGCGGTTTTCCTGGACGAGGGCGACCATTTCCTGTTCGCGTGCCGCGGCTGCGGCGCGGCGCTGTTCGGCCTCGGCCTGGAACATGCGCTTGTTGGCCTCGGCCTGGTCCGCCTGGAGGCGGGCGCCGATGTTGTCGCCGATGTCCACGTCCGCGATGTCTATCGAGAGGATCTCGAAGGCCGTGCCCGCGTCCAGGCCCTTCTCCAGGACCCGCTTGGAGATCGAGTCGGGATTCTCCAGCACGTCCTTGTACGACTGGGCTGAGCCGATGGTCGTGACGATGCCTTCGCCGACGCGGGCGATGATGGTCTCCTCGGTCGCTCCGCCGACGAGGCGCTCCAGGTTCGCCCGGACCGTGACGCGCGCCTTGGCCTTCACTTGGATGCCGTCCTTCGCGACGGCGTCAATGGTGGTCTTGCCCGTCTCGGGGTTCGGCACGTC
>DATKUU010000120.1:0-7411 GCA_035530455.1 Phycisphaerae bacterium | reverse complement strand
GCACCGCGTCGGCCGGCCGCGGATTCGCCGGAACCGCGCGTGTGTCAGCGTCAAGTGCTTCTTCGCCCGCGTCATGCCGACGAAGAACAGCCGCCGCTCCTCCTCCACTTCCGCCTGGCTTTCGCGGGAGCGTTCGTGCGGCAGGAGTCCGTCTTCGCATCCCGCGATGAAGACGGCCGGGAACTCCAGCCCCTTGGCCGCATGGAGCGTCATGAGCGGCAGGCGGTCGGGCGACTCGTCGAACCCGTCCTGGTCGCTCGCAAGGTTGACGGTTTCGAGGAATCCTTCCAGGCCGCGTGCGATTTCGGGTTCCTCGGCCGCCAGCGCGTCGTGCCGTGCGCCCAGCGTCACGAGTTCGTCGAGGTTCGCGCGGCGCTCGAGCTGGTCCTCGCCGAGCCAGTCGGCGTAGCGCGTTTCGGTGAGGACCGCCTCCAGAAGTTCGCGGATGCTGCCGTCGCCGAGGGCGCTGAGGCGGTCCAGAAGATCGGAGAACCGGACGACGGCCGCCCGGGCGCGCGAGGGCAAATCCGCCATGTCGGCCGCGTGCCGACAAGCCTCCAGCAGGCCGACGCCCTCGCGCTTCCCCCATGCCTCGACCGTTTCGACCGTTTTCTTCCCGATGCCGCGCGGCGGCGTGTTGAGGATGCGCCGAAGGTTCACCGCGTCGTGCGGGTTGTGCACCACCTCCAGATACGCCAGGATGTCTCGGACTTCCTTGCGTTCGTAGAACGACGTGCCGCGCACCACTTCGTAGGGGATCGGGGGCCTCGCGCGCCGGAGGGCGTCCTCGAGGGCCCGCGTCTGGGCGACCGTGCGGACGAAGACCGCCGCCTCGCCGTACGCGAGGCCGCCTGCGTGAAGGGCGGCGACGCGCCGGACGATTGCCGCGGCCTCGGCCTCCTCGTCATCCGTCTCGACGACCGTGACGGGTTCGCCCCGGGGGTTGTCGGTGAGGAGTTCCTTTTCCTTTCGGTTGCGGTTGTGGCGGATGATGCCGGAGGCGGCGGCGAGGATCGTTTGGGTGCTCCGCCAGTTTCTTTCGAGGCGGACGACGCGCGCGTCGGGGAAATCCTTTTCAAAGTCGAGGATGTTCCCCAGTTCCGCCCCCCGCCATCCGTAGATGGACTGGTCCGGGTCGCCCGTGGCGCAGAGATTGCGGCGTTCGCCCGCCAGATCCCGCGCGAGGACGTACTGGGCGTGGTTCGTGTCCTGGTATTCATCAATGAGAATGTAATGGAAGCGGTCCTGCAAAAGTGCGCGGAACTCCTCACTGTCCCGGAGGCCGAGCGCGACCTCCAGCAGCAGATCGTCGAAGTCGAGGGCATGGGCCTCGCGCAAAAGCGCCTCGTATGCCTCGTAGATGCGTGCGAACTGTTTGTGTTGCCAGCCCTCGGCGTTCCCGGCGGCGAAGTCGGTGGCACGGCGGAGGCGGTTTTTGGCGCGGCTGATTATCTCGCCGACCTTCGCCGGCGCAAAATGCGTCGGGTCCAGGCCGAGGCGCGCCAGCGCCCCCTTGACGGCCGCCTCCTGGTCCCCCGTGTCGTAGATCGTAAAGTGCGGGTCCACGCCCACCACCTCGCCATACTCGCGCAGGATGCGGGCGCAGAAACTGTGGAAGGTGCTGACCCACGGCGTCCGCCGGCCCTCGACGAGGGTGGCTGTCCGCTCGCGCATCTCGCCCGCCGCCTTGTTCGTGAAGGTGATGGCGAGGACGGCGTGGGGCGGGACGCCCTGGCCCACGAGGTGCGCGACGCGCCGCGTGATGACGCGCGTCTTGCCGCTGCCGGCCCCCGCCAGCACCAGGAGCGGGCCGTCGGTGTGCGTGACGGCTTCCGTCTGAGCCGGCGTCAGCCCTTCGAGGATGTCCATCCGATTCCCGTCGTGCCAGGGACGTTCAGGGCGGGTACTATAGCACCGGCGCCGCGTGGAAGATAGGCCCGTTTCGCCGACCCGGCGGCCGCGCGAATGCGCTTGCATTGCCGCGCCGCTTCGGGTAATCAGATATGCGTGGTTCGTGACCGCCTGCGTCGGCGAGACGCGCGGACGTGAGAACCTTGGAGGAAAGCAGGGTGACTAAGATCGCGTTCATGGGCGCTGGAAGCACCATTTTTGCCAAGAACGTTCTAGGGGACTCGATGCTCGCGCCGGCGCTTCGGGACGCCGAGATCGCCCTCTACGATATGGACGCCGCGCGGCTGGCCGAGTCGAAACAGATGCTCGATAACCTGAACGCGAGCATCAACGCGGGCCGGGCGCGCGTCACGGCCCATCTGGGCGTCGAGAACCGCCGGGCCGCCCTCCAGGGCGCCACGTATGTGGTCAACGCCATCCAGGTCGGCGGTTACGAGCCGAGCACGGTCATTGACTTCGAGATTCCCAGGAAGTACGGCCTGCGTCAGACGATCGGCGACACGCTCGGCATCGGCGGCATCTTTCGGGCTCTGCGGACGATTCCGGTGGTCCTGGACTTCGCGCGCGACATGGAAGCCGTCGCGCCGGACGCGTGGTTCCTGAACTACGTCAACCCGATGGCGATGATCACCGGTGCGATACTCGAAGCGACGAGCGTCCGGGCCGTCGGCCTCTGCCACTCCGTCCAGGGGTGCGCGTGGGGGCTTCTGAATGAACTCGGCATGCTTGACGACGTCAAACACCTCCAGTGGAAGATCGCGGGCATCAATCACCAGGCGTGGCTCCTGAAAATCACCGACGGCGGCAAGGACCTCTATCCGGAGATCAAGCGCCGCGCCGCCCGCTTGAATGCCGAGGCCCGGAAGAAGGGCGCCAAAAAACACGGCGACATGGTCCGCCTCGAAGTGATGCTGCGGCTCGGGTACTACGTCACGGAGTCCTCGGAGCACACGGCCGAATACGTCCCGTGGTTCATTAAGAGCACGCACCCGGAACTTATCGAGGAGTTCCACATTCCGCTCGACGAGTATCCGCGACGCTGCATCAGCCAGATCGCGGATTGGAAGAAAATGAGCGATTCGCTGGTCCACGACACGCAACTGACCCACGCGCGCACGGGCGAGTACGGCTCGTACATCATGGAGGCGATGGAGACGGACGTGCCGACGCGGATCGGCGGCAACGTTCTGAACTCGGGCTCCCTCATCACGAACCTGCCGCGAAGGGCCTGCGTCGAAGTGCCGTGTCTCGTGGACCGAAACGGCGTCCAGCCGTGCTACGTCGGCGACCTGCCCGAACCGTGCGCGGCCCTGAACCGCACTAACATCAACGTCCAGTTGCTGACGGTGGACGCGGCGATTCGGCGCAGGAAGGATTGCATCTACCAGGCGGCCATGTTCGACCCGCACACGGCAGCGGAACTCTCGATTGACCGGATCGTCGCCCTCTGCGACGACCTGATCGAGGCCCACGGCAACATGCTCCCGGCCTACCGCTAGGCGTCAGGCGCCGTAGTTGCCTTCGCGGCGCCAGACGTCGAGCATCAATTCGTACCGCTCGAGCGGCATGCCGGTATGGACGCAGTTGGAAGTTCCGAAGACGTACCCGCCGCCAGAAGAATCTTCAGGACGATAATGGATGGCCCTCCGGCCCCCTGCACACCTATGCGCGAACGGCTCCGGCGGGACAATCCGAAATTGCTTGGCCGGGACCCCGGCGCCACCGTATGCTGGCGGCCATGATCGTCGGCCACGGCGTGGACCTGGTGAGCGTCGCGCGCATCCGCCGAATGCTGGCGGACCACGGCGAACATTTCCTGGAGTGGACGTTCACTCCGGCGGAGGTGGCGTACGCGCGACGCCGCAAGAAGGGGTTCGAGGAGACGCTGGCCGGACGCTTCGCCGCCAAGGAAGCCGTGATGAAGGCCCTCGGAACGGGCTGGCGCGAAGGCGTGACGTTCCCCGGCATCGAGATTCTGAATGAGGCGAGCGGGCGGCCGACCGTCGTTCTGCACGGGGGCGCGGCCGAGAAGGCCAAGGCGCAGGGCGTGACGGCCTGGCACCTTTCCATCACGCACACCGCCGATTTCGCCGCCGCCTCCGCCATCGCCGAACGCTGACCGCCGAAAACTGACCCCCGGGGTCATTTTCCGGCGGGAAAAACCGCGGTGATTCGCGCGGTGATGCGCATTGGGCGACCCTCGCCGAAAGGCCCGCAGACACCCTTGCGGGCCTGTTTTCGCATGTCCCGTTGACTTCCCGCTCCCATCCGTATGCTATCCGAGGCGGCAAGATGTAACGCACCCCCTCAGCGGCCTGACGGCCGCAATGCACACCCCCTAACGGGAGCATGGGACACATGGAGACTCGCAAGACGTGGCGTACGTGGACTCTGCGGTTGGCCGGCTGCCTGGCGCTGGGCGCCTTGCTGGCATCGGGCCCCCCGGCTGGGGCCGGCGTCATCTCGGGCACCGGAACCGCCGACCTCGTCCAGACCGGCGACTACGCCGGCTGGTACAAGTACACCTACGAGGTCACGTGGAACCTGTCGAAAGGCCTCAGCCACCTGGACCTTGTGCTGAAGCCGGGGTGCACCCAGGACGACCACCACATCGTCTTTGAGACGGAACTGGGCGGCGCCTACGACGGCGAGTCCACCGGCGAGGGCTGGGACCCCGGCAACCCCGTCGTCTTCACCGTCTCGTACGAGGGGATGTTCGAGCCGAACGGCGACCCCAGCATCCCCCTCACCGCGCCTCTCATCAAGTGGGAGCCGTACGACCTTGGCGACGAGCCTGGCAAGACGGGTGTCGGCCAATTCTGGTTCTACGCGAACATCCTTCCCGAGTACAGCACCTTCGACAACGTCGTGGTCGCCAAGTCCGGGCAGAACAAGGTGTTCGGCGACATGACGGGCGCGTACCCGTCGTGCCAGGTCATTCCGGAGCCCGCCACCGCCGTCCTACTCCTTGGCGGACTGGGCTTGACGGTTCTGTCTGAGCGCCGCAGGCGCGCTTGACGGGGGCTCGGCGGGCACTTGTCCGCCGTAGTCCTCTCCCGGCGCGCCGGCATCGGGATCGGGACTACGGCGGAAGGGCGGAGGCGAAGCCCGCCTCCATGGCACTGATGGCGGCGGGTCCGCGTGCGATGTTGGCAGCGCGGCGGCGCTTTTGGCCGGACGGCCCCGCTCCTTGCACGCAACCTGGACGCAGGACGGCCCCGGTCAAGTGCTGCCCCCGATCTGCCGCAGCGCGATCTTATACCGTTCCTGCATCCCGGCGCGCTTCTCGTGGTACTTCAGATCCTCCAGTTTCGCCAGGAGGTCCGTAACCTCCTGCTCGCGCTCCTGGAACAGGGCCGGCACCTCGTACTTCTCGCCGAACGGCTTCAGATTCTTCAGCCCGTCCTCCGCCGCCTGACGACGCGCCAGGTACACGCTCGCCTTCTCGTTGTACGCCACCGCATATTTAACCCCGTACACGCTCGTCTTCCAGAACCGGCTCAGGTCCTTGCGCTCTTCGGTGCACAGGACCACCGCCCGCCGCCCGCCATCCATAATATTGTCCGCCAGCGACGCCAGCACCTCCTGACGGTGCGCCTGGCTGAAGCCCGGCACGTAGAGGTCCGCCTCCCCCAGTCGCGCCAGGCACCCCAGCGCCGACCGGTCCACACGGTCCATCGCATTCAACACCGTCGCCGATGACCCGGCCTGTTTGGCGATATCGAGAATCTGGTGCGCCTTCCACTGCGTCCCCGCCTTCATCGCCTCCTCAAACCGTCCCACCGCCGCCTCCCCTATCATCGGCTTCCCCGACGCCTCCAGCGCCTCCGCCGCCGCCACCAGACGCTTCTTGTCCGTCTCCAACGCCGCCAGCCCCGCCCGCTGACGCAGCGCCCCAGCCGCGCCCTGCGCGTCGTTCACCTGCAGGTAACACGTCACCAGCGCCGCCGTCGCCGTCAGACGGTCTTCCTGCGGGAATGCCGCCGCCTCCAGCCTGAGCAGCCCCTCCAGCAGGCTCCCCGCCCGCACCCAATCGTTCTGGCGGATCGCCTCCTGCGCGTCCGCAAACGCCTCCGCCGCCTTCAGCGGGTCCACCACCGCCGGCGTGATTCGCACTTCCACGACCGCGCCTTCCCGCTCGATCCGCGCGATCATGTCGTGCAGGATCGTCATCTTCCCGCTCATCGTCTGGATCACCACCGCCTGGTCGGTTTCTTCAAGGATGATTCCGGTGAACGTCTGGCCGGACTTGGTTACGACGCGATCCGCCGACGCGCTCGACGCCATCACCGCCATCACCGCCAGCGCGACGCTTGCCACGGCGACTTGTCCGGCGTAGCTCAGCGAGCGAAGACGGAAGCCCGTAGGGCGAAGTTTACCTGCCCCGGCGGGCCGGGCCGCCAACCACCAGTGCCTGCGCATAACTTGTCCTCCGACTCTTCCTGACCTTCGGAAAGGCGCCCTCGCTTGCTCCCTCCGCCTTATCGGCCAAACGCACAACGCCCTTCCACTTTCTCTCTTAGACCCCATTTCCGCCCCTGGGTTCCGCCCAAAATCGTGAATCCCTCCGGCGGGGCTTCGGGGTTCGGATTTCGTCATGGATTCGTCATTCGGGTTTCGGCCCCGCCACAGGCGGGTAAACTTCGTCATTTCTCCGTACTGAACGCCTCCACCGCATCCAGCACCATCGCCGTGTACGTGTACGACGGCCCCCCTCCCATCGCGATCGCCACTCCGCACACCTCCATTATCTCCTCGCGCGTCGCCCCGGACTTCAGACTGTTTGCCACGTGGAACGCGATGCAGTAATCGCACCGGATCGCGATCGATATCCCCAGCGTCACCAACTCCTTCACCTTGTGCGACAGGGCGCCGTCCTTCTCCGCTGCCTGCATCATCGCCAGGAAATGCTCCATGACCTTCGGCATGCCCTGGACCATCGCCCCGTGCTGCCGCTTTACCTGCTCCACGAGCGCCTTCGCATCCTTCGCCATGTCTTTCTCCTCGGACTTTAGACCGTGGACTTTGGACTTCTTTTCCCCTCCCGGCCGTCCCGCCATTGTACGCGCCGCCTCCTCCGCTTTCCACCCCCCGCGCGCCGTCACCCTGAGCGCAGCGAACGGGTCTCGCCGTGTGCCTTTCAAGAGGTGTCACCCTGAGCGCAGCGAACGGGTCTCGCCTTGATGCCTTGCTTCCCTTTCCGCTTTCCGGGTTCCGGGTTTTCTGTTCCCCCAGTCCTGCCTCTGCGTGCTCTGCGATCTCTGCGTTGAAGGCTGTGCCCGCCGGGTGTCAGAATGTATTGGCAAACCCCGACTTCGTCGGTTATACTTCCGGACGACTCAAAGGGCTTCGTTCCACGCGGCCGAATTGGCGCCGTCGGGGGGCAAATCCATTGCGGCAAGCACAGGACACGCCGAGAGCGGCCGACCGCAGGGCGAAGCTTGCCCGCCTCTGGCGGGGAGGGCACCCGGCCGCCCTTGCCCCATCCGGTTATGGTGTC
>DATKUU010000119.1:0-2446 GCA_035530455.1 Phycisphaerae bacterium | reverse complement strand
CCGTCACGTTTCCGATGGTGCCGCCGTTAATCCAGTCGGACAAGGTCACGCTTACGGGATTCGTGATGCTGAAGTGGTACGTCTCGCCGGTTTGGTCTGGGATGTTGGTCGGCGTGGTGGTGCTGGAGATGTCGATGGTGTCGCCATCGACTGCGACGTTACCGCCGTCCCAGTTCTCGACGGTCGCCCAGTTGTCATCCACTTCCGAACCGGCCGTCCATGTTCGGTCAGCCCCCAGCGCCGGGTACGCCCACAGCGACAGCAGCAGAACCGCCAGGATTCGTTTCGAGGTCATGGCCTAGTTCTCCGTGGCGTAGATCAAGAAGCCGTCGAACTCGCACGTGACGGTCGTGAGGTTCAGGGCCTCGTTCGCCGCCGTCTGACACCAGCCGTGCAGCGGGATGTTCTGGGCCGGAATTGCGGGCAGGACCGGGCCGGAGGTTGCAGACAGGTTGATGACCCCCGAAAGCGCCGTCGAGGCGCTCTTGAGGGTGATGCTGCCGGACACGTTGGTCGTGCCGAAGAGGCCGACGACGCGGATTCGCTTGCCCGACCCCGCCGCCGCCACAAGTTCCCCTGTGGTGCCGGCCCCGACGTTGATGGCCTTGGTCGCCACCGTCCAGCCGCTCGCCTCGACCGCCGCCTCGACGGCCGTGGTGTCGCCGGCGATCGTCCCGAGGCTGGTCGCGGCGGCCGCGAGGTTGCCGCCCGCCTCCTTGGCGATCGTCGCCGTGGAGTCCTGGCGGACGTAGGCGCCGCCGCCGGCCGTCCCGAGCAGCGTCAGGAGATCATCGTCGCGCACGCGCATGTCCCCGTTCGCGGTGAACTGCGGCGGCGTCCGGTCCCCTGTCGTCCCCGACAGCGCCGCGCGCGTATCCGTGCGCACGCCGAGCATGAGTTCGCCCATCTCGGTGTCCACGTGCGGCGCATCTTCGGGATACGCGGCCCACAGTATCCCGCCGATAGCGCCCAGCGTCAGGAACACCGCCAGGATTGTGTGCTTGCTCATCGCCGTTCTCCCTTCACCATGTCCTTTACGCATTCCCGCGCCGCGACATCTACCGGAAGCCACTTGCCGTTTCGCCAGCGCCAGTGTCCGGGGCGCTGCTTGCGTTTCTTCTTGTGTCCAGGCACCGGCAAGCCGCTCATACTGACGCTCACCGGGAACCCCAAGGCCCGTTCGCCCGTACGAACCATGTCATCAGGGTCCACGCCGTCCGCTTCCATCTCCCGGAACTCGTCTTCGACCGAAGGCCGGTTGTCGCCGAACTCCGGCCAGTGGTCCGTCACGCCGCCAGTCGGCTCAAACGGCGTCGGTATCACGTCACCGTCCACCTTGAACTCGCCACTCTCGATGAAATCAGCCATCAGTAGCCCAATCGCTTGTTGTGCTCAGCGTATGTTGGGACGGGAGGAACACGAGAGAGTCTTTTGCCATCCCAAGGCTGCACAATGGTTCCCTCTTGGATGCTTTCGCACGCCGCACGAACCGCAGCCTTTGTCTGCTGGTCCTTGGATGGTGCACCTGCCCAATAGGGCACCGTCACGGGAATCGCCCAAGACTGAGTCTCGCCCACGCCCGACTTACAGTAGGCGATAACCCGAAGAAACAGTTGCCAACCATCCTGCGCAATGATAAGGCCACAGCCTTTGCGCGTACCCCTGATGTGTGCCCGAGACTGTTCCAGGTCCTCTTTGACAGGCAAAAAGAAGATGAAACGATTGTTCTCCTGGTCGTCGTAAACGGGCGCAGTATCCTCTCCCATGAAAGGAACCGGCGGTCCTGCCGCCGTCCAACATACTTCGGTTGCTGTACTGGGCATTTCCTTCCCTCGTACTTTAGGAAGGTCCGTAATCGACACTATCGTCGATACTTGAGCATCCCCAGGTTGGCTTAAACACCTCTCGCCACGCATTTTACTCATCTCCGTTCCCTCCTAAGTTGTGCGGGGCTCTGGAGGAGGGGCCAAAGCCCCGCACGTTGTCCCGGCTACCGGGTTACGGCCAATCCTCCTACGTTCCCGGCGTGATGGCACGAATGACCCACAGCCGGTCGTCCAGCCGTTCCCGCGGGAACTGCTGCACGCTCATCCGCCGCGTGGCCTGCAACGAGTGCAGAATCTGACCGGACGAGTTCCGGCGGTTGTTCCAGATGCCCGCAATGGCACCCGGACGCCAGTGCGCCCGGTCCCTTGGCATCAGATGCTCGAAGGGATTGGCACCGTCGCGGATACCGAGCACCATGTCGGCGGGAATCGCCGGGTGCTTGCCCACCAGGATCGGACTGGACGACTCGCCCTGGTAGACGAACCCGCTGACGCCGTACTTCCCGAACCGCTTGGCCATCGCATCGCTGATGGTCTCGACGGTCCGGAAGTTGGCAACGCCAAGCAGACTCCGCATCTTGGAGTGGATCAGGTGGTTGACCAGGATCATGCCGCCGACA
>DATKUU010000118.1:0-3405 GCA_035530455.1 Phycisphaerae bacterium | reverse complement strand
CCAGGAACCCACCAATCCAGGCATGATGCAGTTTGCGCATAAACCGCCTCCCCGATGTAAAACGAACATCCGGCCTCCTTATTGTATACTAATTCGCCCTCTTGTGGGCAAATGGAAAAGCCTCCGGCGCCCGCGCGCCGGGGTTCGGGTGCCCGCGGGCCGGAAAATCTCCTTGAACCCCCGGATGCTGGCGGCGACAGTAACCGGGGCCGACGAGCCGAACCGAGGAGACGCTTATGAGGCCGGGAGCAAGGCGCTTGACGACAATCGTGGCGACGCTCGGTCCGGCCTGTAGCGACGAGGAGACGCTCGGTCGGCTCCTCGACGCCGGGATGGACGTCGCGCGCCTGAACTTCGCCCACGGCGACCACGCGACGCATGCGCGGACGCTGGAATGCTTGCGCCGCGCCGCCGATCGCTGCGGCAAGTTTGTTGCGGTGCTCCAGGACCTGGCCGGACCGAAGATTCGTCTGCGGACGCCCGGCGGTCGGGCCCTCGCGGTTGCGGCCGGGGCGCAGGTGCGGCTCGGGCGCCAGGCCGACGATCCCGCGGGAGCCCTCGGCACCACCTATCCGGCGCTCGTGGACGACGCCCGCGAGGGCGAGCCGGTCCTCTTCGGCGACGGGGCGGTCCGCATGCGCATCGCCGAGAAACATGCCGGCCACCTCATCCTGTGCAGCGAAGACGCCGGATGCCTCGAAAACGAGATGGGCGTCAACCTGCCCGAGACGGCCGTCAGCGCCCCGAGCGTCACCGAGAAGGACTGGCGGGACCTGGAGTGGGGCCTGGCACACGAGGTGGACTACGTGGCCTTAAGTTTCGTCCGCTCGGCGGCCGACGTCCGGGCGGTGCGCGCTTCGATCCGCAAGGCGGGCTCGACGGCCCACGTCGTCGCCAAGATTGAGAAGCCCCAGGCCCTCGAGGAGATGGATGCGATTCTCCAGGAGACCGACGGCCTGATGATTGCGCGCGGCGACCTGGGCGTCGAGATGGATCTGGCCCGCGTGCCTATCATCCAGAAGGACCTTATCCGCCGTGCCGCAGCCGTCGGCGTCCCCGTCATCACCGCCACGCAGATGCTCCAGTCGCTCATCCGCGAGCCGCGGCCCACGCGGGCCGAAGTCTCCGACGTCGCCAACGCGGTTTTCGACGGTTCCGATGCGCTGATGCTCTCGGGCGAGACGGCCGTCGGACGCGACCCCGTCCGCGCGGTCCAGACCATGGACCACATCATAGACCTGGCGGAGGACTACGCGCTGGCCAGCCGCTGGCCGGGACCCGCCGCCCAGACCGACCGCTACGTCTGGGCCGAACGCGCCATCGTCCTCGGCGCTGCGCGCATCGCGCACGACCTGGGCGCCGGGCTGGTTGTCGCGCTGACCCACTCGGGGGCGACGGCCCTGCTTCTGTCGAAGCAGTGGCTCGCCGTCCCGATCCTGGCCGTAAGCGACCGCCTCGACACGTGCCGGCGCATGGCTCTTTACCGCGGCGTCGTGCCGGTCCACCACCCGGACATTATCGGCAACGAAAACCTGGCATCGGCGGTGGAGGGCCTGGCGCGGCAGCAGAAATTGGTTGATGAGAGCGACCGCATCCTTATAATCAGCGGCCAGTTCCCCGGCCGGCCCGGGGGGACCGACACGCTTCGCGTCCACACCGCCAGCGGCCGCAGCGAAGGGAGCCCTTCATGAGGTGGGCGACGCTTATTGCGGTGGCGGCGGCCTTGGCCGTCGCGGGCGCCGGATGCAAGGAAACCCTGCGCCTCGACAACCCGATGCGGTTCGCCGGGACCGACGCCGACTACGTCGAGAACGTCGCCCGGCGGGTGCTCGAAGAGTTGCGGTTCGACATCGAGTATCCCGAGGCGAGCGAGGGGCGATTGGCGACGCGCGGGCTGACGGGCGCCTCGTGGTTCGAGTTCTGGCGCGAGGACACCATCGGCACGGACCAGCGGGTCGAGGCGAGCCTCCACACCACCCGGCGGCGGGCCGTCGTCTCCATCACGCCCGGCGGCGGCGGGGCCGAGGTCTTCATCCAGGTCACCAAGGAACGCCTGACGGCCCCCGGCGCGGGGCCCCAGAGCATCGGCGAAGCGTACACCATCTACGATTTCCAAATTTCCGAGATGGTCGCGCGGGATGAACTGGAACCCTCGCCGCCCGAGTGGGTGGAGCAGGGTCGGGACGAACGGCTGGAGCAGGAGATCCTGGCGCGTCTGGCGAAGCGCCTCGGCCCGGTCGGCCCGATGCGCTAGCCGTCCGGTCGGTCCGCGCGACCCGCGGGGGCGCTTCTTCGGGCGCGATCTCCCTTTGCCGGCCCGCGAGAGGTGAGCCTGTCGGCGTGGCCCGGAGGGTTTCCGCGCGGTCTCTTCCGCTTCGCCGGGGATTCGGCCATGACCACGCCCGCGATGAAACAATTCAAACGCGTCAAGGCCAAGTACCCCGACGCCATCCTCTTCTTCCGCATGGGCGATTTCTACGAACTGTTCTACGATGATGCCCGAATTGCCTCCAAGGTCATGGGCGTCGCCCTCACCAGCCGCTCCAAGGGCGAGGGCGCCGTCCCCATGTGCGGCGTGCCGTACCATGCCGTCGAAACGTACCTCGCCAAGATGATCCGCGCCGGCTACCGCGTCGCCATCTGCGAGCAGATGGAGGACCCCGCGACGGCCAAGGGCCTCGTCCATCGCGACGTGGTGCGCCTCGTGACCCCCGGCACGCTGACCGACGATGCCCTGCTGGAGGACCGGGAGAATAATTTTCTGGCGGCGCTTTCGGCGGACGGCCGCGGCGCGGGCCTCGCCTGGGTGGACGTCTCGACGGGCGGGTTCTGGGCCAGGGATCTTGCGCCCGCCGCCCTCGTGGACGAACTGGTGCGCCTCCGCCCGAGAGAAATCCTCGTGCCCGAAGGGTTCGCCGATGTGGCCAAGGACCTCGCCCGCGCCATCCGCGAGACGGGCGGCGCCATGCTCACCGAGCGGTCCACCTTCGTCTTCGACCGCGACGAGGCCGAGCGGCTGCTGACGGCCCATTTCGGCACCGACTCGCTGGACGGGTTCGGCGTGGCGGACCTGGCGCACGGCGTTTCGGCCGCCGGCGCCGTCCTCGATTACCTCCAGGAGACCCAGCGGACGGGCCTCGGGCACATCCGCCGCCTGGAGCGCGTCCGGTCCGGCCGGCACCTTCACCTCGACGAGACCACCCAGCGGAGCCTGGAACTCGTCCAGACGCTGCGCGAACGCGCCCGCGAGCACACCCTTCTGTGGGTCCTCGACCGGACGGAGACGTCGGCGGGCGGCCGGATGCTCAGGCAGTGGATCACGTGCCCCTTGGCGCGCGGCGAGGCCATCCGCGAGCGCCTCGATGCCGTCGGAGAATTCGTCGGCGACCGCGACCTGCGGACCGC
>DATKUU010000117.1:0-2266 GCA_035530455.1 Phycisphaerae bacterium | reverse complement strand
CACAAAGTCGCCCCGGGGATCGGGCCGCTGGCCTCGGGCCTCGATCAGCGCCGCAGCGGCGAGTGAGCTTTTCCGCCCGCCGGTTTCGCCCCAGAGATAGCAGGCCCAGCAGTCGTCGTCGGCCAGGAAGGCTCGGAGCTTGGCGGCGGCAGGGCCGAAGTCGCTGAGCCGCCATTTGCGGTATCGCTCCGGGACGTCGCCGTGTTCACAGGGTGGGGGCGTCCACGGCTGGCTGTACGTCGGCCGGCTGTCGTGCCTACGCAGTGCTTCGCTCACTATCGCCAAAGCTTCGCCTGTTGGGATTCGCCGCGGAGCCGAAGGGGCGGCTCTGGCCTGCGCCGCCTTTTCCCGGCGCGCGATTTCCTGGTCGTTGGGGACGTTCGTAGTTTCCATCGAGATACGCCTCGTAGGTCTTGTCCCGGCCAAAGAAGTTCCCGCAGTTCTTCCGGTAGCGGGCCTCTTGGCCGAGGATGGTCATGGCCTCTGCGTAATTGGTTACGGCTTGCTGCAGGGCCGGGTAGTCCAGGCCGTCTTTCAGGAGGGCCGCGATGTTGTGCGGCCCTCGGCCGGACCGTGTGCAGGTGTCATCCCCCGGGTGGACCGTTTCCCGGTAGAACTTCGCCAGGGCCTGAGCTTGCGTCTTCCGGCGGGCGTTTCGGCTCACGTCCGGCGTTTCCGGCTCTGAAGGCTGCTCGGTGTCTGGCTGCGGGGCTTGGTCGTCGTCGCCCCCCGCTGGGGGGGTAGGGGGGGATTGTCCCTTCGTGTCCCGTCCCGTCCCGTCCCGTCCCGTCCCGTCGTCGTTACAAGGGGGTGTAACGTTTCCCCCGTTACTCGCGTTACTGTCCGGCGCCTCCCTGTTTGCCCGGAATCGCGCAACTCGTTCCGCCACCGTCCGATCCTGCTGGTAGGTTCCCCAGTGCTGGATTTGGTATATCGGGTCCGTCGCCCGATCGGATTGGACGGCCTCCTCCTGGATGCCCAGGACAATCACCGCCTCCAAGTCGGCCGGCGGCAGATTGGCGTGTGCCGCGTGCTCGTAGAGCTTGGACCGCCGGATGAACCCGCCGCGGCGGCCCCACGCCTTAACGATCTGCAGGACCTTGACCCAGGCGGCGTATTGCGCCGGGGGCAGCTTTGAGGTCCAGCCGGCGAAGGCTGCCTCGCAGTCCAGGCGTATCCACCAGTCACTCATTGCCAGCGTTCTCCTGCCGATACGCGTCGCACGCTTCGGCCAGGGCCACATACAGTTCGCCCGGGTCCTGCTCGATGGCTTCGGCGATGGTCGTTGTCTCCGCCCATTTGGTCAGGCCGCGTAGTCGCAGGCGGCGGGCAATGTGGTCGCGGAGCGTCAGTTTCATTCCGCAGCATCCTCGCGGGCCGCCGGGCGTAGGGAGTCCGCTCTGGGCGCATGCTCTGTCGCGGCCGCGCCCGCGACGCCGTCCCGGCGGTCCGCAGGTCTGATTTCCTCAAAACGATACGGCTCGATCCTTGAACGATTGGCCTTGGTCACCCGATAGAGGCCCGGCCCAAGGATGCCCCATGCCTTCTTCTGCCGTCGCCACGCCGAGGTCTCGAACCCCTTGAATTCATCCCATACCCACTGGGCCAATCGCTCGTCGAAATATTTGAAGTCTACCCGCATTGTCAGAGATAGCCCCGTCTGCGGATCACCGAGGCGCACCGGCACTTGGAAGCTCACATCCCGTATCTCCCCGTTCTGCTCAAGTGCGAACAGGTGGTCGGCATAGCGGCACTCGGCCTTGCTGTGGAACCTTCTCGGCTCCCCGCTGGCGGTGCGCCAAAACATCGAGTCCCGCTCATTGCCAGGGCCGACATTGTACTTATTCCTACGCAGTAGGGGCTTCCTTGCCATTATCGCTTCCTTGCTCTGGTTTCCATAGGTCGCAGCCCGGACAGATTGTACTCATGTCCTCATAGCCGGGCTTCCCATCTAGGTGCCAGGCGTATGCCCAGCAGTATTCTAGCGGGTCGCCCTCGGGGTAGCGGGGATGCGAGCAACGAGGGTCGGGGTTGTTGCAGTAGGCTATAAGCTGGTCGCGCGTACTCATGGCGTCACCGTCGCCGCCTCGACGGCTTCGTAGCGCGCGCCCTGTGCAATATCGAGTGCGGCATTGCGACGCCTTCGCTCGCTGTCGTTCAGCAGCATGTCCGGCCGCGTAGCAGCAAGAAACTGTTCTAAGTAGAGTTCCAGCTGACCGTATTCGATAAACTTCCTGTCTGCGCCGATAAAGTCGAGTATGTTCCT
>DATKUU010000116.1:0-9320 GCA_035530455.1 Phycisphaerae bacterium | reverse complement strand
CTGAAAGAGAACCGGCTTGTCGGCGTCAGCATCGGCGCGCCGACGGTGGAAGCGCCGGCCGATCCAACGGGGCAGGGGGGGCTGGACGGGGCGGCGGCAGGAGGCGGTTCGGCTCACGTGCACACGGTCCTTCCCAGACACCGCGGGTCCGTGAAGCGATACTTCGAGCGGGAAGAGCCTTAACCGGCGAGGGAATCGTCACCCGAAGGAGAAACTATGAACCAACCGGAAACGATCCTTCAGCCGGACGAACTCGGTCCGGCGGTCGAGCAGGCGGGCAAGGTGCTGGAGCAACTCGGCCGCGTGCTGCTCGGGCAGTCGGAACTGCACCGCATGGTGCTCGTCGGCATTCTGAGCCGGGGGCATATCCTGCTGGAAGGCGTTCCCGGCGTGGGCAAGACCGCCCTGATCAAAGCCCTGGGCGGCGTGCTGAATCTGGGTTTCGCTCGCGTACAGTTCACGCCCGATCTCATGCCGGGCGACATTCTCGGAACGCACATTCTTCAGCAGACGCAGAGCGGGGAGCGGGAGATGGTGTTCCGGCAGGGCCCGGTGTTCACGAACATTCTGCTGGCCGATGAGATCAACCGCGCGTCGCCCAAGACGCAGTCGGCCCTGCTGGAGGCGATGCAGGAACGGTGCGTGACACTGCTCGGGACGACGCGCGCCCTGCCCGAGCCGTTTTTCGTCATGGCTTCGCAGAACCCGATCGAACTGGAAGGAACGTATCCGTTGCCGGAAGCCCAGTTGGACCGGTTCTTGTTCAAGTTGCGGGTGACGGGAGCGGACGCGGACGTGCTGAACGAGATCATCTTGACCCGGCGTCGGGGCGAACCGCCCCCGATCACCTGGTCGCTGACGGCCGAGCAACTGGCGTCGGTCTTCACGGTCATGGACCGGGTCTACCTGCCCCATGCGGTGTCCCGCTACATTTCGCGCCTGGTGGCGGCGACGCACGCGTCAGCGGCCGAGGCGCCCGAGGGCGTCCGAAAGTACGTGTCGTACGGCGCGTCGCCGCGGGCCGCGATAGCGATGGCTGAAGCCGCCAGGGCCGCCGCCCTCCTGGCCAGCAGGCCGACCGTCGGCTTCGAAGACGTCCGGGCTGTCACCGCCGCCGTGCTTAATCACCGGGTCATTCTCAACTACAAGGCCCGGTTCGACCAAGTGGACACTTTCGCGGTGGTCGAGGAATTGCTTGCGTCGCTCGAGGAGACCGGGCTCGATTTGCCGAGCGACGTCGAAGTTCGGGAAGAGGCAGGCCGGTCCTGAGGCGGCTGGTGCTGGAGCGGCCACACAAGGTTGGGGGGTCGGTAATGCGACTTGCGAGCGGGCTGATTGGCGCGCTGTTTCTGGTGTCGGCGGCCGCCGGGGCCGCCCAGCGCAGCGGCGACGTCGGCGTGACCCCGACGCCGATGGTCTCCTGCGAGACGAAGCACGGGTACCGTGAATACCGCTTCACGGTGCGGAACTATTCGACGACGCGGCCGCACGTCGTGACCGTTTTCCTTCCGCACGACGTGGACCACGGCGGGTCGTCGCTGGCGCGGATTACGCGGTCGGTCGCGGTCGGTCCCGACGCAGCCGCCAACGTGTCACTCCTGCAGTGTTCCCTCGGGATAGGCGGGGATGGGGCCGGCTTCCAAGTCCGTGGAGAGCGTACGGCGGACCGAACCTACATGGACGTGAGCCTTGACCAGCACGGCTGGTGGAACCCTTACGGGGGCGCGGACGAGTTCGACCCGGTCATTTTCGTGGGCCGGGGCGTCGCTGCGGCGCCCAATCTGGGTTCGCCGGACGACGTGACAGTCGGCCGGGCGGAACAACCGGTCGGCCAATGGAGTTCGGACTGGCTGGCGTACACGGCGTTCGACGGCGTAATCGTGGCGGGAGGCGAGGTGGGCACGATGCCGCCGCACGTCCGGCTGGCCCTCGTGCGGTACGCGGAGTGCGGCGGGACGCTGATGGTGATCGGCGATTGGGAGCTGCCCGCCGGTTGGCGGCGCGTGGAGACGTTGCCGACCGGCGCCGTCGTTTATGACGCCGTCTTCGGCCGATGCATTGTCGGTCCGTCCGGTTCTACTGGCGATGTCTCGGCGTTCATGGCGTCGGCGCAAGAGACACTCGAGCCGTGGCGACGCATCGAGGACGTCCTCGGCGCCCACCGGAAGTTTCCCGTCGTCGAGGACCTCAGCGTTCCCGTTCGGGGGATGATGGGGCTGATGCTGGCCTTCGTGGTTCTGATCGGGCCGGTCAATCTTCTGATTCTTCGGTGAATGCGGAGGCGCGTCTGGCTGTTCTGGACGGCACCCACCCTGTCGCTGCTGACGTGCGGCCTGGTGTTCGGCTATTCGATGTTTTCCGAAGGGATCACGGGCCGGTACCGGACGCTCTCGCTGACGGTTCTCGACGAGGGCGCAGGAAGGGCGACGAGCATCGGGTGGACGGCGTTCTATTCGCCGCTGACGCCCGGCGAGGGGCTCCACTTCTCCTGCCAGACGGAACTGACGCCCCAAGTCGTCCGGTCGCATAGACGCTACTACGGCGGGCGCAACGAGCCTGCCTCGGCCCGGACGGTGGACTGGACGCAGGACCAGCATCTGGCCTCCGGATGGGTCAGCGCGCGCGTGCCGGCCCACTTCATCCTGCGCAAGAGCGAGAATCGCCGCGAGCGGCTGACGGTGCGCGCAGGGTCGGACGGCCGGCTGTCGGTCGTCAACGGCCTGGGGGCCCCCATCGTGAAACTCGTTCTGGTGGACCGGGACGGGAAATGGTACTCGGCGGAAGGGATTCCGGCGGGCGCGGCGGCGGAGGTCCGAGCCGAACCAGCGCCGTCGCCCGAAGTGGCCGGCAGGGACAAACGCCGATCGCTCCGGGAGGTTTACAGGTCGCGGTGGGTGACGGGCATTCCCGCCCTGCACCAGCGGCCGGAGGACTACCTGCGCCCGGGGACCTACCTTGCCGTCCTCGAAGGGAACCCGTTCGTTGAGGCGGCCTTGCCGGGCGCGAGGCCGGTCAAGTGCGAGACGGTGGTTTTCGGCATTCTCGGGGAGCGGACTGATGGAAGTTCGGGTTGAGAACCTGACGCGGCACTTTGGGCGGACCCGGGCGGTGGACGGGATTTCGTTCACATTCCCGTCCGGCCGGATTTTCGGTTTCGTCGGGCCGAACGGTGCCGGCAAGACAACCACGATGCGGATTCTGGCTACCGCCGACGAGCCGACCGCCGGCGACGCGTTCGTTGACGGCATCTCGGTCGTCGAGGACCCGGAGAAAGCCCGCCACCTAGTCGGCTTCATGCCGGACTATCTGCCCTCGCACCGCGATATCACGGTGAGCGAATACCTGGACTTCTACGCGCGGGCGTACGGTCTGCGGAACCCGCGTCGGCGGGAGGCGCTGGCCGGCCTCGAGGAGTTCGCGGGTCTGGCGACCCTGCGCGACAAGACGATCCAGAGCCTCTCGAAGGGCATGAAACAGCGCGTGAGTCTGGCGCGGGCCTTGGTGCACGACCCGCCGGTCCTGATTCTGGACGAGCCGGCGGCCGGCCTGGACCCCCGCGCACGGGTCGAACTGCGCGAACTGCTCAAGATCCTGGCCCAGCAGGGCAAGGCGATCCTCGTCAGTTCGCACATTCTGGCGGAACTGTCGGAGATCGTGGACGGCGCGATCATCATCGAGCAGGGCAAGATCGTGCGGGCCGGCACGATGGACGAAATCCTCAGTCGCGACTTGCCCGGCCGCCTCGTCGTCATCCGCGCCAACCGGCCGCCCGAAGAACTCCACAAGGCGCTGCTCCAGATGCCGGGTGTCAAGACGGCCCGGATCGCCGGCCGGTACGTGGAGGTCGCGGTCGAGGGCGATGAAGAGGCCTGCCACGCCCTTCTCGCCGAACTTCTGCGCCGTGGCTTCCCCGTCGTCGAGTTCACGCAGCGCAGGGCCGACCTCGAGGAACTCTTCATGAATCTCACCAAAGGGGAGGTGCAGTGAGTATCCTCTCGGCCGTTGCGAAACGCGTGGACGATTGGCTGAACCCGATCGTCGTCAAAGAGGCGCGGCAGGCGGTGCGCAGCCGCTTCGTCAGCGCCATCCTTCTGGTGTTCCTCGCCCTCCAATTGGTGGTGGTGTGGCTGTATGTGCTCTTCAACCCGGACCTGGCCTCCGAACTGTCGGGCGGCCAGGACGTCGCGAGCATCCTGTTCTGCATCCTGACGGGGTCCTGCATGCTCTTCGTGCCGATCTACTCGGCCGTCCGCCTGGCGTGGGAGCGCTCGGCCGTCCAGATGGACCTGATGTTCACTACGACGGTCAGCCCAGGGGCGGTGATCCGCGGCAAGATGGTCAATGCCGCGCTCCTGACCGGCCTGATCTACAGCGCCTGCGCCCCGTTCATGACGTTCGCCTACCTGCTGCGGGGCATTGATCTGCCGACCATCTTCCTCCTGCTTGCCCTGGGGCTGCTGAACGTAGTCTTGGCCGTCCAGTTCGCCCTCTTCCTGGCGTGCATTCCGACGAGCATCCTCGCCAAGGTGTTCCTGGGCCTGTTCGGCCTGGGCGTCCTCCTGTTCGGGATGTTCTGGGGTTTGTGGCTGGGCACAACGGCTTTCGTAGTCGGCCCATTGTTTGGGATGCCGACCGGCGGCAGTGACTTCTGGACGGGCATGGCCACGCTGGCGCTGTCGGCCCTGCTGACCATCGGGCTGCTGTACGTTTTCTCGGTGGCCGTCCTTTCTCCGCCGTCGGCCAACCGGATGCTCCCGGTGCGCGCGTACATCGTGGGGGCCTGGCTGGTCCTGGGCATCGTCTCCGCCCTGTGGAAGTATGTGGGCGGATCCGACACCGCCATGCTGCCGTGGGCCGCCATTTCCGCCGTCTTCTTCTCCATTTGGTTCGCCGTTGCCGTCAGCGAAAGGTCTTCCTGGGGCACTCGAATCCGCCGGCGGATTCCGAAGCGGCTCCTGCCGCGGGCGTTCGCCTTCCTCTTCACCAGCGGGTCGGCCGGCGGCGTGCTTTGGACGGTCGGCATGATTGCCCTGACGCTGGGGATTCTCGTGGCCGCAGACGGGCCGCTGGCCGGCCGGCCCCCGTCCCCCGACTTCGAGGAGGTGCTCGCCGTCATCGCTGGCCTGGCGCTCTACGGGTTCGCCTATGCGATGACGGCGGCGATCCTCCGCAGGCTGTTGTTCTCCGGCAGGCTGCGCATCCCCCACTATTATACGTGGGTGATCGCGATGGCGCTGCTGACCATCGGATCCCTCTTTCCGATTGCCGTCCTGCTTCTGACGTGCTACGGCACGGGGAAGTGGAGCCTGGAGGCGCTCTCGGGCGGACCCTGGACGCTCACGAACCCCTTCTATCTCTTCAGCGACGATTCGCGCGCCGGGCACCTGGTGTTCGCAGCGGCGTGGTCGGCGTTGATGACGGTGGTCTCGATTCCCTGGATGGTCCGGGAGGCGGCGGCCTTCAAGCCGATCCTCTCCCCGCCTCATCCCTCGAGCGAGTCCGCGACGGATGGATAAGACCTACGAGGACCATCTTCGGCTAGGCCGGCAGGCGGGGATGCGGTACGCTGTCGCCTCGCCGGAGAACGCCCGCGCCGGCTACGCGGGCGCCCGCCTGGCGAACCAGCCGGGAAGCAGCCTCGAATTCATGGACCACCGCGAATACCAGCCCGGCGACGACCTGCGGCGGGTGGACTGGTCCGCCTTCGCCCGGACCGACCGCCTGACCGTCCGCCTCTACCGCCAGGAGGTCAACCCCCACGTGGATGTGCTCGTGGACGGGTCGCGATCCATGGCGCTCGAAGGCACCGCCAAGGCCGAGGCGACGATCGGCCTGGCGGCGCTCCTTGCGACCGCCGCCGAGAACGTCGGTTTCACGCACGGCACGTGGTTGGCGGCGGAGAGTTGGCAGCCTTTGGCCAACGGCACGAAATCGCCCGACTGCTGGGGGCCGATGGATTTCGACTACGCCGGCAACCCCTCACAGTCGTTCGAGGTCTTGCCGCCGTCCCTTGCCCCGCGAGGGATCCGCTTCTTCCTCAGCGACCTGCTCTGGCTGGGCGACCCCCTGGCGCTGCTGGCGCGCCTGGCCGAAAAGGCCGCGGCCGTGGTCGTGGTCCAGGTCCTGGCGGACGCGGACGCGAACCCCACGCAACGCGGAAACCTTCGCCTGGTGGACGTCGAAACTAGCGCCGAACGCGAGGTCTTCGTCGATGCTGTGGCCGAACGCCGGTACCGTACGGCGCTGGCGAGGCACCAGCAGAATTGGAATCGGGCCGCCAGGCAGGCGGGCGCGCTAATGACGACCGTCGTGGCGGAGCGGCTGATTGAGGGGTGGGAACTGGGGGACCTCGTGGCCGCAGGGGTCCTGAAGGTGGGCCGACAGTGATTCTGGCGTTGCCCTGGGTCCTGTTGACGTTGGCGGCGATGCCCGCCCTGGCGGCCATCTACCTCCTGCGCAACCGGTCCAGGCGCCAGCCGGTCTCCAGCCTGATGCTCTGGATGGACCTGACGCGTCCCCGGGAGGGCGGCCGGCGCCTGAAGCGAATGCAGGTGCCGCTCCTGCTCCTCCTGGAACTGCTGGCGCTCGGGTTTCTGGGCCTGGCGTCGGCCGGCCCATATGTCCGTGCCGCCGGTGCCTCGCGCCCCCTGGTGATCGTGCTGGACGACTCGTTCTCCATGCGGGCGGGCGGCGAGGATTCATCCCGTGCCCGGGCCGTCCGCGCCGTCGAGGAAACCCTGCGAGCGGAACCCGACGCCTCGGTTCAGTTCATTCTGGCCGGCTCGGCGCCGCAGATGCTCGGCGACCGCGCTGCGGATCTCCGTCGCGCGGGAGAACTCCTGGCGCGTTGGCGGTGTCTCGCGCCCGCGGCGTCTCTCGATGCCGCCGTCAGCCTGGCGGCGACGGTGGGCGGCCGAACGGCGAGGATCCTCGTCTGCACCGACCGACCGCCTCCGCGGGAAATCTCGGAAGGCCGGGTGCTCTGGCGGGCCTTCGGAAGGCAAAGCCCCAACGTCGCCATCGTCAACGCGGCGCGGTCCGTCCACGAAGGGCGGGACCGGTGTCTGGTCGAACTGGCCAACTATTCCGACGACCGGGCGAGAGCCGTCCTGACGTTGAGCGCCGATGCGGTCCCGGCCGCCCTGGCGACTCGGGCCGTTGACCTCCCGGCGGGCGAGAAGGCGACCCTGTTCTTCGAGGTCCCCGCCGACACGAAGATCGTGTACGCCAGGCTCGGTAACGACGCGCTCGGGTTGGACAACAAGGTGACCCTGCTTCCGGATGCAGGCAGGCCGGTGCGCGTGGCGCTGCGGCTGGAGAATCCGGCGCTCCGCGAGGCCGTCCAGCGAGCCCTCGAGGCCAGCGGGCGGGCGCGTCTGACGGCAGCGGGGGCCGAACTCCTCGTGACGGATGGGGCGCCGCCGCCCGACCGCGCGCCGGAAACCTGGTCGCTGCGGTTCATCGTGGACAAGGAAGCGGAGGCGTTCGTCGGCCCGTTCGTGCTGGACGGATCGCATCCCCTCTGCGAAGGGCTGGACCTCTCCGGCGTCGTCTGGGCGGCCGCGAAGACGCCGCCGCTCGCCGGACCGGCGGTGATTTCGGCGGGCAACGTCTCTCTGGTCACGGATGCCGCGCGGGGAGAACGTGCCAGAGACCTCAGAATCCGCCTTCAACCGGAACTCTCGACGCTCCTGGAGTCGACCAACTGGCCGGTCTTCATCTGGAACCTCCTGGCGTATCGTGCCCAGTCCTTGCCCGGCCCCCAGGCGTCTAACGTGCGCCTCGGGTCGGATGTCAAGGTGACCGTTTCGCCGGAGGTCGAGTCGGCTCGCATTCGCTGCCCCGATGGCGAGGCGTACGACCGGCCGGTTCACGACTTCAGTATCCAAGTCGATGCCGAGCAGTGCGGCGTGTACGAAGTGTCGGCGGGGGAGGCCCGATACGCCTTTGCCGTCAATGCCCTGCACCCAGGGGAATCCGATCTCCGCGCGTGCGCCGCCGGGGAGTGGGGCCAGTGGCCGAAGACGCCCGATCCCCAGGCGGGCTACATGCCGATTGCCTCCCTGGTTCTCATCGCAGCCCTGGGAGCGATGACCGTTCACCTGACTTTGGCCGGGCAGGCCCGGAAGGAAGCGCAGCCGTGACGCTCAACCAACCGGTCTGGCTCGTGTTGGCGATTCCGCTGGCGGCGGCGCTTTGGCACTGGAGGCTGCCGTCGCGGCTGCTTCAAGCCTTGCGCTGCCTGGTGGTCGCGCTGGTGGTTCTGGCGATGTGCGGCCCGGCGGTGCGGCTGTCCAGTCGGGCGGGCACGGTGGTCGTTGTCGCCGACCGAAGCCTCTCAATGCCCCCGGGCAGCGAACAGTCCCATATCGAGGCGGTCGATCTGGTCCAGGCGAAACGGGGCTCGCGCGACCGGCTGGCCGTGGTCTCTTTCGGCCGCAACGTGGTCGTTGAACTGTCGCCCCAGGCCGGCCGGTTCGCGGGATTCGTCGGCGAGATTGACCGCGAGGGCTCGAACCTGGCCGAAGCGCTTCAGGCCGCCGTCTCCCTCATCCCGGAGGACACGCCGGGACGCATTCTCGTCCTGTCGGACGGGAGGTTCACGGGGACGGATCCGTTGGCGTCGGCGTCGCGTGCGGCGGCGCGCGACATCGCCGTGGATTACCGTGCCGTCACGAGAGAACCGACGAACGACCTGGCCATTCTTCGCGTGGACGCCCCTTCGACGGTCCAGCCGCAGGAATCGTTCATGATCACGGTCTGGGTGCGTTCCCCCGTTCCGCAGCTGGTCCGATACGAGTTGCGCCGGGGGGGGGCGCTGGTGGCGAGCGGCACCAGGACGACCGAATCTGGAATCACCCGCCTCGTCTTTCGCGACCGCGCTGCAAAGGGTGGCACGAGCCAATATGCCCTCGAAGTCGTCGGCGAAGGGAGCGACCCGGTTCCCGAGAACAACCGGGCCAGACTGCTCGTCGGCGTTCTCGGGCCGAAGCCGCTTCTGTGCGTGGCTCGTTCGGCCGATTCGGGGCTGGCGCGCCTCCTGTCGGCCGGCGGGATGAACATGACCGTCAAGACGCCCGACGCATGCCGATGGGAACTCGAAGACCTTTCGCAGTATGCCGCCGTCCTCATCGAGAACACCCCGGCGGGGGACGTCGGCGAAGCCGCCATGGAGAATATCGCCGCCTGGGTCCGCGAGACCGGCGCAGGGCTGATGATGACCGGCGGCAAGCAGGCGTACGGGCCGGGCGGATATTTCCGATCGCCCCTCGAACCGGTTATGCCTGTCTCGATGGAACTCCGCAAGGAGCACCGGAAAC
>DATKUU010000115.1:0-4109 GCA_035530455.1 Phycisphaerae bacterium | reverse complement strand
GTCAAGCGCGCGCACTCACCTTTTTTCGTACGAAAATGAAACAAACTGGTGGTTGTTTATCACCCGGCGTTCCAAAATGAAACCCAAGCCAGCCAAGCCAAAGCCACCGCCCACCGCTAACCCCCGCGCACTCCGGCGCCTGGAACTCGTCAGCCTCATCGTCGCAACCGGCATCACATCGCTCACCAGCGCCACCATCGGCAACTGGATCGCCGCCGGCTGCCCGCGCAATCCCGACGGCCGATTTGATCTCGTCTGCGTCGCCGCGTGGCTCGCCGCCGAGCGCCGCAAAAAAAAACTCCCCGTCGCCGAGGATCCGCTCCTGATCGGCGGAAACTCCCGCGCGCTCGAACGCTATCGCCGATGGAAAGCGCAGAACGAAGAGCTCACGTTCAAGCAGCGCTCCGGCGAACTGATCCCGCTCGAAGAAGTCCGCACCCAGTGGCTCGCCCTCGGCCAGCAGATGCGCACGCACCTCGAAGCCATCGGCGCCACGTGCGGACCCGACGTCGCGTCCGCGCTCTCGAAAGCCGTCAACTCCGTTTATGGGAAACTGCCCCGTGCACCCCGCACTCGCAAAACTAAGCCGCGATCATCTTGACGCCATGCGTCCCCGGCGACTGCGCTCGTTCCTGCAATTCGCCGAGGACGAAGTCGTGCTCGCCCGCGGCCCGCGCGACGGCTGGCACTTCGACGCCGACTACGTCCCCTGGACCGCCATCGTCCTCCGCGAGTTCGACAACCCCTGGTGGTGGTGGCGCCTCGGAATGGGATCCGTCCAAGCCGGCAAGACGTTGATTTTCTTCGTGATCCCCGCCCTCTATCACCTCTTCGAGATCGGCGAATCCGTCATCCTCGCCGCCCCAAGCATGGACCTCGTCATGGCCCGCTATGAAATAGACATCCTCCCCGTCATCCAGCGCACGCGCTACCGCGAACTCCTCCCCACATCCGGCAGCGGCTCGCGCGGCGGCCGCGCCGAAAGCGTCCGCTTCCGAAACGGCGCCCGCCTCATCTTCATGTCCGGCGGAGGCAAGGACGTAAAACGCTCCTCGCACACCGCCCGCGTCGTGCTCCTCACCGAGTCCGACAAAATGGACGCCGCCGGCGAGACGAGCCGCGAAACCGCCCCCCCCTTCCAGCTCCTCGCACGAAGCACCGCCTACGGCGAGCGCGCCCTCTTCTACGGCGAATGCACCGTCAGCATCGAGGCGGGCTTCATCTATCAGCAAGCCTCCGTCGGAGGCTCCGGCAGCCGCATCTATCTCCGATGCCCCGCGTGCCGAAAACACGTCTATCCCGACCGCGACCACTTCGTCGGATGGCGCGAAGCCACCAGCGAACTCGAAGCCGGGGCGCTCGCCCGCTATGCCTGTAACTCGTGTGGCGCATTATGGGACGAAGCCGCCCGCCAGAAAGCCCTCCGCAATCCCCTCCTCCTGCATCGCGGACAAGAGATCAGCCCGAAAGGAAAGGCCGTCGGCGACCTCCCCCAGACCCACAGACTCGGCGTCGAATGGACATGGCTCGCCAGCCCCATGACCACCATGGCCATCATCGGCATGATGGAATGGAACGCCGTCCGCGCCGTGACCGACGACCTCGACAAGGACCTCACCCAGTTCCGATGGACCATGCCCTGGAAGGAGGACATGCAAGTCCGCGAACTCTCCACCCGCTTCCTCGCACAGCACACCGGCGAGTTCCATTTTGACCCACTCCGCGACCTCGACCCCGAACTCCCGCCCGCCGCGCTTCCCGAAGGGCCGGAGTTCTGGACATGCAGCATCGACGTTCAACTCAAACGCCTGTATCTGATGATCGACGGATGGGACTTTGACCTCACCCGATGGTCCACCCACTGGCGCGTCCTCGACATCCTCGAAGAGGAGGCCCGATACGACCCCACGGAGGACGAGCTTCGCGCCGCGCTCGACAAGGCATGGGCGCTCTCCTTCGAGCGATACAACTGCGAGTCGCTCTGGATAGACGCAGGCTTCCGCGCCGGCAACCTCCCCGAACACGTCATCCTGAAATGGTGCCACGAGCATGACTTTTGCAATCCCCTCGTCGGACGCTCCGCTACCGAATACGCCAAGATGACCGGCAAGAGCCAACCCCTCCCCGACGACGTGCCCGCCGGCACAATCCAGCTTCGCCTCCAGGCCGACGGCAACGGCCTTTGGTTCTTCGAGGTGGACCGGCTCAAGGACGACCTCTATGGCCGGCTCTTCCGCGCGGAGGGATCGCCCGGCTATCACTGGTTCGCCCGCGAAGCCGCCAACGAAAAGCGATCCGACCGCAGCCACGGCAGGCTGAACCCCGGTTGGATTTTCAATCACTTTATGAAGGTCAAGCGCGAGATATCCCGCGACAATCGCGGCAGAGAAATCAGGATATGGCGCGAGCGCGGCGCGCACGACATGGTCGATGTTGCCGCCTATGGACTCGCCGGCGCCATCGTCACCCGCGCGTATCTGCTGGAGGAGAACGCCACGGACCAGGAAGCCAAACCGGATGCAGCCGGCAGCCTCAGCATCAGAACAAGTTACTGAAGGAGAACATGGTGACGATTCTCATACGCATGAACTGTGAGGAGAGTCTGGGAAGTTGGCCGCCCAGGCGCGGCTATCGAATCGCATACGATGACTTTCTTCGGAATCAGACCGTCTACGCGCCGATCGGCATTCACTGGATCGTCCGCTGGACCATGCGGGCCTGGCTCTGGACATTTAAGTCTTCACGGACGGCGCGCGAAACCGCCCTACGTGAGATCTATGACGCCGGATTCAAGGCTGGACGCGCTGCGGGAGTGGCGGCGGCCAACGCTAGTTGGATGCGCGCGACGAATCAAGTTCTCGGAGAGATCGACGCCAAAAAGGAGGCGCCCGCCTCAGCATCAGAACCTCGTACTAATCGGATTCCCGTTTTCAGAGAGGAGTGACGCAATGTCGAAAGCACAGAAGCCGTCCAAAGCAGAGAAGCCCGTCGTGGAGGAAGCGCCGGCGCCCGCGCCAGCGCCCGTCGTGCAGGCGGCCGATGGCCCCGTGGCCATGGTCATGCCGACCCCCGCAGTCCCCGCCCCGCGCATTCGCGGCGTCGGTCCCCGCTGCCGGACCTGCGGCAGCGGCATGATCCAGAACGGGAGCGAACGCACCAACCACCCGTTCAAGGTTCGCATCTACTGGAAGTGCAAAAACCCCGGCTGCAAGGCCACGGCCCGCACCGAAGAAAGGAAAAGATGATGGTGTCAAAGATCGCGCAGCAACCCACCGTGGCGGAACGCCTGGCCGAAATCAGCCGCCGCGACCCGACCGGCGGACTGAAGATGCTCGACTGCACACACGGCTTCCTGGGAATCTGCGTCGTCGTGCTCCCCGAGAGAAAACCGTCATACGGGCGATGGCTTCTGATGTCCACATGGGATATCAACTGCTGGAACTGCAAGAAGTCCGGCGGCATGGCCTTCGCCCACTTCATTGACCGATGCCCCTTCTGCGAACACAAGCGCGGCGACCCGGACCTCCCCCTGCGCAACTACGTCGTCGGCCAGCAGACCGTCCGCGACGAGCGCTTGCTCGCGCTTGGACTGCTCGGCGAAGAGAAAGGAGATACTGATGGCTGTTGAGGTTATTGTACCGTACCGGCGGCTGACAGATGAGGGCGCGGGACAGTTGCGAATCGCAGGCAAGGTCACAGTCACCAGCGAGTGCGGTGGGTCTGAGTTGTGCTTGTCGTTTGGGCCTGCCGGCAACTGTATCTACGTTTTGAGAGACGACGTCGAGAAGTTGCTCGACGCAATGCCTCTAGCGGGACCAGCATGAAGGAGAAAAGCGCTCAACGTCTCTACCCGCCATCTGGCGTGGACCTGACGACCCTGGTGAACACCACCGTCATGTTTGGCGGGCACGAGTTCCTCGTCCAGCGCATGTCCTATACAGAGGACAGAGACGAGCCAGGCTTCCTGACTCTGACCCTCAAAGGCACGACAAAGTTCACCCGCGAGATCAGGCTCGCAGACATCGAGGACGCCGAGAAAGGAGGCGCATGAACGCAGCACACGCGAAAAAACATTCCGTTCAACGGAATCTTTCTGCAAAATGCTATTG
>DATKUU010000114.1:0-7653 GCA_035530455.1 Phycisphaerae bacterium | reverse complement strand
AGGCGAAAAACACCCCGGCGCCGAGAATCACCAGCCCTGCCGCCCAGCATGACCGCCGGATGGACATCTCAGTCCCCCTTTCTTGCTCGAGTGCCAGTGTAGCCGCGCGGCGACGGCAATTCAATGCGGAATGCGGGGCATTCGACGGCGCGCGGTTAGCCGCGACCCGACTTCGCCCCCGGCGCGCCGGGGCTACGGCGGGCAGGCCCAGCGGGGAGCGGGGACGCTTGGCGGCTTGCATCGGGCGGGCCAAAAGGATAGGGTGACGCACGAGGGGCCGAGTCCCAGAGGAGATGCCGGATGTGCGGAATCGTGGGATACCTGGGCCAGAAGCAGGCGTACCCCATCCTCATTGAGGGTCTGAAGCGCCTGGAGTACCGCGGGTACGACTCGGCGGGCATCGCGCTTCAGCAGAACGACGACGGCCGCCTCCTGGTGGTCAAAACCAAAGGCCGCATCAGCGCGCTCGAGGCCCTGATGGAAGGCAAGGACACGCGCGGGCGCCTCGGCATCAGCCACACGCGCTGGGCGACGCACGGCGCGCCGAACGAAGTGAACGCCCATCCCCACACGGACACGTCGGGCAAACTTGCGGTGGTGCACAACGGGATCATCGAGAACTGGTCGGCCCTGAGGCAGGCGCTCGAGGCCGAGGGGGTCGTCTTCAAAAGCGAGACCGACACCGAGGTCCTCGCCCACCTCTTCGCCCGGTGCTACGACGGGAACCTGGAGAAGGCGGTGCAGGAAGGCCTGGCCCAGGTGCGCGGGGCGTACGGCATCGCGGTCATCCATGCCGACGAGCCCGACGTCCTGGTCGCCGCGCGGAACGGCTCGCCGCTGATCGTCGGCGTGGGCGAGGGGGAATACGTCGTGGCGAGCGACGCCTCGGCCGTCATCGAGCACACGACCAGCGTCGTGTACCTCGAGGACAACGAGATGGCGACGATCCGCCCGGACGGAATGCGGACGACCACGGTGGACGCCGTCCCCACCCACAAGAAAATCTGCCACATCGAATGGTCCCTCGAACAAATCGAGAAAAAGAACTATCCGCATTTCATGCTCAAGGAGATCACGGAGCAGCCGGAGAGCCTCGCCGACACCCTGCGCGGGCGCCTGGAGCCGGACGCCGGCGAGGTCCACCTGGGAGGCGTCCGCGACGTGGCCAAACAACTGACGCACGCGCGGCGGGTGATCCTGACGGGGTGCGGGACGGCCTGGCACGCAGGCCTCGTGGGCGAGTACCTCCTGGAGGACCTCGCCCGCATCCCGACCGAGGTGGACTACGCCAGCGAGTTCCGCTACCGCAACCCCATCGTGGACGAGGGGACCGCCGTCATCGCCATCAGCCAGAGCGGGGAGACGGCCGACACCCTCGCCGCCGTCCGAGAGGCACGCCTCAAGGGGGCGCTGATCCTGGGGATCGTCAACGTGGTCGGCTCGACCATCGCGCGGGAGACCGACGCGGGGGTGTACCTGCACTGCGGACCGGAGATCGGCGTGGCCTCCACCAAGGCGTTCACGAGCCAACTGGAGGTCCTGCTGATGCTGGCGGTGTTCATGGGCCGCCGGCGGTTCCTGCCGCCGTACCAGGCCGCCGAGGTCATCCGGCGCCTCCAGACCATGCCGGACCTCGTGCGCCGGACGCTGGGGCTCGACCCGGAAATCCGCCGGGTGGCGGAAAAGTATAAGGACCGCCCCAACTGGCTCTACCTCGGGCGCGGGTACAACTACCCCGTGGCGCTGGAAGGGGCGCTGAAGTTAAAGGAAATTTCCTATGTCCATGCGGAGGGTCTGCCGGCGGCCGAAATGAAGCACGGGCCCATCGCGCTGATCACCGAGGAGATGCCCGTCGTGTTCCTGGCGAACCGCGGGCTCCAGTACGAAAAGGTCCTCTCGAACATGGAGGAAGTCAGGAGCCGCGGCGGGCAGGTGATCGCCGTCGCCACCGAAGGCGACGAGGAAATCCGCCGCCTCGCCGAGCACGTCTTCTACGTCCCCGACGTCCTCGAACCGTTCCAGCCCCTCGTCAACATCGTGCCGCTCCAACTCCTGGCGTACCATGTGGCGGTGCTCCGCGGCTGCGCGGTGGACAAGCCCCGCAACCTGGCCAAAAGCGTGACCGTAGAATAAAAAATAGGGACAGGCACGACTTTTTCACCCGGAAAGTCGTGCCTGTCCCTATTTTTTGCTCGACTGAAACGTGGCGGGGAACTAATCTGGGCCCCATGCCGAGAGTCGCTCGCATCGTCATCCCCGATCTGCCGCACCACGTGACCCATCGCGGCAACAACCGCCAGGGTGTGTTTTTCGCGGACGACGACTACCGCGTGTACTTGGCCATTCTGCGTAAGCAGAGCGAGCGTCACGGGCTGAAGGTGATGGGTTATTGCCTGATGCCGAACCACGTCCATCTCGTTGTCAATCCGCACCGGGCCGATGCGCTGGCCCTGGCCGTTGGGCGGACGCATTGGCTGTACTCCCGCTACATCAACGATCGGCACAAGCGGAGTGGTCACCTGTGGGCGAACCGGTTTTATTCCTTCCCCATGGACGAAGGGCACACGTATGCGGCCTTGGGGTATGTGGATCGCAATCCGGTTCGGGCGGGGCTGGTTCGCACGGCGTGGAAGTACGCGTGGTCGAGCGCGCGGGCCCACGTCGGCGGTGCGGACCGAAGCGGCCTGCTGGACGCGGCGCTCTGCCGCCGCTTGGCGGGCGGGATGGAATGGAAAAGCGTTTTGCGCCAAGGCGAGGCCCCGGAAATCCTGAAGCGGCTTCGGAAGAGCACGATGTGCGGCAGGCCTCTGGGGAGCGATTCGTTTCTCGCTCGCCTGGAAAAATAGGGACAGGCACGACTTTTTGGCGGGAAAGTCGTGCCTGTCCCTATTTTTTCCTGGGCGGGGGGAAAATTCGGCGGAAGGTGTTTGACAGCGGAGGGGCGGGCGCCTAGAATCCGCGGTCTTGCAGGTGGGCAAAAAATTTTGGGCCGGGCTTGTGATTCTTTTCACAAACCGGCCTGCCGCTTGGAGCAGTCACCGGAGATCTTGGCTATGGGCCAAAAAACGATCCTTCTCATTGACGACGACGCGGATTTCGTCGAGGCGACCCGGGCCGTCCTCGAAGGCGCCGGCTATGCCATCGCCGCCGCCTCCAGCGGCAAGGAAGGCCTGGCGCGCCTCGCCAAGGGCGGCGTGGACTGCGTCCTCCTGGACGTGATGATGACCCGCGAGACGGAAGGGTTCCATACGGCGGAGCAGATCCGTGAGAACCCGGCGACGGCCAATCTTCCGATCCTGATGCTGACGGGCATCGTGGAGAAGACGGGCTTTGAGTTCTCGCCCGAGACCGATGCCGATTACCTGCCCGTGGACGCCTTCATCCGCAAACCCGTGGACCCGGACGACCTGCTGCAGGCCGTCGCCGAGGCGTTGGAGAAGTAACCGAGCAAAGGAACCGCAGGCATGTTGCCACACGTGTTGGAGACGAAGGATCTGGCGGGGTGGGTCGCGGCGATCGGGAAAGAGCGCCGCGTCCGCGGTCCCGTGCTGAAGGAGACGAGCCCGTCGGACGGGACGGCGAAGTTCGGATGGGAGACGATCCAGGAGGCGGGTGACCTTCGGCTCGACTACGACCTGACGGTCCTCGGTCCGAAGAAGTTCCTCTGGCCGCCCAGGCAGACGCTGGTCGAGTACCGCCTGGACGGCGACCCCAAGCCGGAGGCCGTCCTGGAGGTCGAGGAGCAGGTCCTCTTCGGCGTGCATCCGTGCGACGCGACGGCGATCGGGACGCTGGACGCGGCGTTCGCCAAAGACGTGGCGGACCCGCATTATCTGGCGCAGCGAGCGGCGACGGCGACCGTGCTGATGGATTGCGAGAAGCCCTGCGACGAGACGAGTTTCTGCCTGGACATGGGGTCGCTGTACCCGGAGACGGGGTACGACCTGGCGCTCGCGCCGATTCCGGGAGGGTGGTTTGTCGAGACGAAGACGGAGTTGGGGAAGCGTCTGCGGGAACTCGGGAAGATGCGCAGGGCCGAGAAGGCCGACCTGGAGGCCCGCCAGGCGTTCGTCGAGCGCAAGCGGGCCGGCTTCCACCTGAAACTGCCGTTCGAGGTCAAGTACCTGCCGGAAATCCTGGACGAATCCTACGACAGCCTGGTGTGGGAGGCGATTGCGCGGCGGTGTTTCTCGTGCGGAAGTTGCAACACGACGTGCCCGACGTGCTATTGCTGGGACATCGCGGACGTGGTGGCGGACGACCTGGCCAGCGCGGCGCGAGTGCGTCGGTACGATTCGTGCCAGTTGGACCCGTTTGCCGAAGTGGCGGGGGGGGAGAGTTTCCGCGAGCAGCGCTCCAGCCGCCTGCGGCACCGGATGTTCCGCAAGGGCAAATACATTCTGGAGCAGACGGGGCGCGTCGGGTGCGTCGGCTGCGGTCGGTGCGAGCGGGCCTGCGTTGCCGCCATCAGCATTAAGGACACCTTCGTCCAGATTGCAGGGAGCCGATGACCGTGACACAAGCGGACGTGGACATCGAAAAAGGGGCGGCGGCGCCGAGCCCCTATGTGCCGCGCATGGCGCGGATTGAGTCGGCCGAGCAGATGACCGAGACGGAGCGGTTCTTCCGCCTCGAGATGGAGGACGGTCGGCCGCTGCGCTACGAGCCGGGACAGTTCGTCGAGGTCACGGTGTTCGGATTCGGCGAGGCGCCGATTTCCATCACTTCGAGCCCGACGCAGGGCGACGCCTTTGAACTGTGCGTCCGGAGCGTCGGGACGGTGACCAGCGCTCTGAAGGCGCTGGCGAAGGGCGACCGGGTGGGCATTCGCGGCCCGTTCGGGAACCATTTCCCGTACGAGAAGATGAAGGGCGAGGACGTCCTCTTTGTCGCGGGCGGGCTGGGCCTTGCGCCGACGCGGAGCCTCATCCGGTACGTCCTCGACAATCGGAAGGATTATCGCAACGTGACGATCCTGGTGGGGGCGCGCGAGCCGAAGTGGCTCCTCTTCCAGGACGAACTGGCGGAGTGGGGCCGGCGCCAGGACGCCAAAACATTAGTGACGGTGGACCGCTGCGGCGAGGAGTGGAAAGGGTGCACGGGGGTGATTACGCGGCTGTTTAAACAAGTGAAGTTGGACGCGGCGAAGACGTGGGCGGTCATCGTCGGGCCGCCCGTCATGTTCAAGTTCACAGTCCTGGAGGCCCTGGCGGAGGGCGTGCCGGAGCGGCGGATCGTGTGCAGTCTGGAGCGGCACATGAAGTGCGGGGTGGGCAAGTGCGGGCACTGCCAGATCCGCGGCATCTACGTCTGCCGCGACGGGCCCGTCTTCACCTACGACCAGGTCAAGCAACTGCGCGAGGGCATCTAGATGGCGAAGCCGACGCTGATGTTCGACGCCCTCTCGTGCTGCGAGGGGTGCGAGTTGCAGGTGGTCAACTGCGGGCCGGCCCTGCTGCCGATCCTGGAGCGGGCCGACATCGTCCGCTTCCGCGAGGCGTCCGACGGCGACGCGGACCATTACAACGTGGCGTTCGTCGAGGGCTCAATCGTCACGGAGCACGACATCGAGAAGGCGAAGGAAATCCGCGCGAAGACCGACGTGCTGGTCGCCCTCGGGGCGTGCGCGACGATCGGCGGCGTCAACGCCGTCAAAAACTTCCAGGACCTGGACGATGTGTCGGCATATGTCTATGGAGACAAGAAGGACTGGTTTCCGCACATTCCGGCCCGGCCGCTGAAGGCCGAGGTGAAGGTGGATGCGGAAATCCACGGGTGCCCGATCAACCCGCAGGAGTTCCTGGCCGCCGCCAAGTGCCTCCTGATGGGCAAGCCGTACAAGCAACCCAACTACCCCGTCTGCGTGGACTGTAAACTGGCCGACAACGTGTGTCTCTGGCACAAGGGCCTGCCGTGCCTCGGCATCGTGACGCGGGCGGGGTGCGCGCCTTTCCTCTGCCCGAGCGCGGGGCACAAGTGCATCGGCTGCCGGGGCCTGGTGGACGACCCGAACGCCCAGGCCGCCAAGGACGTGATGGCGGAGTTCGGTCTGACGGTGGACGACATCCTGCGGGAGTTCCGCCTGTTCCAGGGCATCTACGACGAAGTGGCGAAAGAATAGTCCATCGAGAACATTTAGCCGCCGGCCTTGGCCGGCGCGTTCCGTTCAGCCTCGCCTCGGGCGGGCGCTGAGGGACGATTGAGCGAGGTCGAAAGAAAGCATGGCGAAAGCGTCAAAAACGTTGGACGTCCGCGTCGAGTACGTCACGAGAGTCGAGGGGCACGGCAACATCGTCGCCCGCGTCGAGGACGGCGAACTCGTCGAATGCAAAATGGAAGTCATCGAGTCGCCCCGATTCTTCGAGGCGATGCTCCGCGGACGCTCGTGGCAGGACGCGATGTTCCTCACCACGCGGATCTGCGGCATCTGCGCGTGCGGCCACGGGTCGGCGAGCCTCAAGGCCACCGAGGACGCCATGGGCTTTGCGCGGAGCGAGCAGACCGAACGTCTCCGCCGCATCGTCCTCGATGCCGAGCAACTCGACAGCCATTGGCTCCACGTCTATTTCCTCGTCGCGCCGGACTTTTTCGGGGCCCCGAGCGTCATCCCGCTCGCCAAGACCCACACGGACGTGGTGCTGCGGGCGATGAGGCTCAAGGCCCTCGCGACCCACATCTGCCGGGTGCTCGTCGGCCGGCACACGCACCCCATCGGCATGGTGCCCGGCGGCTACATGAAATTGCCGAGCGTGCGCACCTTGAAGGAACTGCGGGCCGAGGTCGCCAAGGTCGAACCCGACGTCCACGCCACCGTGGACCTCTTCGCCACGCTCTCGATGCCCGATTTTGAGCGCGAGACCGAGTACGAGTCCATCACGAGCCCCGATGAATACGCGTTTTTCGACGGCGACCTTGTGACGAGCGACGGCGACCGCGCCCAGCCGCGCGATTACGCTCAGATCATCCACGAGTCCATCGTCCGGCACTCCAGCGCGAAGCACGTGAAAAACAAGCGCGAGAGCCTCATGGTCGGGGCCCTCGCACGGTTCAACAACAACCACAAGCAACTCCATCCGAAGGCGAAGGAGGCCGCGGAGAAACTCGGCCTCAAGGCCCCGTGCACCAACACGTTCCACAACAACACCGCCCAGGTCGTCGAAACGGTCCACTGCTACTACGACATCCTTCGGCTCCTGGACGAACTGATTGAAGCGGGCATCCAGGACGAGAAGCCGCCCCTCAAGTGGCCCGGACAGGCGGGCGAAGGCGTCGGCATCGTCGAAGTGCCCCGCGGCACGCTCGTCCACCACTACCAGTACGATAAGAATGGAATCGTGACGGGGGCGAACCTCGTCATCCCGACGAATCAGAACCTGGCTAACATCGAGGCCGACTTCCGCGCCTACGTGCCGCAACTCATGAAGGAAGGCAAATCGCAGGACGAGGTCCGCCACGGCCTCGAAATGCTCGTCCGCGCCTACGACCCCTGCATCTCCTGCTCGACCCACCTGGTCGAGGTGGAGTTCAAGTAATTCGAACGGCGCCCCCGGTGTGTTCACCGGGGGCTAAATGGCTTCCGTTACATTTAGCCCCGCGTGAATACACGCGGGGCGCTGGGGCCGGGCGCGTGAATACACGCGGGGCGCTGGGGCC
>DATKUU010000113.1:0-16595 GCA_035530455.1 Phycisphaerae bacterium | reverse complement strand
TTGCCCGCATCCATCACTATCTGGTACACTCTGGACCACAGTTCGCTCTCCATGCTTGGTCTCCTGAAAAGGGGTTCAAGACAAGCATAAGGGCGAACTGCTTATTGCGCAAGAACTTACATCAATGGCGCAAAATCCTGTATTCACCGGGGGCTAAATAAAAGCGTGCGGGAAGGGTGCCCCGCGCTTGTTGTTAAAGCCGGCCGGCTTCGCCGACGATCGGGCGGGCCGGCGTCGGCGCCGGCTGAACGTCTTGGATCGAAAGGTGAATGATGCACCCGCCCAGGGCCACGCCCTTGCCGCGCAGCGTCCCGCTCTCCAGGTCAACGCCCCGCCCGCTGCCGGGCGTGTCCTCATAGCGGCTCTTGCCGGCGGCGGCGCGCTGGAGAAAAGCCTGGACGTCCTTTTCGGTGATGGGCTTGGCGGTCTTTTCGTCCCACTCGCCGCCCGCCACCACGAGGTCCGTCGTATAACCTTCGATGAGTTTCTCCTGGAGGCGCTCGAAGAGGTCGCGGCGTCCGAAGAGTTCGATTCCGACGACTCTTCCCGTGCGGAGGTCGCCGACCGCGATGCCGATGGTGTCGGGCGGGCTGAACTCGCCCAGGTCCTCGTGGGCCTCCTTGTATTGCTTCTGGACCTTTTCGGATTCGAGCATTTCATCGAGGCTCTGGGTTTCGCTGGCGGCGCCGGCGGCTTCGCCGGTGCTGCGGACGGCGTGCCAGACCTCACCCTGCTGGGCGCCGCGGTTGATCCGGTCGCGGATGGAGGCCGGCGCGAGGTTCCTGGAACTTTCGAAATCCTTGCCGCCCGCCCATCGGCTCTGCTCGATGCAAAAGACGGCGACGGCGACGGTCTGCTTCGGTTCGAGGATCGAGTCGAAGCGCACGACGCGCGTCTGCTTGCCGCCTTTCACGATTTCCCCGCTCATCAGAAACGCCGACGTGTCGCCCGTGTTTTCCACCTGAACCTCGGGGACGGTCCCCGCGCCCTTCTCGCGGATGACGAGGTGCCCGCCCGCAACCGCATCGTCCAGCGTCTCCCACGCGCCGGGCGCCTGTTTGCCCGACCACCGGATCGGAAAGACGACCATGCTCTTGTGCGTTCTCGGCGGGTCCACCGCGAGGTCCCCCAGCAGCGCGAGGACCTCCGGCACATGCAAAATTTTGACTTTGTCGGCTTCGCCAGCAGCTTGTTCCTCGGCCCGGGTTGTCTGGAGCATCGCACCCGCCAGGATGAGGGCCGCGACCGTGACCGCCCATGCCCATCCGCTGCTTCCTGTCCGCGCCATCGTCCACCTCCTTGCCGCCCGCGGGCGGCGCTGGGTCCGTTCCACCCCCTTTGGACGTTCGGCGTGGGCCCGGGTTCCCGGAAACCGGGCAGGGCCCCGCGGGGCTTTTCGTCAAGCGCCGCCGCCGCAGGGGCCGATAAACTCTGACGCCCGAACTATAGGCACGAGGGACTCCGTCCGCTCCGAGGTCGGCATGGCGACGACGCACCGCAAAGGTTCCGTGACGCGATGGTTGGCGGTGATGCCGCTAGCGCTTCTGTCGGCGGCGGTCGGCTGCACCGGCGGCGAAGGGCTTCTCGTGCGCCATCCGCCGGCGCCCATCTTCGGAGCGCGCGTCGCGTCGGCCCCGCGCCAGACGCAGGCGCCCCTCCGCCAGGCCTCGTGGACGACGGCGGCCTGGGTGCCGACGGGCGGCCAGCGCGCCTGGCGGTTCATCGTCATCCACCACAGCGCCACCACGTGGGGCTCGGCCGCAGATTTCGACCGCATCCACCGCGCACGCGGATGGGACGAACTGGGGTACCATTTCGTCATCGGCAACGGGATGAACAGCGGCGACGGCGAGGTCGAGGTCGGCAGCCGATGGACCAGCCAGAAACACGGCGCCCACTGCAAGGTCGCCGACCATCCGGAGTACAACGATGTGGGGGTCGGCATCTGCCTGGTGGGCGACTTCAGCCAGTCCCCCCCGACCGAGGCGCAGATGCGGTCACTGGCCGCCCTCGTGCGATTTCTGATGGGCCGCTACAGCATTCCGCGAAACCGGATCTACGGGCACGGGCAACTGAAGGCCACGGATTGTCCCGGCCGGCACTTCGACTACGCCGACCTCTGGCGCCGGCTGTAGCACGTCCGAAAAAGACACCTGGTGTCTTTTTCTACATCCAAGCGTCGAAGGATTCCAATCCCTGGGCTTGGGTGTTACAATGCCATCCATGCTTGACTATGACGAGCACCGTGGCCGCATGATCGCCGAGACCAGCGCATTCATCGAATGGGGCTTGGCGCACCCGGAGGAGGTCCGCTGGATTCCGACGAAGCGCATCGGCGGCGAAGGTTTCAGCACCGCCATGAGCCGCGTCTTCTGGGCCGGCGTCTTCGGCGCCTCCGTGCTGGTGCCGAGCGACCTCGTGCACCGGTTCCTTCGCTGGGTGCGGATGAGTTAGCCTCCGTCTGAGAAATTGCGCGGCGGCCCCGCCCCGGCGGGTAAACTTCCCAAGCCGCCGCGTACAGCACGGAATAGCCTGGGATGGCTGGCGGCCTGGGAAGGCCGCCAGCCGAGACAGCAAGAAAAGCCCCGCAGCCGTTCGACCGCGGGGCTTGTTCGTTTCCCGTTCGACCAGCGCGCTACTCCAGCACCTCCAGGTCGTCCACGGTCACCAGGTAGGTTTTCACGCCGGCTATGTACGTGCGCGTCCCGCGGACGCCGACCGCTTTGCCGATGTACTCGTCCAGGTTGTACCGGTCGCTTTGGAGGATGACGACGGGGCGTCCCTCGGTGTCCACCAATATGTGCTTGGCGGGGTAGTCCTCGTCTTCCATGGTGAGCCACGGTTTGACGACGCCGGTGGCCTGAAAAGCGGGGCGTTCCATGGCGGCGTCGCGCTGGGCGGTGGCGGCAGCCTCGGCCCGCGCGGTCCCCAGTTCCGTCATCCTTGCATCCAGACGGTCCGCAATTGCAACCGTCTGCTGAAACTCCTGCTGCTGCCGCTTCAGGCCCTCAATCCGGCTGACCTGCCGTTCGGCCGCGGACTTCAGCCAATCCTTCTCCGCCTTCTCGGCGACGTCGGCGAAGCGGGTCTGGATGGAACCGTAGTCGCGCTCGAGCATCGGCTTGCGGAGTTCCTCGGCCAAGGCGGCGCCGGCATCCTTGTAGGTCTGGGCCTGCGGGTCTGCTGTGGGCGGCTCGACCGCGATGCTGACGACCGCCGCGCCCCCCGGCGGCACCGCCGCCGACGCGATTGGCGTCACGTACTGTGCCAGGACATACACGCGCGACTCCTCCGGCGGCGCGACGCGCACCAGTCCGTTCTGCGGCGGGCTCGCGACCTGGAGCATTGTCCCCTTCTTGACCATCGTCACGCACCACTGCCGCTTGGCGCTCGGGCTCGAAGCGTACACGCGGGCCGTCGGCGAGGCGACCGTCGCCGTCTTGCCGTCGGCCGAGAGTGTGACGTCGGCCTCGGCCACCAGGCCGCTAACGCCTGCCAGCGGCCTCAGGCCGAGCCAGTCGCGCGTCTCGCTCTCGACGACCACGGGGGCGTTCTGGGCGGCGGTCGCGAGCGGGTAGTAGTAAAGCCCCGGGCCGCTGCGGATGTTGACCATGTCGGTGTTGATGAACCCGGCGTAGGGCGGAACGGGCCTGGCGGGGGACGCCGCCTCCGTCTGGGCCCTCGCCGCGACCGAAGCCGCCAGAAGCACCACCGCCAGCACCAGGCCCGTCAACGCACTTTTCCGCACCATCGGAGCCGCTCCTTCCTGCCGACTTGAAGGGTCGCCACGGCGACCAGGGATTCACCCGCCGCGCACCTTCGGGGGGGGCGGGCAATCCTTTACGCTATCGGCCCTGCCGTCGGGTGTCAACAAAAAAGGAAAACGAGCGGCCCTCGCCGTCGGCTCAGAGACGCTTCAGTTGACCCGTGGTCACGCGGACGCGGGCACCGTCGAAAAGGACGGTCGAACTGTCGGCGCTGAGCCCGAGAGCCTTCGGCACCTGCTTGCGGGACTTGAGCGCGGGGCACGCCAGGTCGCTTTGCGCCCCTTTCCACTTGATGTAGTCATTCCCGTCCAGTTTGACCGCCACCTCGGCGTTGTTGCCGTCGAGCGTGACGGTGATTTCCACGACGTGGCGGGACTGCGTGGCGACGCTCGATCCGTCTCGGGTCGTGGAATTGTGATTGAACTCATCCCCCCGGACGAGTTCGAGGCCGCTGGAATAGGACGTGGTCCTCCTCGACCCTAACCTGCTGCGGGACGACCTGTAGGACGTGCGCGACTCTCCTCCGAGACGCAGCAGGGCCATGCCCTTTCCCACCGGCAGGGCGATCGCCACCCCCTGGCCGCTCACCGTCGTCCGCGAGAACCCTACTTGGAGTTCGTAGTTGCCATCCGGCAGTGCGGGAATCGCCAGGTACGCGTCCGGGAACGGCAAAACCCCCACCCCGTTGCCCTTCGGCGCCCACGTGCCCGCCACAACGTGCCGCGACAGGTTCACCAGTTTCAGCAGATCCACCCATGCGGGATCCGGCGGCGCGGGGGCCGCCAGCTTTTCGAGCGCCGTCTCCACCTGTTGGAGGGCGGACGCCGCCTTGCTCCGCTCCAGGTCACCCTCCGTGTGCACCTCCAGGTACCGCTCGTAGTAGCCCTTGGCGCGGGCGAGCATGGCCGGCTTGCCGGCCGGGCCCGCCTCCTCCGCCAGACCCTGGTACCAGGCCCCCAGTTCCATCAGGCCGCGCTCCGGCACGTTCGCCGGGTCCATCGCCGCCACCAGAATGAACTTGTCCAGGTTGTCATCCCGGTCGCGCTCCACGAATTTCGCCGCCGACACCGGGTCGTCCAGTTCCACCAGATAAATCTTCAAAAGTTTCTCGCGCGCCCCCCGGTTCTCCGGATTCATTTCGATGACACGCTTCAGCGGCACGAGATTCGCGAACACCTCCACGCGGTCTGCGACCGCCTGAACCTCCGCGAGGCACGCCGAGCGCACCTTCTCCGCCGCCGCCTTGGCGCGGATCGCGCACCCCCGGGCCCCCGTCACATCGTCCGCCTCCAGCTTCGCCTCCGCCAGCGCCACGAGTGCCGCCACGAGCGCCTCTCCCGCTTCGTTCCACGCCGACCCGCTTGCCGCGTCGAAAACGTTCTGCCGGACCGCCGCTATCTTCTCCAGGCATTCGGCCTTGCGCGCCGGCACGGTCTCGGCCAGCAGGTCCATCGCCGCGATAGATGTCTCCCACCCCGACGCGTCTTTCAGCCCGAGCAGGTACGCCTTCTCGCACAGCAGCGCCTTCAACTCCGCCTCCCCCGCCGTCCGCGCCCCCGACAAGAGATGGCTCGCCACGGTCACGTCGTCGGCCGTCTCGCGGCTGGCGACGGCCGCCCGGTATTCCTTCCCGTACACCGATTCGAACTGTTCTTCCGCGGTGGCGGCAAGCACCGATGCCGACACCACCGCCCACACCGCGGATGTGACGAAAATCGTGAGTGCCGGACGTGTCATAACCTGCCCCCCTTCCGCTTGAGTTGCAGCCGATCTTTCCCGGTTCACTGTACCGGCGACGCCTCCCCGTGGCAAGAGGCCGCGGGCGCGGACCTTCTCCTCGCCTCTTTATATTTAACGCCCAACGCACCACAAAGTTTCACAAAACCACCCGCCGTTTCTCTGAGCCCCGGCGCGCTCTGCCTCCTGCCTGCCGTCCCGTGGACCTTGGACTTTAGACTTTGGACTGCCTCCGCTCCCACAGTTCCTCCGCCTCCGGCGGCCGGATGTACACCGGCGCAAGGCCGAGCGCGTCCGCCCACTCGCCGCGCTTCGCCATCGCCCACCCCAAATGCGCCACCGCCTTCGCCCGCGGGTCCCAGAGCGCCTCCGGCGCCAAATCGAACCCCTCCAGCGCCGCCCGACCTTTCACGATCCCCCGCCCAAGCACCAGCGCCGGCGGCTGGAGCCGCGCCGACAGCGCTTCCGGTTCAACGAGCGCCGGCCCGAACGTCTCCGCGAGGTCCGCCCCCCGGCGCTCGAAGATGCTCGCAAACAGGCCCCCGCGCTTCGCATCCAGAACCGTCGCCACGCGCGCCGCACCCGCCGGCGCGTTTTCCGCCAGGGCCCGCAGCGTCGGCACGGCCACGATCCGCGCGCGAGTCTCGTGCGCCACCATCTTCGCAAACACCACCGCCGTCCGAAGACCCGTGAACGAACCCGGACCGATGCTCACCGCCACCGCCTCCACGTCCGTCGGCCGCCAACCCGCCCGATCCACCGCGCCGCGCACCGCCGCCACCAGGTCCGCGCCCTGATGCGGCCCCCACGCCAGACGCACTTCCTCCACGAGGTGGTCGCTATCCGCCAGCGCAATCCCCCCCGCCGGCCCGCTCGTCTCTATTGCCACCATCCGCATCGGCATGGGCTCCTTCAGTCCGCAATCGCAGATTCTATCCTTGAACCCGAAATCTGCAATTTCAAACCCGCCCGCTCGGGACGACGGTGGAAGGTTACCCGCTTGTGACGGCCCCCGGTGCGCCGGCGGCGAGGCTGCTGTTTCGCCGGCCCGCTTGCTTGCCACGCCGTAGTCCCGATGCATCGGGACGAAGGCGGGCGCGCCGCGTGCCGTTCAAAGCCCGGGGTGCTGTTTCGCCGGCCCGCTTGCGGGCCGCGTGCTGTTGACTTTGGACTGCCGTTGCCGTTGGGGGCGCTGGATATGGATTATTCTTGTTTGGCCGTGCCGGCCGAGGTAGGCTATCGACATCCCGAGTCGGGAGCGGGGGCCGTCATGAGCCGACAGGCGAATCGCGCGGACTCCTTTCCTTCGGTCGCAGAATCGCCTCGGCCGTCGGCCGCGCAAGAAAAAACCCGGCCCGAAACCGAACAAGAGACGAAGGAATTAAGTATGGTGTCCCCGGAACTCCGGCCTGCCGATGAGCACCGACGAGACGCGCGAACTCGGCAGGTTCCCTCCGACGCCATCGAAAACCGTCGAGCGCGACGGCCAGATCGTGGATGACCCCGAGGTCGTGGAGGCTCGCCACGCGGCCGAGGACCGCCTGAAGGCCCTCGTGGCCGAGCGTCTCGCCCTCACCCCCAAGAAAGAGGTCTACGTCTTCGTCCACGGCACCGGCACCAACTTTGAGGAACCCACCTACGTGCTGGCCGGCCTGTGGCACTTCATGGGCCGCTGTGGCGTGCCGATGGTCTACACGTGGCCGGCCGGCGGCGGGAGCGACCCCGCCCGCGGCTACGCCTACGACCGCGAGTCGAGCCAGTTCACGGTCTACCACCTCAAGCAGTTCCTGTGCGTGCTGGCGGCGTGCCCGGGCGTCGAGAAGGTCCACATCCTGGCCCACAGCCGCGGGTCCGCCACCGTCCTGACCGCGCTTCGCGAATTGAACATCCAGGTTCGCGCCTCGGGGGGCGATACCCGAAAGGCCCTGAAGCTCGGGTGCTTAGTGCTGGCGGCGGCGGACATCGACATGGAGGTCAGTTCGCAGCGCGTCGCGGCCGAGCGCCTCATGCAGGTGCCCGAGCAGATGGTGCTGTACGTTTCCGCCACGGACTTGCGCCTGAACATGGCCGACTTCCTCTTCGGCAGCAAGGACCGCCTCGGACAGATCGAGCCCAGCGAGATGTCGCCGGCGCAAGTGGAATCCCTGCGGAATCAGCCCGAAATCCAGTTCATTGATGCCAGCATCGCCGGGTCCTGGGGTTGGAGCCACGCCTACTTTTATCATCATCCAGCGGTCAGTTCCGACCTGATCCTCCTCCTGCGCGACAACCGCCGCCCGGGGGCACAGTACGGGCGGCCGCTCGCCGGCGAAGGGGGCTCGCTCTGGCGGATCGACAAGGACTACCCCGCGCCCGCCCAAGGGACGCACAAGTGAACGACTCGCGGCCACCGGCCGGACGTTGTGGCATCGAGGCCACGCGAGTTTGCCAACATCGGCGCCGACCTGAATAGTAGAGTGGAAGCGGGCGAGAGGAAAACGCCATGAAGCGCAAACGGATTATCGCCATACCGGTTGTTGTGATTCTCCTGGTCGCAGGCGTTGTCCTGTTCCTCATGGATTCCGGGGACACCTTACTAAACTCTGGGGAAAAAGGGGGGAAAAAGGGGACAGGGAAAAAGGGGACAAGGGAAAAAGGGGACATGCTTTGGCCTTCTTGCAAGCCGAATTCGCGGGACACGCTTGAACGTGGCGACAGGGGCGGCCCGAAGTTGCTCGTCCACATACTATGCCTTTTGCGTCCCGCACACGACGCCTGCCAGTAGCCCCGGGCGCGAGCCCGGGGAAAGCGATGCCCCCACCCGCCTCTTTATTTGTTTTTCGTGGAGCCACGCGAGGGGCGATTGAAACGCACCCCTCAACCCCAAACCCGCTCCGCATCGTGCGCAATGCCGTGCCGCGCGAGCAACGCAATAAACTCTTCCTCGAACGTGATCCGCCGATGGTGTTCTTCCTGCCCACGGATGTATTCCATAACCGCATCGGTATTGGACGGGCTGACGCTGAACGCGCCGTAGCCTTCCTGAAAACGGTGTGGACGAGAAGACAGGAATAGGTATGCCCCATGGTGGCCTCCTGTGAAGGTGTGGTTCAATCGCCCCTGACGGGGCTCCAATATAGGAAAGGGGAGACATCCTGTCCACGGGCTCGCGCCCGTGGCTACTCGCAACCGCCCCTGGCGGGGCTTGAAACACCGACAGCCGCGAGGCGCGAGTTTGCCCGCCGTTGGCCGTACAATCGAAAATCCTAAATCTACGGAGTCCGCGGGACACGCTTCAACGCGGAACCGCAGAGACAACGTAGAACGTAGAAAGCAGAACGCAGAACCACGAGCGCGCCCAACGACGCTCGCCCACCGGAGCCTGCCCTGAGTCCCGGCGCGCCGGGACCGAAGGGTTCCTGCCGTTGTCCGTTCCCCTTGGAACTTTGAACTTGGAACCCGCCACCGGCGGGTAAACTTGGAACTGCCTTTTCCCCTCCAGCCTCCAGCCTCCGGCCTGTGCCTCCGACCTTGGACTTTGGACTGCCTCTCCATCCCCGTTCCCGTTGGCCGCCTCCGGCCCTCGCAAAATTGCGGGTGGCCGGCAGGAAAAATCGAGGCAAAAACGGGGCTGTGCGGGGCAAATCGAGGTCTCTGAAGGGCATCTACGGGGCAGTACGGGGCAAGGGCTAAGTTCTTATGGCATATAGGCTTACGCGTAATTGGCGCCTGGGCCGCGCGCAGAACCGCCCACGATATTTGACTGCAAGTCCTTTTACAGTATAGTTTTGCATGTGCGGATGGACGGGGCAACTCAATGCCCCTTAACTTTGGGCTGAGTGGGGAAGATAGATAATACAGGTGGACTGGAGAGTTTTTGTGAAGGTTGCTGGGGTTCATGCCGATAAGAAGTTCGAGAATGGAGTGTTCTCTGACAATCGGCCAAACCCCGGGCCCCAACGTGGGGCCCCGAAGATGAGGCGGCAGCAAAGGAATCCGGCCTGTCGTGCCGCCGCCCGGTTCGCGACGCCCAAGAAAGGGGTGAGAAACCGTTGGAGCGTCGTGCGTGGGACGCAGGAGTGCCGCGGAACGCCACAGAGGGGTGGCGGGCGGTGATGCGACAGGCCGGTAAACTGGAGAATGGAAAGACGCCCTGAAGGGAAAACGGAACCGTAAGGAGGACTGAAAATGAAGCATGGTACGAGAAAAGGCTTTACGCTTGTGGAAATTCTGATTGTCGTGATCATCCTGGGCATTCTGGCGGCGATAGTGATTCCGCAGTTCACCGAAGCGTCGGGCGAGGCACGCGTCTCAAACCTCATGACGAACCTCCAGACCATCCGCAGCCAGTTGCTGCTCTACAAGACGCAGCACCTGGAAAGTTACCCCGCGGCGGCGACGGGTGAGGATGGCACTGACTTTGAGGAGCAGATGACCCAGTACACAGACGTGGACGCCGGCGTCAGTGCCACCCCGAGCACCGACTACCCGTACGGGCCGTATCTGCAGTCCATCCCCGTGAACCCGGTTTCGGGCGACAACACCGTGACGGTGGTCCAGGATGGCGCCACGGCGTTCTCGGCGCCGGCAGCCGACGCGGGATGGTGGTTCAACAGCGTGACGGGCGAGTTCCGGGCGAACCTGACGGATGCCCGCACGACGACAGACGGCGAGACGCAACTAAACGAACTGTAAAACGCTGTGGGTGCGCAGCGGTGACCGCCGGCCTCTTCGTGTAGGGGCGAAGAGGCAAGGGCCCGAGGGCAGCGACGCGCGGTGCGTCGGCTGCCCTCGGGTTGTTTTATGTCTGGGGCGATCCGCCCGCCCTGGCCTTCCGGCGAGCGACCTGCCATATCCCTCTTGGAAGGGCCAAAAACCTTACGGCGGGGGCTGAGAATGGGGTTAAGCAAGAGGCGGCGGAAGGCCGATAAAAAGACCAGTGGAGCGTGTATCGGTCCGCACTTTTTTGTCACCCGGTTGTAAATCTGGGCAGATTAGGGAGGGTGGGCAATGGCTGAGAAAGAACTGAGGACTATGGCACAAGGCTTGGTCCTTATCGCGCTGGTCTTGGCCATCATCGCCCTCGGGGTGTGGATCAGGCCGGCGACGGTTGAACCGGCGGCTGGAGCGGCGACGCCGACGACAGACCGGTCGGTGGCCGGGATCCCGGACTCCGGGCTTCAGCGTCAGACGATGATCGAGGAGCTGAAGAAACTGAACGACCGGTTGGCTGCGATTGAGGAAGGTCTGAAGGAAGGGCGGTTCCAGATTCAGTCGGCCGAAAAGGCGCCGAGCGCGGAGAAACCGTGAGCAGCGAAGGCGGGCGAACGATGGGGCGGAAGGGTTACACGCTGGCGGAAATTGTGGTGGTTGTCCTGATCCTGGCGATTGCGGCGGCGATCGTGATCGGCGGCATCGGCTCGACGAAGGATGCGCAGGTGACGAGCGCGGCCACGGTCCTTGCTGGGGACCTGGAACTGGCGCGGAGCCTGGCGCTGACGACGCAGGTGCCTCACGCCGTGGTCTTCAGCAGCGACAGGCAGTCGTACAAAGTCGTCGCAAACTACACCGGCCAGGCGTACGGGAGTGTGACGGCGGTGGCGCACCCCGTGAAAGCGGGGGAGACGTTTGAGGTGACGCTGGCCGGCCTGAGCGGGATGGGGTCGGTTGGGGTGACGGGTGTGAACTTCGGCGGCCAGATGTACGTGACGTTCGACGCAGAAGGGGACCCGTCGAGCGCGGGTTCCGTGGCGCTCCAGGCGGGGGCGACGGGCATGGTGGTATCGGTGGCAGCACTGACCGGGACGGTCACGGTGATGCGGACCGGGGGCTAGGGAAACGGGGAAGCGGCCGGATGACCAGGATACTGCCGATCGGGCTGGACGTGGGCCACACGACGGTGCGGATGCTGCAGTTGGGGGGGAGCCTGCGGGACCTGCGGGTGATGAGTGCCGCGCGGTTCGTCATTCCGCAGGAAGCGCGGCAAGATGCGGCCCTTCGCCGGGAGGTGGTGGTCGAGGGGATCCGCCGGTCGCTTCGTGAGCACCCGTTTCGTCGGCGCGAGGCGGTGATGGCGCTGTCGGACGAGCACTTGGCGGTGCGCAACATCCGCTTGCCGGGGATGTCCGAGGAAGAGCGTGCCACGGCCGTCAACTGGGAAGCCCAGAACAAGTTTCCGTTCGACACGGCGACGGCGGTGATCCAGCACGTGCGTGCGGGGGAGGTGCACCAGGGCGACCAGGTGCTGGACGAGATCATTCTGCTGGCGGCGCCGCGGGCGGAGGTGGACCTTCAGATCGCGTTGGCGCGGGAGGCGAGGCTGGACCTGGTGAGCCTGGACGCCCCGTGCTGCGCGCTGTTCCGCGGGTTCGAGCGGTTCCTGAAGCGGCGCGAGGACGAAAACGTGGTCAGCGCGTTTGTGGACCTTGGGGCGCGGACGACGATAGTGATGGCCCGCGGGCGGGAGATTGTGTTTGTGAAGGCGATTCCGATCGGCGGGGCGGTGTTCAATCGGGCCGTGGCCGAATGCCTGGAACTTTCCGCGACGGAGGCGGAGGCGCTTCGGCGTCGGACGGCCCGTCGGCCTCCCAAGGGGCCGGAGGACGACGACGGGTCCGACCAGGTCGGGCGGGCCGTCTTCGACGCCATCCGGCCGCATCTGGAAGATTTGGCCAACGAAATCGGACTTTGTCTGCGGTACTTCGCGGTGACGTTTCGCGGCGGCCCAATGGAGACGGTGGTGTTTGTGGGGGGCGAGGCGCACGACCCTGCGGTGCTGGAGGCGTTGGCGGCGCGGCTGGGCGTCCGGGCCGAGGTCGGCGACCCGTTCCGCAACGTGCGGACGGACGAAATAGGTCCGGTGCTGGACCGGCGGGGATGCCGGAGTGAGTGGGCGACGGTATTCGGTCTGAGCCTGAAAGGATTCTGCCTGGCCGACGGTCTGGAGTCGCCGTTGGCGGCATGAGGGGGAAAGGAGCAAGCGGTGCGTGAACTGGAGTTTCTGCCCCCGGATTACCTGCGGGCGCGGTTCCACCGCCGGGTCGGTTTCATTCGGTCCTGGCTCCTGCTGGCGATGGGCATGGCGATGGTGCTCTGGAGCCTTCAGATGGGGACGTGGGTGAACGAAGCGCGAGCGGAGTTGCAGGCGCTTCGCGGCACGGGCTACGCCGTGGGTGCTGAGGCCCAGAAAGTCGAGCGCCTCCAGGCCGAGGAGCGCGCCTACGAGGAGCGTCTGGCGGTGCTGAAGCGGCTGGAGGGGCCCGGCTCGGTCATCGGGTTGACGGCGATGGTGGCGGACGTGGTCCCGGCGGAGGTGGTGCTGGACGAGGTGGTGCTGAGCGGGTGTGAGACGCCGAACCGGCCGACGCTACGAATCACCGGCCGGTCGCCCTCGGAGATGCTCGTGACCCGCTTGCTGGGGTCGCTGGAAATGTCGCCGTCCTTCGAAGGGGCGGCGCTGGTGGGATCGAAAGGCGGCGTTGGCGGCGGGCGCGAGTTTGTGATTGCCGTTACCGCCCTCCCCGGCGCCGATGCACAGCAGGAGCACTAGCATGGCCCGGGGCCAAACCATGCGCCGACGCCTGGCGATTGACCGCCAGCAGTTGCTGATTCTGCTGGTGGCGGCGGTGATGGCCGGCAGTTTCTTTCTGCTGGTTCTTTGGCCGAAGCAGAAGGAACTGTCGGCGCTCGGGGCGGCAGTGGAGCGCGAACGGGCGACGATCCGTGAACAGGTCCGCACCAGCCGCGAAGGCGTGTACGTGGGGGTGCGGATTGCGGCGTTGCGGAAGGCGAGCGGGACGCTTGCGCATCGGCTGCCGTCCGATCCGCAAGTGGCGGACTTTCTGCGGCAGGTGGCCGAGCGCGTAGCGGCCGAGCGGCTCGTCCATGAGGTGGAGCGTATCGAACCGGATCCCGGCGCGCCGGGAGAGGCGACCCCGTCGGTGCCGATCCGTTTGCGGCTCTCGGGGGGGTTCGACGCGGTGTACCGGTGTCTGGCGGCGGTGGAGGGCCTGGAGCGCGTGACGCGGATCCGCCGTCTCCAGGTGAAGAGCGCGGGGGAGAACGGCGAGGTGGCGGCCGAGGTGGACCTCCTTGTCTATTACCTTCCATCGGCGGAAGTGGCGGCGACGCCGGGTGCGAGCAAGACCCCGGAGGTGAGGGCGGGATGAGCGAGAATCGCCAAGTGCGAGCGGCTCAGGAGCCGGGACGCCGTGCGTCCGGCCTGGCGGCGTGGCTGGGCGGGCGGACGGTCGGGCGCCCGGCCTGCGGCCGGAGCCAATGGGTCAAGACGGTCCTCACCGCGGCGCTGCTTGTCACGGGGCTGAGTGCCTGGGCCATCGCGGTGGTCCAGCCGTGGGCGGCCCGCACGGGCGACCCCGGCATCATCGCGCTGCCGGCGGCGAACGTCACGGCGCAGAAGGTCAAGAGTGTTGCGGAGGAGGCGGAACGGCTGTGCACGGAATGGCACAGGCGGACGGCGCCGGGGCTTCGGCGGAACCCGTTTGTCGCGGCAGGTGCAGAAGGGCCGAGCGCCGAGGCGCCCCAAGCCGACCCTGTAGTGAGAGATACTCTCTACTACAGGGCCGACCCGCTGGCCGTGGCCGGCGTCGAGCCGGAAGATTCCTCCGTGCTGGAGGTTGTGGGGGGTGATGGTTCGACCGTTGCGGAACTGTTGTCGGCGGTCAAGGCGTTGCGGCTGGAGGTGACACTGACGGCCGCGGGCGGCGAGCCGTGGGCCGTCATTGACGGGCACGACTATCGTGTCGGCGACACGGTCGCCGGCATGGAAATTGTCGAAATCGGCGAGGGGAGAGTCAGGCTAAAGCAAGGCACGGTGACGTGCCTCCTGCGGATGCCCTGAGGACAAGGACCCATGAAACGTCACAGTTGGCTTGGAAGCAAGGACAGGTGGTGCCGATGGCTCCTGGCCGTCGCGCTAGCCGCGGGCTATTTGTTCCTGGGAACGAGCGTGCTGGCGCAGGAGGCGGCGACGGAGCCGCCGGCCGAAGCGCCGCCGGTCGGCCTGTTCGACGATTCGCCTGCGGCCGAAGAGCAGCCGCCCGCTGCGGAAGGCGCCGAATCACCGCCTGCGGAGGCGGCCGCGCCCGAGCCGGGCGAGGTTGCTAAGGGTGCTGGTGAGTCAGCCCCCTCGGCGGAGCCTGAGGCGGGCGCCGCAGCGCCTCCTGCCGCACCCGCCGTTCCCGCGAGCGAAATCTCCGTCGAGGAGGGGCGCATCACCCTTCACGCCAAGGACGAGAACCTGGTGAAACTCCTGGAGACGATCTCGCGGCTGAACGAGGTGAACATCATTGCATCGAAGGGGGTCAAGGGGACGGTGTCGGCGGATTTGTACCGCGTGACGGTGGACGAGGTGCTGGATGCCGTCTGCCGGGCCAACGGCCTGCGGTGGGTCCGCGAGGGGAACTTCATCTACGTCCACACGCCGGCGGAACTGGAGGCGATAAGGGAAGACATCAGCCGGCTGGTGACGGAGGTCTTCTATCTGAACTACCTGACGAGCGATGAGGCGCTGAAACTGGTCCAGCCGGTCCTTTCGACGAAGGCGACGACGGCAGTGAACACGGCGGCCGAAACGGGCATCCCGTCGGGCGGCGAAGCGGTGGGGGGCAATAGTTACGGGATGACGGACTGCCTGGTGGTGCGGGATTTTCCGGAAAACCTCGAAGAGGTCCGCCAGACGATCCAGAAGATGGACAAGCGCCCGCGCCTGGTGATGGTGGAGGCGACGATCCTCCAGGTGACGCTGGATGACACGACGAGTCTGGGCATCAACTTTAACGCGCTGGCCGGGGTGGACTTCCGCGACCTGGCGATCAACACGGAGCCGACGACGGTACCGGCGACCATTAGTGCCGCCGCCGCCGCCACGCCCCGGGCCACCCAGCACGAGTGGGGCCAGGCCTGGACGCAGGGGTTCGCGGCGCCCGGAACGGGGCTGAACATCGGCGTCGTCACGAACAACATCTCGATCTTCATCAACGCCCTGGAAGAGGTGACCGACACGACCGTTCTCTCGAACCCGAAGGTGCTGACGCTGAACAAGCAGCGGGCCGAGGTGATGGTTGGCCAGCGCCTGGGATACCGCACGACGACGTTCACCGAGACGCAGGCCTACGAGACGATCGAGTTTCTGGACAGCGGCACGCAGTTGGTCTTCCGGCCGTTCATCAGCGACGACGGCTACGTCCGGATGGAGGTCCATCCGGAGGTGTCGCACGGCAACATTGTCAACACTCTGCCGCAGGAGACCACCACCGAAGTCACATGCAACGTGATGATCCGCGACGGCCACACGCTGGTCATCGGCGGGCTGTTCGACGAAACGAGTTCGATCGGCCGGACGCAGGTTCCCGGGCTCGGGAACATCCCGCTCCTGGGGAGGCTGTTCCAGAGCCGGGAGGACGCGACGACGCGGCACGAGATCATTGTCCTCCTGACGCCGCATATCATCGAGGAGGAGGCCGACTACGCGCTGGGCGAGCAGATGCGCGACGACGCCGACCGCCGCGCCCTCGGCCTGCGCGAAGGGTTCGGCCTGCTGACGCGCGAGCGGCTCACGGTGGCCTACGTCCAGGAGGCCGACAAGGCGTGGCGGAAGTACGAGCAGGGCGGCTCGTGGCTCGACCGCGAGTGGGCGTGGTGGCACACGAACCTGGCCCTCAACGTCGCCCCGAACAACCTGAAGGCGATGAGGCTGAAGGACCAGATTCTCTCGTCGAAGAAGAAGCGGCCGGTGCGGCCGGAGCCCTGGGCTCTCTGGGACAGCGTCGAGCAACACCTGTGGCCGCTCGACCGGACGAGGGGGCTGACAGGCGGGACGCCGGTGGCGAAACGTGACGCTCCTTTGCCCGAACCGGAGGCGCCGGCTGCGGACGCACCCGCGCCTCCGAAGGCGGACGAGGCGCAAGGAGGACAACGATGAAACGCATGCGACGAGCGGCCGTGTTTGGGGTCGTTGCCGCCGTGGTTCTGGCGGCGGGTTGCGGCCCGACGCAGCTCGAGAAGACGCGCGCTGCGGCCCGGGAGCGCTGGGCCACCTCGCGGGCCGAGATCGCCACGAAACTGGCCCAGGGGTGTTTCGAGCGCGGCGAA
>DATKUU010000112.1:0-7504 GCA_035530455.1 Phycisphaerae bacterium | reverse complement strand
CCGGGCGCCGCTGGCAGGGCCTCGTGCAGGTCGGGATGACCGACCTGGGCGGCAACCTCGACATCCTCTCGACGTTTCGCCCGGGCCAGCGCCTCCCGCTGGACCTGGTGGACCACCCCCAGGAGGTCAAACGCCTGACGTGGGAGGCCCACAAGGCGTGGTGGCGGTGCTTCGAGGCCCTGGACGCGGTCCTCCGGCCGACGAACCCCGGCTGGAGCGCCTGGGCGGGCATCTACGCCCCTGCCACACACTACATGCTCCAGTGCGACTTCGCCTACATGATCGGCCCGAAGATGTTCGAGGAGTTTGTCCGACCGGAACTGGCCGCCACCTGCCGAAGGCTCCCCTGCGCCTTCTACCACCTCGACGGCGTGGGCCAGTTGCCCCACCTGGACCCGTTGCTCTCGATCCCGGAATTGAAGGGCATCCAGTGGGTCCCCGGCGCAGGGCAGAAGCCGTGCGGCGAGTGGCCGGAGGTCTATGAGAAGATCCGGCGGGCGGGCAAACTCGTCCAGTTCCTCGGTTCGCTGGACGAGTTCGACCGCGTCGTGGACCGCGTCGGGTCGCCGAAAGGATTCGTCCTGGGAACGCTCGGGGTCGCACCGAAAGACCGCGACCGGACACTGCGGCACCTGGAGCGCTACGGGGCGGCCTAGGGGGCGCGATGAATGTCCGGCCTCGCGGCCCTCTCCCATTCCTTCCGCTGCGGTCCGAGCCGCTCCAGCAAAGTGTCCATCGCCACGGCCGCGTCGCCGACCAACGCCTTGCGCAAGGCGTCAAGCCGACGGCCGGTTTCGGCGTTCCAGCCAAGGTCCTCCGCATAGAAGTATCCATTTCCCCGCACGGACAACACGTAGCGCGAACCTTGAGAGGGGTCGGCAAGCAGTATTCCTTGGTTGTCGGTGGCCCGGTCGAAAAAACCGTCGTCCGCAAGACAATCCACCAATCGGGCGCGCCACAGGCACGGCAGGTAAACGCATACCTCGCCTGGGCGGAGAATAACGGGCATCGGAATCTCATAAATCTGAAACAGGATGGACGAGTAATCGAACCCTTCGGGCCGCGGGCCGATATAATCCACGCTAATCTGGGTGGATTCCATGTGAGGCCTGATTTTCTGGACGGCCTCCTTCGTTTTCGCGCTCCAACCCGCGGGCAAATCGCTCCGCACCGGATCCGACCGCAAGGACTCCGGTGTGCGTTCGCGGTCGCTTGTCCTTTGGAAGCCGAACGACTCTTTCATCGTGCGCGACAGATTGACGAGGAGAGGAGAGTTCTCCCCCTGCCACGGTTGCGTGCGAAGGAAAAGCAGGCGGTCGTCGCCAACCGAATGAAGCCAGGCCGCGCCCGGCCGGTCAACAAGAAACGGCAGGCGGTCGCCACGGTACGACCCGGGACTCAACCAGATTTCGTACGTCGTGGGACCTTGCCCCGCAGGCGGCTCCTTGAGTACAAGCGTAAGGTATTCACAATCCGTCTCACCCGACCAACCGGGCGGCCGACCGTACCGGCCGCAGTCCGTCAACGTCCAATCCGGCTCCATGCTTGCCACGATCTCGCGCGCCGGATGGGAAAGAGAAGCCAGCGGCGCGGGCGCCCTCGCCGCTGAGGTGGACTGGCACGCCGCCGCTGAGTTGCCGCGAACGAGGGCAAGGTACTGTTCAAGCGGCCAGATCCGCAGGCCACGCTCCGGTTGCTCTTCTTCCGCTACGTATGTTATCGGCTTCAGTTGCAATAACTCCGGCGGCTTGGAAACCCAGTAGTACAGAAACAATAGGACCTTTTCGCCTTTGCTATACCGCGCGTATCCGACCCATCCGGCCGAGCGAAAATGCAGCGTCCCTTTCGCGTGTTTCCCCTTGAAGATTTCAAGCACTTTGGCCCCTTTGAGGATTTCAACCACTTTGATGTCGTAACTCATGCCCGCGTCTCTCGCGGTCCCATCGTGGACTGCCGTGACCTCGCCAAGCACGACCACGCTGCTCCGCTCGGCAAGTTTCTTTACAACCTCTGCGGGTTGGTCGGCTTCCGCTTGTTGGGATTCTGTGCTTTGCGCGGCCAGGACTTCCCGTTCCCCCGCGAGAGTCTGAAGCACCGCAGCCGCCGCCAAGACCACCAGAACCATCACGAGTGGCGTAAAGGATTTCATGGGAGAACCTTCCATTCGGCGCAGCACGCCTACCGCCGGTCTTCTCAAGACATTAGACGCACGAGCCGCGCGGCGGTTCAGGAGAACCGCCGCGCAAAAATGGGTGCCACCCCTTCGGCTCCGCTCAGGGCAGGGGTTTGCTTGCCAAACCGTGCTTCTCACTTCGGGCACATGCACGCCTCGATGCGGGCTCGGCACCGGGGACACGTCGCGACGTTGTCGCCGGCGGCGAAGCCCTTTGCCTCGCCGGGGCCCAGGACCGTAAACTTCACCGCCTCGCCGTCCACCGTCACCGCCAGTTCGTTGCGGTCGGCCACGGGCCCGTCCGAGCGGAGCAGGAACTCGGCCTCGCCGAGGCGCGCGGCCGTCCAGCCTTTCGGGACCGCAAGGTCCACCCGCGCGCCGGGCGCCGATGGAAGCGAGACACGGACCTCGCGCCCGACGCCGGGCCGGAGCACCGGTTCGCCCCCATAGTGGAGCCAGACTTCGCGCCCGTCCGGAAGGAGTTCGATGCCCGCGTGGATGTCCTGGGCGCGGGCCTCGCGCGCTTGCGCGCTCCGAAAGAGCCGCGTCCTCAGGTCTCCCGGCAGGCGAGTCTCCCGGCCGAAGGCCACGTCCTCTTTCGCCTCGGCGATCTTCTCGGCCAGCGCGATCGTGCGGTCGGTCAACTCGCCGAGCGTCGCGGGCGCGCCGGGAACGTCCGTGAACGCATGGAGGACGATCCGCTCGCCGACCGGCTCGCGCCACTGCGCGGGGATACCCGCCGTCCCCTCCAGGATGCCCAGCAGCGCCCCGAGCGTCGCGCCCGTACAGTCGGTGTCGTAGCCGCAGTTGACCGCCTTGCAGAGCCGGTCGCCGAAGTCCTGGCCGTAGAGCCAACCGATGATTTCGAAGCCGTGGTTCGGCACGGCGTTGCACGGCTGGAGGTGCCCGAAGCGTGAGGCGATCTGCTCGCGGGCTTCCCCCCAAGTCTTCCCATTCTCGAAGCACCAGACGGCCTCGCGGACGCTGCGGGCGATGTGGCTCGAAAGGGGAATCATCTCCAGGCCGAGGCGGATGAGGACGAACGGGTCGCACTCGACGAATGCAGCGGCCTGTACGGCAGCCCAGAACATTTCGCCCCACATGCCCTCGCCGCCCGCGTGGTCGAGGGCCGAGTCCTTCCACGCCATCCGCGCCGCCGACTGCGGGTCGCCCGCGTGCAGGCACGCCCAGATCTCGCTGCGAATCGGCGAGCCCATCTCGTCTAGAAAATAGTTCTCGAAGCACCCGGCGACGGGCGGCCGAAGGCCCCGCGCAAAGTTCCGCATGAAGAAACCGTACTCGTTCCAGGGATACCGGGCCGCGTGCCGGTTCCAGTACTCGGCGAAGGTTCGGACGGAGGGGTCCACACCCTCCTGCTCAAGCATCGCGAGCCAGACGAGTTGGAGGTCGAGGTCGTCGTTGGGCGCGGCCTCGTGGGGCACGGGCTCGTAGAAGGTGAAGGCGTGGGTGTGCTTTCTGCATTCCCACGGTCCGCCGAGCGTCCCGCCGATGCTTTTCCCCATCCAGCAGGCGTGGACCTTGTCGCGGAACTCATCCCGGCCGAGAGCAATCGGTGCCACTGCAGTCTCCTCGAATAGGTGTGTTGCGTGGGCCCTACCGCGAGCGTTTTTTGCGGTCCTTTTTCTTGCGCTTCGAGCGCAAGCGTTTCTTTCGCTGGTGGCCGCCGAAAAGGTCTATCTGGGCCATCTGCTGGGCGACGGCCTTTCGGCCACCCCCGCCAAACGCGCCCGCCCCCTGCATCTGCTGGACCATCTGGCGCACCTGGCCGAAACTCTTGACGAGGCCCGCAACGTCCTGCGGGTCCATGCCGCTGCCGCGAGCAATCCGCCGACGACGCGGCGCGTCAATGACGTCCGGCCGTGCCCGTTCCCGCGGCGTCATCGAGTGGATGATCGCCTCCGTCTGGTCCAGTTCCTTCTCATCAACCGGCAGGTCCTTCAGGGCCGACCCCATGCCGGGGACCATCGCGAGGATTTCCTTCAGGGGCCCCATGCGGCGCATCTGCTTGATTTGCTTGAGGAAATCGTCCAGGCCAAACTCCGCCCGCGCAAGTTTCTCCTGCATGCGCGCGGCCTCTTCGGCGTCCACCGCCGCCTGAGCCTTTTCCACCAGACTCACGACGTCGCCCATGCCGAGGATGCGGTTGGCCATCCGGTCCGGATGGAACTCCTCCAGACGGTCGAGTTTCTCGCCGACGCCGACAAACTTGATGGGCTTGCCCGTCACGGCCTTCACCGACAGGGCCGCCCCCCCGCGCGCGTCGCCGTCCAGTTTCGTCAGGATGACGCCCGAGAGTTCCAGGGCGGCGTTAAACTCCTTGGCGCTCGTGACGGCATCCTGGCCGGTCATGGCGTCGCAAACGAGGTAAACCTGATGGGGTTGGACGGCCTTGGCGATGGCCCTGGCCTCATCCATCATCGCCCGGTCGATGTGCAGTCGGCCGGCGGTGTCCACAATGGCGACGTCGCAGTCCTCGCGCTTCGCCTCCGCCACCCCTCCGCGGGCAATCTTCACCGCGTCGCCGATCCCTTCGCTATAGACCGGCACGTCCACCTGGGACCCGACGACGAGGAGTTGCTCGACGGCGGCCGGGCGGTGGCAATCGCACGCGACGAGCATCGGCCGATGGCCCTGCTCCCGCACAAGCCGCGCCAGTTTCCCCGCGGTCGTCGTCTTGCCCGACCCCTGGAGCCCCGCGAGCATCACAACCATCGGCCCGGGCGACTGGTAGGGAAGACGCGCGTCCACCGGGCCCATCAGCCGGACCATCTCGTCGTGGATGACCTTGATGAAGACCTGGTCGGGGCGGAGAGTCTTCAGAACCTCCTGCCCGATAGCCTTTTCCCGGACCTGCTCGATGAAGTCGCCGGCGACCTGGTAGTTGACGTCCGCCTCCAGGAGCGCGGTGCGGACGGCGCTCAGCGCCTCCTGGACGTTGCTCTCGGTGAGTCGCCCGCGCCCGGCGAGGCTGCGGATGACGCCGCTCAACTTTTCCGTCAGGCTCTCGAACATGGCGCTCTCGGGTCCGATCCCGTTCCGCGGCGGGGAGACCCGAGTTTACCACATTCGCCCGGCCGCGCAAAGGGCACACGCAGAGGCCGCCCGGCGCGCAAAAAAACCCTCGGGGCCGGGCGACTGCTCACTCGCCTAGGCGAGGCCGGTCCCGAGGGACGTTTACCAACCCTGAATCGGAACCCGCATGATACCTCCCGGACCACAGGGAAATCAAGCAAAAATCCGGCCGGCGACTCCGCGATTGCGCAATTATCCTAAGCGCTTGCTATACAAGCACTTATGCGCATTTCGGCCCCTGAAAGCAAGCCGCAAGGCCCTTTTTCGGCAGAAAGTCGGCAACCCGGCCACGCAAATCATCCTAACCCGTTTCTCAAAAAGAACTTACGCAACATCCCCCCATGCGGCGGGGTGCTTTCGGTTGATTTCACCGCCCCATTCCCGTAGAAACACAGCCGGAGGCGCCCCCTGGCGCGCGAAGCGAGACGCCTGTGAACTGGACCAGCGAGACGGTCCGCAATTTCCTCGCCGAGCGCGGCCTTCGGGCACGCGTCCTTCCGATGCCCCACGGCACGCACACCGCCGAGGATGCCGCCCGGGCGCTCGGAACGGATCTAAAGCACATCGCCAAGTCGCTGCTGGCGCACCTTTCGGACGGCCGGTTCGTCCTGTGCATCCTTCGCGGCGACCAGCGCCTCGACCGAAAGAAACTCTGCCGCGCCGCGGGCGCCAAACACATGAGCCTCGCCCGCGCCGACGACGTCCTCCGCGTGACCGGCTACCCCGTCGGGGCCGTCCCGCCGTTCCCCCTGAAGACCGACGTGCCCGCGTACATTGACCCCGGCGTGCTTGAAGTGGACGTGGTTTACTGCGGGGGCGGCGACACCGATGCGCTGCTCGAGGTGCCGACGGAGGAACTCGCGCGCGTCACATGTGCCGAGCCTGTGGACCTTGCGCTTGAGTAGGCGCTACCGCAGGAACCCACCGCGGCGAAGGACGTCCAGCACGAGCGCATCCACAGCAAGGTCGGTCGGGGCGGCGGCATAGCCGATGCTGCGCTCCATACAGAACGCCCGGACCTCTTCGGCATAGGCGCGTGCCGCCTCGGCCAGGCGCTCGCGCACCTCAGACGCCAAATGCACGGCTATCCGCTCGCCCGTCTCCGCGTCCTCGACCGCCAGGTCGCCTGTCCCCTCGGGCGCAAGGTCCGCCCGGTCCGCCACGTGGATGCACCACGGCTCGAAGCCGTTCGCCTGAAGGGCGAGCAGCGGCCGCTCGTACCCTGCCGGGTCGAAAAGGTCGGAGACGAGGATCGCCAGGCCGGCCCTCGCGGCATGAGGAACAAATGCAGCCACGGCCGCTTCCAGGTCCGTCGGGCCGGCGGGGGAGAGGCGGCGCAAAAAGTCGAGCACCGCTAATAGATGCGTCTTGCCGCGACCTGCCGCCAGGCGCCCCCCGACGCCTTCGGCGCCGACGGCGAAGATTTCGACGCGCTCCAGGCTCGCGAGGCCCACGTACCCGAGTGCCGCGACGAGGCGGCGGGCATGGTCGAACTTCGGCGGCCGGCCCGTCGCCATCGAGCCGGAGGCGTCCAGCAGAAAATAAATCGAGAGGTCCTCTTCCTGCTGACAGAGCCTGAGGACCAGCCGATCCAGCCGTCCGAAGGCGGCCCAGTCGAGGTGCCGAAAATCGTCGCCGGGCACGTAGCCGCGGTGCTCGGCGAACTCCAGACCCGGCCCGGTGCGGCGTCCGGTGCGGCTGCCGGCGGACGAGCCCGCGAAGATCCGCCGTGCCACCACGCGCAGGTACTCGAGCCGCTGGAGAAACTCGGAATCAAACAGGTCGTCGGCCATGGCGCTGCCTGTCCAAGCGTGGTTGAAACCGCAGCGGTTGGCTCACGCTTCCGGTTCGGTCACGTGCGCGAGGACGTCCCGGATGACGGCATCGGGGTTGACGCCCTCGGCCTCGCCCTCGAAGTTGAGGATCAGCCGATGGCGAAGCACCGCCGGCGCCATCCGCCGCACGTCCTCGAACGCCACGTTGTACCGCCCGTCGCGCAGGGCGAGCACCTTGCCCCCGAGCACCATCGCCTGGGCCCCGCGCGGGCTGGCGCCGTAGCGGACGAACTTCCTGGCCGTCGGGGGGGCGCCGTCGGCCTGGGGATGCGTTGCCAGCACCAGGTCGCTCGCGTAGTCGCGGACGTGGCTCGCCACGGGAACCTCGCGCACCAGGTCCCGCATCTGGAGCAAGGCCTTGGAGTCGGCGACGCGCCAGGCGGCGGGCGCCTCCGCCCCGGTC
>DATKUU010000111.1:0-4219 GCA_035530455.1 Phycisphaerae bacterium | reverse complement strand
CCGTCCGGTCGGCATGTTCCGCACGGACCAGCAGCCACTTGCCGTCTGAGCCACCGTTGATCGTATCCAGGTCGTCGGATGCAGCGGCGTCCTGCGTGTCGATCCGGTGGACGCCCTGCGTGGCCGTGACGACGCCATCCGCAATAGTCAACTCTGTGGAAGTCTGGAAGGCGATGCTCAGCACGTCCGTCACGTCCTGGTCGCCGAACGACTGGGTGCCGGTGAACGCGCGCGTGCCGTCCGCCTTGGTGTAGATGGAATGGTCGTCGTCGCCGAGGCCGGACAGGCTGCCGTGGTCGATGCTGCTCTCAAGGAGCAGGTAGTAGGGGCGGCGCTTGTCGGTGACGGAGCTGATGTCGCCGCCGGACGTGACCACTACGGCGAGCGGGACACATTCGGCGGGAAAGGCGGACGTGCTATGAGCGATAGTGCCGGACGAGTTGACGTAGACGTAGTTGGTGGCGTTGTCGGTCAGGGCGTAGGAGGCGTCCTTGCTCCAGTCGGTGAGGCTGCCGTCGGTCTCGTAGAAGCCGCCCGCACCGACGGTGACGTTCAGGCCGCCGGCGTCGGTGACGCGGCCGAGTGCGTCGGGGAACGCCTCGAGGTAGAGCGCGATGACCTCGTTGACCGGGGCCTCGATGTGCTCGCCGGCCATCTCCGTGGGGTTGGCGGCGTCCCGGTCGGTTGCGTCGGTCTTGGTCTTGTCGGGAACGAGGGTCCGGGGGGACGCCTCGGGGATGTTGGCTGTCGTTGTGCTGTAGTCAGGCATGGGGAACTCCTACGGGCTCAGGTGCTGGGTGATAGGTGATAGGCGACAACTCGGGTCCATAGTACAACTGTGCCAAGTATGCGCCGAGCGCCATGCCCCCTTTGCTCAGGTCCGTCGTGGCCCAATGACGACAGCGCCCCTCGCGGCAGTGGGCGGAGACGAACGGCAGGCCCTTTCCGATCGGATGCTGGCAGATCACGTGACAGCAGTTCTTCCGCTTCACCCACCAGCAGTCGGTGCGCCTGTGGCGTGCAGGCTGGGCCATCGTGTTTTTCCTCTCAAGCGATCATCACAGAAGCGGGCATTTCCGCGCTCCCGCTGACCTTTTGGAACATACCTACGGGACAGGAGCCGCCCGGTATCAGAGCCTCATAGGTTGCGCCCACGTCGCAGATGAAGCATTGCAGGTTGAAAGTCCAGACGCCAGTCTCTGCATCCTTGTGTAGGCCATTCTCGTCTGAGCGCCAGCTACCGCCGAAGTTCCGATCATCCCATAGACACGCGTCGCCTTCGGGGTCCCGATACCAGGTCTGCCAGCTCGTCAGGCACTGTCCGCCAGGAGGGTCATCGCAGTAGACGCTGGGGCTGAGGAACATCTTGGGCTCGTCAGAGCACTTCGCGCAGTTGCCCTCGGGTCCCTCGTCCTTCTCGTCGTGGCCGTCTGCACCCCCATCCTCTATGCCTCCGCCACTATCCGGCCAATCGCCCCACTCGTGAACGTAGGGACCGTCTGGCAGGCACTCGATGGGCGGGCCCTTCCACGCCCCCTCGAGAGCCTGCTGCGCGGTGGCCATGTAGATATACCAGTTCGGCTGAGGTGTACCACCGTCAGTAATCGGCTTCTCATAGTTGGACAGCCACAGGTAGTTATAGCTGCCCCCCTCGGTCAGGTGCGCGCCCGCCTCGATCCCCCACCATTCGGGCGGCGAATAGTACGACGTGCCGCCGCTAAAGAACACAAGGGTGTGGGTGCCATCAATCGGTGTCCCGCCGATCAGGTTCATCGTCACCTTGACACTGACCCGCCGAGACTCTCCCGCGAAGTAGTGCACGCTCGGCAGCAGATATCGCATCCCGGCCGAAGTCGGCACGCGCAGGCGCTGACTGCACGCGAGCTGTCGCTTCCACCAGGTTGCATCGTCCAACTCATAGAAGTCCTCCTGCAACACAAACGCGCCCAGGCCCGCAGCAGTCTCGATTCGCGCGCTGGAATCCTCCAGCTCGCCCGTCTCGAAGATCGTGAATACGTACCCGTCCTCCTCCCCACCCCCGCCATTGCCCCGGGCCGTCCAGAGATCCTCCACGAACATGGCCGGCCACCACTGGCCGTGAAGGCCCGCCGTGCGGGCAATCGCGATGCTGGTATCAGGCTTGCAAGCCATCAGGGCTCGTCTGTTCTAAGCCACAACCGCCCGACCTCTGGACCCCCCGGGTCGTCGGTGCGCGTTTCCATTGTGAGCGGCAGCCCCTGGTCATGGCGGGCATGACAGGGAATGAACATATTCTGTCCGCTGGAGTCCCTGCCGAGGTAGCCCACGTCACCGCTGTCCACGCGGATACCGTTCGGGCGGCGGGCCGACAGCGCACCACCCTCCGTGCCGTCCGCTTCCAGGTACTTGCAGTTGTAGGCGGTGTCGTCCGCCGTCATGGCAGCCTGGGCCACGATCATCACCGCAGTGCCGACGCCACCGGCGGCGAAGAGGCGGGGCGTGCCGTCGCCGAGCCAGACGACCGCAACGTAGTCGCCGACCGCTACGCTCTGGCCGGCCAGCGCGGGGACGTTTGCGAGCGTGCGGCCGGCCATCCCGTTGTCGGCGTCGTAGGCCGCTTGCACGTTCCAGTTGGCGCCGTTGGCGGCCGTTACCTTCCAGGCTGTTCGGCGGGACGGGCGGGCCTGGCTGGTAGCCTCCATGCGGGCCTCCAGCGCGGCCATGCGACGTTCGAGTGCGTTCATGCTCATTATAGTCCCCCTCCCGCCCATGCCTTGCCCGTGATGACCTCGGTGCCGATCTGGCCGATGCCGAGGTTGTGGCGCAGTGTGAGGATCGGGTTGCGCAGCAAGTAGGGGCCGTACTGGTCGATGAAGTGGCCGAGCCCCTTGGTCACGTCCACGGTCTTGAGCGGCAGGTCGGCGTGGCGCAGGCGCCGGCTGTGGCGGGCCAGGAGCGCCCGGCCGGCCGCCATGAGCACGGGCAGGTCGTTGCGGATCACGCCGTAGACCGTGGTGGCGGCCCCGGCGGCGTCGTAGCTGATGACCGTGTCGGGGAGGGCCGCCCACCATTCGGCGCCGGGCACTTCGATGATGACGGCCTGCCGCTGCTCGTCGGTCTGCCCGCTGCCGTCCTCGTATGGGTATTCCTTGCTGGCCGTCCAGGTCAGCCGTTCGTCCGTCTCGATGGCGACGGTCAAGACGAGTTGCTGCCAGAGCGGGGCCGAGTCGACGGTCTGGGAAAGGTCCAGGCTGTCGCCCTCGAGGGTGCGGATGCTGCGGGGCAGCATGAAGCCCGGCTCGTTGCGGAGCGGGCGGACGCCGGGGATGGGCGTCACGACGGCCTTGCCGCCTTCGGTCGGGTTCAGGCTCGGCGGCACGTGCCAGCAGGGGATGGGGGACAACTCGGATTCACCCGCCGCGCCCGCCTTGCTGATGCTGAGCGCCCCGAGGCCCTGGCTGGTATAGACGTAGCCGGGGCGGGTCAGGATGCGCGGCAGCAGCTCGCGGGGATGCGGGTAGGATCGGCCCACTGTGGCGGCCGGGAGCTTGTCGCCTTCGGTAGTGAAGAAGTCCCGGAGTGTGGGGCGCACGAAGACCTGCCACGTGCTGGCGGGGCCTTCGAGTTGATCGAAGTGCATGTAGAACCGGCGGTAGACGTGCTCGTACTTGAGCGCCTCGGCGGCGTCTTCGCCGGTCAGGGCGGCCCATGCGGTCTCGTCGGCGGCCGTCCAGCCGAGCCAGTATTCCGGCAGGACGACGGCGCCCTGGTCGAACCGCACGCTGAACATGACCTTGATGGGCTCGCCGACGACGATGACGTCGGTGATGCGGTGCCCGACGCTGATCTCGACGCGGCTGTCCCGCGCCTCGGAGTTGTCCGGGTCCGCTACCCAGCCGGCCACGTCGTGGCTTGTCTGCCAGCCGGTGTCGCGGTCGTCATAGTCGCGGCTCCAGATGCGGATGCGCGGGAGGGCGTAGCCGTAGTCGCCGTCAGCAGACCAGTCCACGTGCCAGGCCAGGTCCCCTGCAGCGGCGCACATCTTGTTGAGGATGTCCAGGGCCCGCGCGCCCTCGACGTTCCATCGCTCCGTCACGGCCTCGAGGGCGGTCTGGGCGGCGGCGGTCGGGACGGGCACAAAGCCGATCGGGCAGTGGCGGCTCCCGCCGGGCGGGCAGTGGCTCTTGATGAGCGTCTCGATGCAGCGCCATGCGTCCCAGAGGGCCTCCGTGCCGAAGAC
>DATKUU010000110.1:0-3420 GCA_035530455.1 Phycisphaerae bacterium | reverse complement strand
CCGGCCCGTCGCGGGCCTGCCAACCATTCAGGCTAGCGGCCGGTTGGCCCTGTTCGGAACGGATTGCCAACAAAAGCGCTACGCTGTAGCGCTTATTTCTCCGGCGCCCCTTCATCGGGGGGGGATTCCGCCTCGGCCCGGTTCTCCAGAGCCCGGTCGACGCGGAGTTGCCCGCACTGCTTGCAGTGGGTCCAGCGCCGGACGATATGCGTGAACGGCCGGCCCTGCGGGTCCGTTCCGGCGTACTCTTGGGCGGTCGAGCGGAAGTAGCGCGCGCGCTCGGTGCTGCCGCACTTGCGGCAGCGGCTCTTGGGGGCCTCGACCTGGTCGACGGGCGGCCGTTTGGTTTGCTTTGCCATGGGTGTCTCCTCAGAGGCTTAGGTAGGTGACTCGATTCGCTCGGCGGCCGCGGAGCCGCCCCCGGGTGGCCTCGGCCGAGGCGAGCCTGATGCCGCACAGGGATGCCGCGACCAGGTTGCCGACGGTGCAGTCCAGCCAGTGGTTGTCCGGGTTGCCCGGGCGCGGTTTCCACTCGTCGACCGTCCGGCCGCGGGCCAGGGTCCGGGTGAAGTACTCGGCGGCCAGGTGATCCGCGTAGAGGCGGTGCTCGGCCGGCTTCTTGCCCCACAGCTCCAGGGAGCCCTTGGCCTTGTCCCCGCGCGGGACCCGCCAGCGGTCGCGCAAGCGGCTCTTCCAATAATTCGTGTCGATCTGCACCGTGGGGATCAGGCGCTTGCCGCGGACGCTCGGCAGCCGCCAGTAGTGGCCGATCTTGTCGCCCGGGTTCTTGTTGTACTCGCTGAACGGCTTGTTGGCGGCGGTGATCGACAGGCCGCGCGAGGGCAGGATCATCGCCGCGAACGGGGACACGCGGACCGCCTGGTAGACCACGTCCGGAAGGTAGGCGGCGTCGACGAGCAGCAGGCGGATTCGCAGCAGTTGGCCGTCCTCGCGCTGCCACTCCCGCGCCATCAGCTCCTCGATCAGGTGTTCCAGGCCGGCGAAGATGGCCGCCTCCTTGCCCGCCCCGGGCTTCTTGGTCTGCATCGACATCCGCGCGTCGCGGAGGGTGAAGTAGGACCGCCGCTGGTCCGGGTATGCGCCGTAGTCGATCACCTGCCCGGTGAACGCTTGCCCCCACGCGGAGACGACCCAGTACAGCAGCTTGTCGTGCACGTCGATCATCGCGGTCAGCAGATTGCACTTGAGCGGGACCTGGCCCCGCTTGTAGCCGGAGAGCTTGCGGGCGATCTCGTCGGGCTTGAGCTGGTCCTCCTGGCCGATGTCCTCGACCATCGGCTCATTCTGGCACTCGGCGAAGAAGGCCGCCTCGTCGCGGATCTTGAGATTCATCGCGTGCTGGAGGCCGGAGATTTCGTCGTCGTCGAAGCGCTCCGGCCAGGCGACCTTCGCCCCTTCGTCCATCGCCGCGCGGTGTTCGCGGTAGAGCTCGGTCGCCTCGACGGTGGGGCGCTTCTCGCGCTGGCACGTGCGGAGGATCTCGGCGTACCGATCCCAGAGCTTGAGGTTCGCCGGAAAACGGTACACCATCTTGGTCCGCTCGCCGTGCCACTCGGGGTGCTTTTCCGGGTCGAGGATGTTGTCGGCCACGTCGCCCGGGCGGATCACGGTGCAGGGGCACACCGCCGCGATCTTGCGCTTGTGGCCGCCCAGGTAGAGGATCGTGCCGGAGAGGATGCGCTCCCGCTTGGCGCACTGCGCCGGGGAGTCGGCCGACTGGTCGGTCTGCGGATCGTCAACGATCACCAGGCCGGGGCGGGCGGGCCGACCGTCGGGACGCTTGAACTTCTCCCCGCGGATCCGGCCGGTGATCCCAGCCACGCGGAGGATGGCGCCGAAGGCCAGGCTCCCGGGGATCGCGGGCAAGACGACCTGCTGCTTGCCCCACTGGACATGGGTACGGCGCCCGTGGCAAAGTTGGCCCTTCTGCTTGTTCGTGATGCCGGCCAGGCAGCGGATCGGGTAAACGATCTCGGGCCAGTCGGCCAGCAGTAGCTCGTTCCCCTCCAACTCCCTGCGGATCGAGTCCATCATTTCCAGCGCGGCCGGCCGAGTGGCGCCGACGAGCAGGACGAAATCCTGCCGGCCCGTGGACACGGACCACAACGCCGCGCCTTCGCAGGTACTCGTCTTGCCGAACCCGCGGGGCATGGCCATGGCGAACTGGCCGCCGCGGGTGGCGGCCAGCTCGATCCGCGCGATCACGCGGAGGTGATCCGGCGACCAGGGCAGGTCGAAGGTCAGCGGGAAGTACGCCTTCAGATAAAACGCCAGCGAGCGGGTGGCCTCCTCGCGACGTGCCGGGTCCTGGATCGGCGGGAGCGCTCCGATCTCGCGGCCGGCCAGGCTGATCCGGCGCTGCCGTCTAGCCGTCCGCTCCTTGTGGCGGCGGTAGGCGTCCGCGGAGGTTGAGGATTTCGAGGACCGCCCGCCTGGCGAGTTCGGAGGTGCTGTCATCGTCGGTGCCGAGTCCAAGGGGAAGCAGTTGGGCGCGCGTGGCGTCGAGTTCGTCGGCCGCCGAGGTGTCGGCGGCGTCGGGCTGGGCGCCGGGGCCGGCGGGGCTGTCCCGGATCATGCGCAGGACCAGCTCCAGGGCCCGGAACCGCTGGGGCCAAGGGACCTGGTCGTCGACCGCCATCTTGGCCATCGCCCGGGGGGCCCATTGGCGGATCGCCGCCGGAACGTCCCAGCCGCCGCGCATTGCCTGGTCGGCCAGCTCCAGGGCCCGGTCTGGATCGTCTTGGGCTGCCATCACTCGTCGCCCCGCTGGGCCCTGCGCTGGGCCTCGGCGAACGCCTCGATCGCCGAGGTGGCCGGCTTCTTCCGGGGTCCGGCTGGTTTGGCCTTCTGGGCGCCCCCTTTGCGCCCTGGCTTGCGCCGAGCCGCTGGCTGGGGTTCCGGTTCAGGTTGGGCGTCGAGCCACTCCCGGGTGATGTCGCACATCCTGGAGATGATCGACCCGAGGGCCTTGATGTTGCAGGTCCGCCCCAGCCGCCGGAGGGTCTCCTCGAACTTGGCCAGGTCCTCGGCCGGCACGATGCGCAGCTCGTCGCACGGCGGCAGGGCCTTGCAGACCTCGTCGAAGTCGTCGAGCTGGCTGGGGAGGAAGGCGAAGGCGATCGTCTTGCTCTCCAGGTCCAGCGCGATCGGCTCGATCGGCGGGGCCTCCAGCGGCTCGAAGATGCCCAGCTTGAACGGGTCGACGTGGGACGCAATCATGTCCTGCAAGTCGTCCATTTCCGCGAAGAGCTCGGCGAGGACCTGCTCGTCGCTCTTGCCGACGATCGCGTTGTGGGCAAGCTGCTTGCTGACCACGGCGCTACGCGCGAGGTCGGTCACGTCCACCAGGACGTGGATCTGCAAGAGGTTCGCCTTGCGGGCGGCGCGCACGCGGTGGTG
>DATKUU010000109.1:0-5402 GCA_035530455.1 Phycisphaerae bacterium | reverse complement strand
AGGGAGAAAATCGAAGCCTGCGGGGTCGGCGCCCGCGCGGCGGAGCGGGTCGGCGAGGGCGCCTGAGTCGCCCAGGAGGACGATGCGGCAGAACCCTTCCTTCTGGATTTGTGCGGCGGCGCGCAGGACGCGCTCGTCGCTTGTCTCGGCCAGGAGGATGCGTTTCCGGGCCGGCCGGACCTTGGCTTTGAGCGTCTCGAACAGTTCCACATCGGCTCCTTGCACGATGCCCGCGTTGGAATCGGCGGGCGCGGATCAATCGCCCCCCGGTTCCAAGTGATATTTTTGGATGCGATAGCGCAGTTGGTCTCGGCTCATGTGGAGGAGGGCGGCGGCGCGGGTTTTGTTGCCCCCCGTGCGCTCCAGCGCCTGCTCGACCAACTGGCGTTCGACCTCTTCGAGGTCCACGCCGTCGGGTCCGAGGCGGACGACCGGCTGAGAGTCGCCCTCCGGTTCGCGGGCGGGGGCGGGTTCGCGGAGTTCGTCCGGCAGGTTGGCCAGCGTCACGCGCCCGCTGCTCGCCAGCAGCATCGTCCGCTCGATGACGTTCTTGAGTTCCCGCACGTTGCCCGGCCACCGGTAGGCCTTCATGATGGCCAGGGCGGTGGGCTCGACGCCCGTCAGGTCCTTGTGGAACTCCCGGTTGTATTCCGCGATGAAGTAGTCGGCCAGGAGAGGGATGTCCTCCGGCCGGTCGCGAAGCGGAGGCAGGGTGACCGGCAGGACGTTGAGGCGGTAGAAGAGGTCCTCGCGGAATCGGCTCTCCTGGACCAGGCTCCGCAGGTCGCGGTGCGTGGCGGCGATGATCCGCACGTCCACGTGGAGGTCCTCGGTCCCTCCCACCCGCCGGAACGCCTTCTCTTCGAGGAACCGCAGGAGTTTGGCCTGGAGGGAGGGCGGCATGTCGCCGATCTCATCCAGATAAATCGTTCCCCCGTCCGCCAGTTCGAACAGGCCCTTCTTCTGCTGGCGGGCGTCCGTGAACGCTCCCTTCTCGTGGCCAAAGAGTTCGCTCTCCAGCAGCGTCTCGGGCAGGGCGGTGCAGGTGATGTTCATGAACGGGTGCTGGGCCCGCCGGCTGCCGTAGTGGATGGCTTTGGCCGCCAGGTCCTTGCCCGTTCCGCTTTCGCCCTGCAGGAGGATGGTGCGCGGCTCCGATTCGGCGAGGTGGCGCAGCAGATGGATGATCTGGAGCATCGCCGGGCTGCGCGCCACCACCCGCTCGAAACCGAACTGCCGCGCCTCGCTCGAGCGGATGCGGTTCACCTCCGATCGCAGCCGGCGGGCCTCCAGCGCCTTGTCCACCACGACCAGCATCTCGTCGGCGCTGAACGGTTTGGAGACGTAGTCGAACGCCCCGCGCTGCATCGCCTGGATGGCGACCTCGATGTCCGTGAAACCCGTCATGAAAATCGTAGGGACCTCCGGCCACTGGCGGCGCATCCGGTCCAGCACCTCCAGGCCGTCCGCGTCCGGCAGCCGGTAGTCGAGGATGACGACGTCGGTTTCGCCCTCGGCCACGCGCCCCAGGCCTTCCTCGGCGGTGGGGGCGGTTTCGACGCGGCACCCGTGCTGCACCAGGTGCTGCGCGAGCGTCTCCCGCACCGTCGCCTCGTCCTCGATGATGACGACCGCCGGCTTGGCCATGTGCGTCCCTCTAGCGAAGCGGCAAGCGAACGGCCTGCAAGTTTATCGGGGGCCTGGCGGCATTGCAAGCGTGGCCGGAACCGGATTCCACACACGCCACGGTTGTGTTAGAATGGTGCCGGAAAAGGGTTGACCCGCGGGCGCCCGGACCCTATATCCCTTCAGATGCCCGCGAAGGGGCGGCATTCAGGCGGAGACGGGGCCATGTACGCAGTCATCATGGCGGGCGGCGAAGGCACACGCTTCTGGCCTGTCAGCAGGCAGGTGTGCCCCAAACCGTTCCTCAGCATCCTCGGCAGCGAGCCGCTCATCGTCCAGACCGTCGCACGCCTCGAAGGGCTCATTCCCAAAGAGCAAATTCTGGTTCTCGTCAACCGTCGGCACCAGGACGTGGCGCGGCGGCTCTTGGCCGACCTGCCCGAGGAGAACCTCATTCTGGAGCCGCGAATCCGCGACACCGCCCCCTGCATCGGCCTGGCCGCAGAAATCATCCGACGACGCGCCGGCGACCAGACCATGGTCTGCCTCCCCTCCGACCACATCATCCAGCCGGCCGAGGCCCTTCGCGAATGCCTCCGCCACGCCGACGCCTGTGTCGCAAACGACCCCGCGCCGCTCTACACGATCGGCATCCGGCCGACGTATCCGGCGACGGGCTACGGCTACATCCTGCGCGGCCAGACGATCAAGGAGGTGGATGGCGAGGCGCTCTACGAGGTGCTCAGTTTCCACGAGAAACCCGCCCTCGCCGTCGCCGAGGCCTACTTTGACTCCGGCGACTTCTTCTGGAACAGCGGCATTTTCTTCTGGCGCACCGACGCCATTCTCGACGCCATCCAGCGCCATCAACCCGAACTGGCCGGGGGGCTCCAGGAACTGGCCGGTGAACTGGACGGCGACCGTATCGCCGCCGCGCTCGCACGCGTCTATCCGCGGCTCCCGCGCATCAGCGTGGACTACGGAATCCTGGAAAAGGCCGACCAGGTCCGCGTCATCGAGGGTCGCTTCGCCTGGGACGACATCGGCACGTGGAACGTCCTGACCGCCCATCTGACGGCCGACGAGCAGGGCAACGTGACCCAGGGACCGGCCGTCTGCCTCGACGCCGCACACAACGTCCTCTACACGACCAATGACCACCTCGTCGCGACCCTGGGCGTCTCCAACCTCATCGTCGTCTCGACCCCCGACGCCACCCTCGTCACCACCCGCGACCAGGCCCAGCGCGTCAAGGAACTCGTCGCCCGCCTCAAGGCCGAACGCCTCGACCGCTATCTATAGCGATGCCGCACCCCTTCGGGGTTGCGGCTAAACGGGTGACGCGATGCCCCGCGGCTAATTCCTCTGCGGTTCTCTTCACGTCTTCGTCGGCGCGCTCGCGTGGCGGACCGTACCACAGGCGCGCGGCACGAGGAGGTCGAACAACCGCCCGTCCGGTTCGACGGCGTCGCCGCCTGCCGGAGGCGCTTTCGACTCCGGCCTCCGACGCGCGTCCACCAGCAGCACGAACTGGGCGCTATACTCGCCCAGGTAGCCGTGGTATTCGACGCCTCGTTTTTCGGCGTCGGCCGGGTTCACGAGTTCCAGGACCACCGGTTTGCCGATGTACTGTTCGAGCATCGGCTCGTAGGCGTTGGCGGTCGTCCCGATGAGCGTTGCCCCGATGCCGCTGATTTGCGTTCCGCCTGTCGCCAGGAGCGGGTTCGGGGCCGCCTTCGACGCCTGCTGGATGCTCATCCCCAGGGCCTGCACGATGGCGTCGCGGAACGTGTTGACGATGTTCCGCATCCTTCGCCCCAGTCGGCTCGCGAGCGGCGGATCGGCCAGGCGCTCCGCCTGCCGCCGACGGCGGGCCGCGTCGCGCCCTGACAGGCTGTCCGCAAATCGCCGGATGGCCAGAATCCGCGCGACCTCCGGCTCGTAGATGAGGAAAGAGTTCTTCGCCGGGACGCCGGCCGTGCCGCCCGCGTCCCCCGTCTCGAACTCCAGTTCCAGCCCTTTCGAGAAGACCCGCAGGCGCCCCCAGATGGTCCGCCCCGACTGCTCCTCGATGGTGACGGGGAAGCCGCGGAACCGCTTCAGGCATCGGTCCCGCTGGCGCGCCGCGATGAACGCCCCCACCACCGCCGCCAGAAACAGCAGCGTCAGCCCGATCGCAAACGGGTTCTCCAGGAGGAACTTCAGCACGCCGCTCATTTCCTTTTCGGCCGCCTCGACCGGCACCGCGGCCAGCATCCACAGATGGAGCATCACGCACTCCCGCTTCTAGGGAACCGTCGCCTCGGTTTCAACCCGGATGCCCGAGACGCGTTTGGCGGCCCGGCGGGCGTACTTCTCCGACAGTTCCACGCCGACCCATCGCCGGTCCAGCCGCGCCGCCGCAAGCAGCGTCGTCCCGCTTCCCGCGAACGGGTCGAGCACCAGGTCGCCCGGAAGAGAGCACGCCAGGACGATCCGCTCCAGCAGGCGCACCGGCATCTGGCACGGGTGCCAGCCCACGCGCTCCTTGTACGTTCCGCAGACCCGCGGAAACTCGTTCCAAACGTCGCCGGGGAGTTTGCCGTCCGGGTTCGCCCGCTTGTCGTTGTATTTCAGTTGCCGGTCCGACTTGACGCGAAGCGACGGGTCGCCCGCGTTGAACGTGAACCGCTTCGGATTCTTGACGAAGTAGAAAAGGTGTGTGTGGCAACGGTTGAACTTTCGCGCGCAGTTCTGGCCGAACGTGTAGTGCCAGACGACCCAGTTCCGCAGCGTCGCCCGCTCGCGCATCCGGACGCGGACCTCGGCCGCGTATTCGTCGCCGATGGCTATCCAGAACGTGCCCTCCGATTTGAGAACGCGCAAGGCCGCGTCAATCCACTTTTCCGTCCACGCCAGGTACTCCTCCGGCGGCCGGTTGTCGCGGTAGCGGTCGTAGGCGTAGCCGATGTTGAACGGCGGGTCGGCGAAAACCAGGTCCACGCACCCCTCGGGCCATCCGGCGAGAATCTCGACGGCGTCGCCTTGGACGATGGTCCCGACGGGCGGACTTTGCGCCATGCCGTTTGCCCCTACTGATTGCGGGCGCCGCTTGCCGCGACCCCACGCCTCGCCCGGTCGAGTCGCCTGCGGCGACTTGTTCTTGCGCCCCGCGCGGATTATAATCGGCCCAACCGGCGCCTGTCCAGCGCCGGCCTCGCTGCACGGTAGGATAAGGGGACGCCGCGCGATGCGCAAATGGATTCTTTTCGCCTTCGCGGTCTGCCTCGCGACATCGAGCGTCGGCTTGGCCGCAGCCGCGCCGGCGACAAATCGCCCCGCCGATGGCGGCGCGCCGGGAGACGAACCCGCCGCACGCGCCCTCCGCGCTGACCTCGACCACATCTTCGCCGACGCCGGCCTCGGCCGGACGGTCGTCGCCGCGCGCGTCATAGCGCTGGGCGCCGGCCGGGAAGCGCGCGTCCTCTACAGCCTGCGGGCCGACCGCCCCCTCATCCCCGCCAGCACCGCCAAACTTGTCACCACGGCCGCCTGCTGGGACCGCCTCGGCCCCGACTGGCGGATCCGCACGCGCGTCGGACACCTCGCGCCCGCCAAAAAAGGCGACCCGCCCGACCTGGCCGTTCTCGGCGGCGGCGACCCGAATTTCTCCGGCCGGTTCTACGGCGGCGACCCCGTCGGCGCCTTCCGCCGATGGGCAGGCGTCCTGAAAGGGCAGGGCCTTGTCAGGTTCGGCCGGGTGCTCCTCGACGACCATCTCTTCCAGGATGAGGTCG
>DATKUU010000108.1:0-9713 GCA_035530455.1 Phycisphaerae bacterium | reverse complement strand
GACGGGCCTTTTCGCAAGGAGCGTTTTTCGATGGCGCAATGGGTGCGCGCGGCGGTGCTGGGCGTTTTGGCGGCGGCGGGGCTGCTCCCGGCCGGCGGATGCGAGGGCTGGGGGTCCCCTATGCGCGACGACCGCCGGCGCCTGGCCATCGAGTTGGCCGATGCCCTCCGCCAGGAAGCCCTCCAGTTGCCCGACGAGCAGCCCCGCGACCGCCTCGTCACAGGCCTCGGCCAGTTGCGCGACGTCCTGATAGGCGAGGTCGAAATAAAGCCCCTGGACTCCGGCGAGGCGGGGCCCTCCCTGCCCGAGCCCGAGGGCGGCCTGGGACCCATTCCCCCCTGGGCGTCCCTCTTTACCCCCCGGACCCTCGTCATCGGCTTCTTCACCCGCAGCCGCAACTTCGACCAGTATCCCGGCGACGATGGGCTCGAGGTGCGCGTCCAGCCGATTGACCAGTTCGGCGACCCGACGAAGGCGGTCGGCTCGTACCGCGTCGAAGCGTTCGCCTACCGCACCAAGAGCACCTCGAAGCGCGGCCGGCGCCTCGGCCACTGGTTCGTCGCGGTCCTTGACGTCGAGAGCAACCGCACCTACTACGACCCGATTGACCGCTCCTACGTTTTCCCGCTCCTCTGGGAGGAGTCGCTGCCGGCCGGAATGCTCGTCATCGTCCAGGCGACCTACTACCCGCCCGGCGGGTTCGATGAGAAACTCATCGCCCAGCGCGTCATCAAGATCGGGGTCGAGTAAGGGCGCAGCACGGGGAGGCAGCACGATGGCAGGAGGGTCGGCCAGGCGGACGGCGGTGGCGGCGTTGGCGGCCGGGATGCTCCTGGCCGGCGCAGGGTGCCAACTGACACGCGAGAACTATCTGGCGGTCTCGATCGGCATGCCCGCTCAGCAGGTCGAAAAGATTCTCGGAGCGCCCCGATACCGTCTGGACGATGAATGGGTCTATACGCGCGACGACCCGCGCGACCTGGTGAAGGTCAGCGTGTACTTCGACGCCGAAACCAAAGTCGCCGGCAAGTGCTGGCGAAACCCGGAAAAGCCCTGGGAGAACCATCGCGAGGGGCAGGTGCCCTAAGGCCGACGCACGGCAAGCCACGCCCCACGGAAAGGATCAGTCATGCGCACCAACGTCTGCCTGCTTGTGCTGCTCTCGGCCGCCTGCCTCGGCTCGGCCGGATGCTGGTATCAGCGCCCGCCCGTCGAGGACTTCTACGAGGACGTCGAGATCGGTTGGGAAAAGGACAAGGTCGTCGAGAAACTCGGCCGGCCCACTGTCATCATCGAGAACGAGATGCTCTACCTCTACGACGACCCGGAGAACCCCGTCCGCATCCGCTTCGTCCTCGACGACCAGGGCCTCGTCCTCGAGAAATACATGGAGACCAAGGACGAACTCGAGCGGCGGATGCAGGAAGCCGCGACCAAAGTGCCGCCCGTCCAACTCGCCCCCGGCGAGGAGCAGCGCACCTATCCCGGCGCGCCGGTTGACCGCTTCGAGAAGAAGCCCGGCCAGCCCGGCGGCTGAGAAAGGTGTCAGGAACCTTTTCGCCCCTCACCCGCCCTCCGCGGCGAGCGCGAGTTCCTTCTCGGTCTCCAACACCTCGCCTGAGAGTGTGGTGAAGCGCGCCCGAAGGAGCACCCGCTCGCCGGCCGGCGGCCGACCGGAGGGCCACTCCAACTTCAGAACGTACCCATAGAGCCCCACGCCGCTCAGCCACGTCTTGGCGAACTCTTCCGCCGGCCACGCCCACCGGGCCAGCGGCGTCGGCACCGCACCGCCGAGTTCAAGGACCTCCAGTTCCAGGCTCCCCGCCCGCTTGACGACGTCGCCTTCGGCATCGAGGGGTTCCAGGATGACCTTGAGCATCTGGTTGCCCGGCCGGCCGTCCGCCGCCAGCCCGCCCGTGTATTTCCCGAAGCGCAGGGCCACCGCGCGGAACGGGTCCTCGGGGACGCCGGCGCGAGGGGCTTCGGAAACGGCCGCCTCGGCGCCCTCCAGTTGTGCCAGCCGCTCGCGCGCCTCCTGCAACTCCTCCTCGAGCTGTGCGCTACGGGCCATGAGCATCTCGACCCGCTCGGAGCGCGAAAGGGGCCCCTGGCACCCCGCCGCCAGCATCAGTGCCGCTGCGCTTGCCGCCCGCCGCCATGCTCCGTGCGCTCTCATGCTTTAGCCTCCTCGCCCATCACTCTAGACCGGCGCCGGTTGCGTGTCAACGGCGGCTCAGTCTATAATGGCCGGCGCATGCCCCGGAGAACCTTGTGCCGACGCCCCTGAGAATCGGCGCCGTCCCGTACGTGAACGCCTGGCCGCTCACGTTCGGCCTGGCGGAGCGGGCGGATGTTCGTCTGCGCCTGGCGGAGCCGAGCGCGCTTGCGCCCCTGCTTCGCGGCGGCGAGGTGGATGTCGCCCTCGTGCCGGCGATTGAGTATTTTCGCCTGTCGGCCGATTCGCAGGAACGCGCCCGGCCGCATGCCGGCCGACTCGCCGCCCCGCCGCGGTTCGTCGTCCTTCCAGTGGCGGCCATCGGGTCGCGCGGACGGTGCGGGTCCGTGCGCCTCTTCGGCTGGGCCGAAATGGAGAAGGTCCGCCGCGTCCTCCTCGACCCCGCCAGCCGAACGTCCAACGCGCTGGCGCGGCTGCTTCTTGGGCGGCAATTCGGCGTGCGGGCCCACTTTATGTTTCCGCGCGACGCGGGTGAGCCGGCGGCACGCCGGCCCGACGCAGAACTCGTCATCGGCGACCGCGGCCTCCTCGCCGAGCGCCCGGATGCCGAGTGGGTCCTCGACCTGGGGCGGGAATGGGACCGCTTCGTCCGCCACCCGTTCGTCTTTGCCGTCTGGGCCGCGCGCGCCGATGCGCCACTGGCCGACGTCGCACGCCTCCTGGCCGAGGCGCGCGACGCGGGGCTGGAAGCCCGCGACGCCCTGGCCGAGCGGGCTGAGCGCGAGCGCGGCATCCCGGCGGCGCAGGCGCACCAATACCTGCTGCACCAAGTCCGCTACGGCTTCGGACGCAAAGAGCGGCAGGGGCTGGCGGTGTTCTACCGGATGGCGTCGGAGGACGGCCTGGCGCCGATAGGCGGACGCCTGGAACTCGGGCCGGAGGCGTAAGATGGCGAGCCGCTTGCAGACCGCGCGGCTGTCGCTGGACGAATCGCTTCGCCTCTACGAGGAGGCGGACCTCCTGGATTTGGCGCAGCGGGCGGACGAGGTCTGCCGGCGGCTTCACGGGAAGCGCGCGCGGACCTTTGCGGTGGACCGCAACATCAACTTTACCAATATCTGCGAGTGCCGATGCCGGTTCTGCGCGTTCTGGCGGGCCGCCGATTCGCCCGAGGCGTACGTCCTGGATTCCGGGATCATCGCCGAGAAGGTCCGCGAGGCGGTTGCGCTCGGGGCGACGCATATCCTGGCGCAGGGCGGCGTGCACCCGGGCCTCGGCATCGAATTCTATGAGGACCTTTTCCGGGCGATTCGCGGGCGGTTCGATGTGCGAATCCACGCGCTCAGCCCGCCGGAGGTCCATGCCCTTGCGCGGCGCGAGGGCCTGTCGGTCCGCCAGACGCTGGAGAGGTTGCGCGCGGCCGGCCTCGACAGTCTGCCGGGCGGCGGGGCGGAAATCCTCGCCGACCGCGTTCGCCGCCTCATCAGCCCGCGCAAGTGCTCGGCCGGCGAATGGCTCGGGGTCATGCGCGAGGCCCACGCCCTCGGCATGTCCACCAGCGCGACGATGGTCTTCGGCCACGTGGAGACGCCGGCGGAACGCATCGGGCACCTCCTGCACTTGCGCGACCTTCAGGACGAGACGGGCGGGTTCCAATCGTTCATCGCCTGGCCGTTCCAGGCGGGCGGCACGGACCTGGCGCGCTCGGGCGACCTGGGGCCCGACTGGCGGCCGGTGACGGGGGCCGAGTACCTCAGGATCGTGGCGACGGCACGGATCGTCCTCGACAACATCCCGAACGTCCAGGCCTCGTGGGTAACGATGGGTCCGCTCCTCGGCCAGGCGGCCCTCTGGTTCGGGGCGAACGACCTGGGCTCGACGATGATTGAGGAGAACGTGGTGGCGGCGGCCCGGCTTCGCCCTGTGGGCTCCGCCGTGGCAAGCGTGACTGCGGCGGGCGTCGCCCCAACGAATCTTTCGCGGGGCGACCTGGAGCGGCTGATCCGGTCGGCCGGCTTCGAGCCGGTCCAGCGCGATTGCACCTATAGGCCGGTCGGCCGGTAGCCGATAAATCCTGCGGAGAGCGGGGACGAATCGCCTATGCCGGACATGGACCCTCTTATCGCCATTGCGCGGGAAGTGCTGGTCGGGCGGTCGCCGCTCGGCCGCGAAGACACGTTCCTTTTCGACCATTCGGTGCGGGTGATGCATGTGGCGGATCGCCTCGCGCGGTGCGAGGAGGCGGCCGGGTGGCGGATGGACCGGACGGCGCTAGCGGCGGCGGCGCTGTTTCACCAAGCGGCGACGGTCCGCCTGGAGGAGGAGCGGCGGACGAGCACCGTCTATGCCGCCGCCACCATGAGCGCCGAGGACGTCAAGCACTACAGCGCGGAACTGGCGGGCGACCGGCTGCGGGGGCGCCTTCCGCCGCGCCAGTTGGAACTCGTCCAGGAAATCATCCGCCGCGCCCACGACGCCTCCGCCGACCTGGCCGAGGCCAAAGTCCTCTCCGACGCCGACAGCCTCGACGACATCGGCGCGCTGGGCATCTGGCGCGACCTCAGGCGCTACTGCCTGGAGGGGCGCGCCGTGGACGAGGCCGTCCGCGCCTGGCGCCAGCGCGAGTCGTACGGCTACTGGGAGACGCGCGTGCGGGACCTCTTTAACCTGGAGACGTCGCGTCGGCTGGCGGAGGCGCGGCTGGCGTCGGCCCGGGTGTTCATGGAGCAACTGGCGCGCGAACGCGACGGTGCCGACGTGCCCGCCTCGGCGGCCGGCGAGGCCGACGGGCCCGCCGCCCGCGCGGAAGGTCCCGCCCGGAAGGAATCCGAGCCGTGACCGACCCCGCCACCGCGATCATTCTGGGAAGCGGGGCGTGGCACATCCTCGGGCGGCGCGGCGGCATCGTCCTGGAGGCCGGCGGGGCGGAAGACACGCCGTTCGGATCCTCGCAGCCCATCTTCGAAGCGACCTTGCCGGGCGGACGTCGGGCGATGTGTCTAGCGCGCCACGGCGAAAAGGGCTATTCCCTCGGCGCCTGGGCCGTCAACTACCGCGCCAACCTCTGGGCCCTGAAGGCCCGCGGCGCGGGCGCCGTGCTGGCCACCAGCGCTTGCGGCGCGATTGACCCGGGCCTGGCGGTCGGTGAGTTTTTCGTGCCGGACGACATTCTCGACAAGACCACCGCTCGCGCGAAGACATTCTTCGAGACGAGCGGCCTGGGCGTGCTGCGCCATGCCGAGCCGTTTTGCCCGTCGCTCTCCGGCGCGCTGGGCGAGGCGCTCCGGTCTGCCGGCGTGCCGCATCGAATGGGCGGCGTGTACGTCTGCACGGACGGTCCGCGGCTGGAGACGCCGGCCGAGATTCGGTCCTTTGCGCGGGAGGGGGCGTCGGTGGTGGGAATGACGCTGGCGCCGGAGTTTGCCCTCGCGCGCGAGTTGGAACTCTGCTACGCCGCCCTTTGCTGGGTGGTCAATCCGGCCGAGGGGGTTGCGCCGAGGCCGTACCGCGGCGACGTCCTCTTTGAAGGGATGGCGACGGACGCGGAACTGGCCGAGGGGGACCGTGCGGCCGAGCGGTTGCCGGAGATTCTAGAGGCGGCGCTGGCGCGCATCGCGCCGGACCGGCCGTGCCATTGCCGGCGGGCCATGCAGCGGCACCGCGACAGCGGCAGGTTGTGAAGGCGGAAATCACTCTTTCGACGGCTCAAGCACCAGCAGCCGGACCCGCATCAGCGCGTTCTCCAACAGGTCTTTGACCTGCATGACCCGTCCGAAGGTTTCGTCGGCGTCGGCTTTCAGCGCGGCTGCGCGGACGGAGATGGGCATGGCGTTGACGGCATCCTTGATTTCAGCAAGGCTCATCTCTTTGCCGTCGAGCATCGCCGGCCGGCCCTTGCGCAAGGTCACCTCGACCTGGACCTTCTTCGGCTCGATGCGCCGGGCCGTCGGGCGGATGACCAGTTCGACGGCGGTTCCGACGGGCGGGACGACCGCGGGGTTCGCCTCGTACACGAGGTTGGCGTTGACGGCGGTGGACTCGAATGGGACGTCTATGACCGCCTCGGGGAAGTTCGAGAGGCAAAGGACGGTCCCCTCCCTGTCGGCGGCCCGGAGGGCGGCTTCTTCCGGCCGGGCGACCGCGACCCATTCAATCGGCTGCTCCAGCGCCGCGTCGCGTCCCGTCAGCGCAAGCAGTTTCCACACGGGAACCTCGACGGTTTCGGTATGTTCCCGGCCGTCCACGGTCTGCGTCCGGAGAAAGCGGGCGGTGATGTTGAGCACCTGGCCGGCGGGCGGGCTGAACGCCCCCGCCTCGGTCATGTGGCCGGGCCGGCCCGGCTCCACCCCCACCAGCGCCAGGGCGAACGCGAGGTGCGACGGCCTGGCCTTCACCACAACGATGCTCTCGTGCTCGCGCGTCCCCTGGGAACAGACCACCAGTTCGAGGGCTCCTTTCTGGAGGCAGACGCGGCCTTCGAGGATGATTTCGCGCCGCTGGGTGTCCACGACGATGCCGGGCAGCGTCTTCAGGACGACGGCCTCGGGCTGCTCGGCGGGCGCTGGGGTGTCGGCGGCGGGTGCCGAGGTTGCTGGCTTCGGCTCCGGCGGCGCATCAAAGGGCTCGATCTGCTCCTTCAGCGGTTTCTCCGGGTCGAGGCGCTTGAAGGGCTGGTCATCGCCTCCTGCCGGTCCCACATACGCCTTTTTATCCTTGTCCCACGTATAGGTGACAACGGGGTTGATCTGCTTGTTGGTTCCGTTGTCGTCCCGACTGTGGGCCGGGTCACCGAGGATCTTGACCACGGGCCCCAATTGGATCTGGAGCGCGCCGTCCTTCCCGGCGTCGGCCATCTGCCATGCCCATGTCTCGGTCTTTCGCTGCTTCGGATTGTAGGCGACGCACAAGAGGGGCATCGGCTTCTCCACGATCGGTATGACGTGGAGGATCGTACAGGACCGCAACTCGCCACAATACCACGATTCGACGTTCTCAACGATGCCGTCACCGTTGACGTCCTCAAAGACGCCCCAGGGATCGTTGGCGTTCTTGTAGAAGGGTACGTACTTGCCGTCTGAATCGAAGAGGAGGACGTGGCCCCGCGGCTTGCCGAGCCCGGCGCCCGACCAGTCAGCATAGTGCTCGTCTTTGAACACCGCGTACAGGGGTTCCCCCTTTGGCTGCGGACACACCACGACGTGGTTGACGAGGGCTGTGTCGTGCGGACCACCCTTGTAGTGGTTCAGCTGCATCAGTTTGTCGAGGGCCGCATTCCGCTTAGCCGGGTCGAGCAACTCCTGGACGAGGTGTCGCGGCGACTCGGCGGCGGCCGGACTCGGAGCCGGCGCAACGGCCGCCGGTGCGGGGGGCGCCTCTGCGGCCTGCGCCGGCCCGAGGGAGATCAACACTCCGACGGCCAGGGCTGCGGCAGGGACGCTTCGCATGGTCAACCTCCTCGGCACTTCGTGAGGGCGATGATGGAGTAACTGGTCGGGACGACGGCGATTTCCTTTCCTTCGAACCAGCGGTCGGCCTCGTTGAACCAGGACCCGTCGGCTTGCTGGCGTCGGAGGAGTGCGTCGGCGAGTTCGGCCCGCCAGTCGTGCGGTTTTTGTCGGGCGTCGAGGATTTCGTCCTCGCCCCAGGCCGTCAGCGCCCGGGCGGCCGTCAGGTAATAATAGTACAGGCCCTGCTGCCCCAGTTCCGGGTTCTCCTCGAAGGTCCAATGCCGGCGGATCCAGTCCAGCGCGGCCCGGACGCGCGGGTCGTCGCGCTCGAGGCCCGCGTAAACGAAACTCTTGAACCCGGCGTAGGTCATCGAGGCGTAGGCCTTCAGTCCCTTCCGCCCGTCGGGCAGGTCCACGGTTCCGGCCTTCGATTCGCCCCCGCCGTGCGGCGAGTAGATAAAGCCGCCGCTGTCCGTTCCGACGAACGTTCCCTCGTTCGATTCGCTACGGTCCTGCGAGCGGCTGAGGAAAACCTGGGCCTTGGCCCAGAGGGGATGGTCCTTCGGCACGCCGGCCTCGTGCATCGCCTCCAGGAAGAAGGCGGCGTTCGAGAGGTCCGGCCGCTCGTGCTGCCCGTACCCCGCGCCGCCGTACCACGGATGGCCCTGGTCAATGCTCTCGGCCTCGTCCCACTGGTGCTCGATGAGGTAGGCCTTGGCCTTTTCGATCCGGGGGGCGTACGCGTCGCGGTCGGCCTCCACCAGAACCATCAAGGCGATGCTCGTCGTGTAGGTCACCAGGCCCACGTCGCCGATGCTTCCGTCGTCTGCTTGGCGCGCCACCAGGTACTGGACGGCCCGGCGCACCGGCTCGTCCTGGGCGGTGCGGCCGGATTCCAGCAGCGCCTGGGCGCAGAGGGCCGTGATGCCGACGTTGCCCTGGGCCCAGGAACCGTCGTCGGCCTGCTCCGCGAGAAGGAAGGCGGCGCCGCGTTCGATGGCCGCCCGGCACTTCTGTTGAAGGTCTGCGGCGAGGGCTTCAGGCGCCGTCCGGGGTGCGGCTGCGGCCGGCGAAGGTTTCTCCGCCGACGGGCGCGTCTCGGCGGGTTCGCCGGCGCATCCTATGGTCGCCAGGGCCGCCCACGCCGCCAGCGCCACGGCCGTCACGAGTACGGTCGGTCGCTTCATCGCTCGTTCCTTTTGCTAAGGCCGCGTACCCCTCACTTATACGAGCCGGCCGTGCTGTCTGTGCACGGAGAGATCGCGCCCGCCGAAGCGCCGCGGTCGGCGGGCCTAGGTGTCCTGCGGCCGGTCGGGGCTGGGCGGGGGTTCGGCGGGCGGCACGCCGATGCCTCGCTTCGAGCGGATGGCCGCAAGAATGAAGGCGTAGAGAGCGGACCCGATGCCGCCGATGAACCCCGTGCCGTTAAAGAGGAGGTAGAACCACTCGTGATGGTCCCAGGCTTCGCGGCTGCGGTCGCTCAGGCCGAGGAAGTCGCGCGCGCACCACCCCGCGATGGCCAGCAGGAACAGACCGAAAATCATCAGGAGGCCTGGCCCATAGGGTTCGCGTTTCGGGGCCGGTTCGTTCTCCGCCATGTCCGGTTCCTTTCCGTTGGTCGCTGTGGCCGTGTCGAGGCCGGTTGCCGGCATTGTACCGTGTGGAAAAAGGGGACGGGAGTCTTTTGTGCGAAGCACCCGAAGGGCCGTTCCGGCAAAAGACTCCCGTCCCCTTTTTCCTGATGACGCCGCGAATCAGTCCCGGCCGCTTGCCGCCACGTCCGCGGGGATTTCCACCTGCGTGCCCGCCGCTGCGCCGTGCGCCTCCAGCCACCCCGCCGGCGCCTCGAGCACAAACTGGACGGGCTCGCGGCTGAAAACCGCCTCCTCGTTGTACGCCTCCAGACGCTCCGTCTGGGCGATGGTCCCGTCGGCCCGGAGGAACGCCAGGTCCAGGTCCACGGCGCAGTTCTTCGCATGGAAGGCGAGGTTGTCCGGCCGGGGGAAGACGAACAGCATCGCTTCGTCGGGTCCCAGGCGGTCGCGGAACATCATGCCGGTCGCGCGTTCGGCCTTTTCGTCGGCCACTTC
>DATKUU010000107.1:0-3416 GCA_035530455.1 Phycisphaerae bacterium | reverse complement strand
CGTATGCGATGGAGAACGTCGCGATCTCCTGACGGGACGGTTTAGGATTGGCGGCCGGCGGTGCTGCCGGTCATAATAACCGCTTGCGGCTTAGCGTCCGTCACAGTTAGCCGCCCAGTTTACTGGGCGCGTACCGTGTGTGGACGGTCCTGAGGGCCGTCGGGGAACCGACGGCCAGGAAGGGGAAAAGAATGAAACGGTTCATGGTGATTGGGCTGGGACGTTTCGGCCAACGCCTGGCGAAGGAACTCACCGAAGCCGGTCACGAGGTCATCGCGGTGGACGCCCGCGAGGCGATTGTCGAGCGGATGCGCGACGAGGTCGCCCTGGCCGTCTGCCTCGACGCCACCGAGCCCGAGGCCCTCAAGAGCCAGGGCGTGGACAAGGTGGACACCGCCGTCGTCGCCATCGGCGAGGACTTCGAGGCCAACGCTCTGGCGACAGCCACGCTCAAGGAGCTCGGCGTGCGGCATGTCATCAGCCGCGCCTCCACCAGCATTCAGCGCCGCATCCTCGACCGCATCGGCGCCGACCAGGTCATCTTTCCCGAAGAGGAAATGGCGGTCCGCCTCGCCGGCCACTTGGCGAACCCCCAGATTATCGACCACGTGGAACTCTCCGAGGGTCACAGCCTGGTGCAGATCCGCGCGCCCGCCGTCTGGTTTGACCGCACCCTGAGCGAGATTGACCTCCGCAAAAAACACGAGGTCAACCTGGTGGCGATTAAGCGCCCGGTCAAACGCCAGGACTCCTCGGGCGGCGAGGTGGTCGAGGAACAGGTCCTCGACCTGCCCATGCCCCACACCACCATCCGCGAAGGCGACGTGCTGGTTCTGGTCGGCACGACCGAGAGCCTCGCCGCCCTCCCGACCTAAGCGGTTGCCGTGCCGCTTGCGCGCGGAAAAGGGGACTGGCTCCTTTTCCGGCCGTTTGGAAAAGGTGCCTGTCCCCTTTTCCAGAACTGGTTTCATAACTAAAGGGTGGCGGCCTTCCTAGGCCGCCACCGCTTTCCGTGCCATGCGCGGTGGCCTGGGAAGTTTACCCGCCGGGGCGGGGCCGCCGCGCGATTGGTCAGACTGAGCCTGGGCGAGATCTCACGCCTTCTTTTGCTTCTTCTTGCCGGCGTTCTCGCCCGCCGGACCGCAGAGGTACCGCTCGACCTCCATCACCTTGGCGACGCGGCGCGCGTGTCGCCCCCCCTCGAACGGCGCGCTCAGCCACACCACCACCATCCGCCGGATCAGTTCTTCCCCCACGAGGTCCGCCGGAAGGCACAGAACGTTGGCGTCGTTGTGGCGTCGGCTCATCTCGGCCGTCAGTTCATCGTGACACAGGGCCGCCCGGATGCCCCCGACCTTGTTCGCGCCCATCGTCATCCCGATTCCCGTCCCGCACAAGAGGATGCCGCGATCCACCTCGCCGCGCGCCACCATCAGGCACACCGGCAGGATATAGTCGGGATAGTCGCTGGAATCGGCGGATTCCGCCCCGCAATCCAGGACCTCGTGCCCCTGGTTCTGGAGCGCGTTCTTCAGGCGTTCCTTCGTCTGAAACCCGCGGTGGTCGCTGCCCAGCGCGATTTTCATCAGGCGATCTCCTCTATCCGCTGCGCCACCGCCCGCGCGAGACGCTCGAGGCACGTCCGGTACCCTCCCACGTCTCCGCCCATCGGGTCGCCGATCTCCTCACCCGAAGGGTCCAACAGGCTAACGCGCCCGGCCGCTTCCCGCGCCAGCGCCGCCGCGGCGTCCCGCTGGCCCCGCGTCATCACCCAAATATAGTCGGCCGCCAGCAGCGCGTCAACGGTCATCGGCCGGCTCCGGTGGTCGTCGGCGTCGAGGTTGCGCTCGGCCAGGGCTTCGGCCGCATGACGGGTCACCGGAAGCCCGCCCACCGCCCCCGTCCCGCAACTGGCCACCTCGATGCCGCGATCCGCAAGTTCCTCCGGCTCGCAGCCGAAACGGTCCGCCAGCATCCGTTTCGCCAGCGCCACCGCCATCGGGCTCCGACACACGTTGCCCGAGCAGACCATCAAGAGGCGCGTCCGCGCCAGCCTCGCCACCCGCCGGGCCGTAATCGCCCCCTCCCGCAGGACCTTGTAGGAATCGTCCTCCCGGATGCGGACCACCGTCGAAGGCCGGGCGTAGGGCGTCGGCCCTGCGTCCACGATGAGCGGCACCTTGCCGTCAAACTCGGCTAGGGCCTGGCCGGCCTCGTGGGGCGGGGGATGACCGGCCGCGTTCGCGCTCGACGCCGCCACAGGCACCCCCGCGGCCAGAAGAATCGCCCGACCGACCGGATGGCTCGGACACCGCAGGCCCACCGTTCCCTCGTAGTAAATCCCCTCTTCGACGAGCGGGGCGCAAGGCGGGTTCCCCCCGCGACGGTCAGGGACGACCAGCGCCAGCGGTCCCGGCCAGGCCTTCCGGATGAGGCGCGTGGTCAGCGGCGACAGGCGGCCGGCATAGCGTTGGGCCTCCTCCGGGCCCCCGAGGTGCAGCGTATAGGGCTTGTCGGGCGCCCGGCTTTTCAGGCGGTCCAGTTCGGCCATGGCACGCGGGTCGGCGGCGTTGGCCCCGATGCCGTACACCGTTTCCGTCGGGAAGATGACGATTTGGCCGTGGGCCAGGGCCTCTGCGGCTTCGCGCACCGTGTCGTCGTTCGACCCGTCGCTAGACCCAGAGGCTCTCGACGGGCCGTTCGGGCCGGTTTCGGATGCGACAAGGATGCGCGTCTTCATCGTTGAGGTCCGTTTGTTCGCCTGGTACGCAGCGGGCTGGAAAAGGGGACTGGGGTCGGAAAAGGTGCCTGTCCCCTTTTCCGTGTCCCCTTTTCTTTGGGAAAAGGTGCCTGCCCCCTTTTCCAGACTTTTTCAGCGGCCTGCCCAGGAAGAGTCGCCGCGCCTGCGAGCCGAACCAGTCTAAAGCCCCCCCGCGCGCCAAGTCAAGCGCTGAAGGGTGCGCCTTTCCCTCTCCCCTTGTGGGAGAGGGTAGGGTGAGGGCGAACTTTCCGCGCTCTCTGTCATCCTGAGCGCAGCGAAGGATCTCGCCGTGAATCCGTTGCCTGCCTTTTTGGACCGTGGACCCGCCGTCGTCCCGGTTGGCCGGGACTATGGCGGGCAAGCCGTGGACCGCCTTATTCCCTTGCTCCTCGCCTTCCGGCCGACTAACCTATCCTCATGCCAAACACCCGTCGCCCTACGGTGTGCCGGCCTGCGGTTCCTGTCCCGGTGCGCCGGGACGAAGTTTACCCGCCTGTGGCGGGGCGGAACCGCCCACGGTTATGATACTATGGAGCAAGTCTCCTCAAGTCGGCTAGTCTGGAGTTGGATAGCCGACCGAGAGAGTCTCGGTCGCAGACCAAGGGCCGAGCAAGAGGAGACCTGCCATGTATTATATGGGAATGGACGTGCACGC
>DATKUU010000106.1:0-16080 GCA_035530455.1 Phycisphaerae bacterium | reverse complement strand
CCGGACCCTCCGCCGGCCCCGTCAACTTGCTGATCAGCGCCCGGCGCCGCGCCTGCTCATACGGATCCTTGGGCGGGTTGCTCGTGTACGCGGTTGCCATTGTGCTCCATGCTTTCTTCACCCCCTGCCGAGTCCGCTGCGGACGCCTTACGGTTCGGCCGCAATCGTCTGCGCCGCGCCACTGCCGAAGATCACGCGCAGTTCGGTCTTGCCCCCATTATCAACGGCGTACACTTGGGCGACATTCGCCACGCCCGTGGGGGCGCTGCGTTCGGTCATACAGAGCACCGGGATGCTCGTGATGGGGAGTACCGCGCCAGTATCGTCCGGGGTTGGATAACTCGCGCATTTCACGCCAAACGCGGTCGTGCGGTTGGCGACAGCATCATTGACGACATCGTACCCGGCGCTATACGTGGTCCCCACCACACGAGGATGATAGAAGCCACAGTCAGTGTGCCCGTTGAACGAGGCGAAGTAGCCACTGTTTGCGGTGTTGTAATGAGACCCGCTCGACACGACGTTATGGTCATACGACCCATCGAAGTAGAAGTTGTGGATGGCCGCCGCGGCGGCGTTGCGCGTAAGGCCCCCCACCCAGGCACACCCCGTTGCCGACCCGAACACCACCACCGCCGCTGGCGTCGTCCCCGTGGCGGTCACCGTCGCCGTCACGTCCAGACAGGTCACCCCGTTGGCCCCTTCCAAGTAGACCGCCGGATAGCGACCGTTGGCGTCCAGTTCGATGTCACACCCGCGCAGCATCATGGAATAAACGACATTTGTATGAATTCCGCCCCATCCAAACTGAATCGCTCCGCCTTCCACTGACACATCTTGGGGGCTTTCGCCGTCAGCGTTCACCACATTCACGCCATATCCGCCATTGTAAAAAGCGAAGACATCGCGGATGAGGGTCGGCCCTGTCGCGCCCCGGATGCGAATCGCATCGTCGGCAAAGTACCGGACCTCGACTCGCTCAATATTGAAACTGAATCCGACGCCACTGTTCTGCGTCGTAATGCCGTAGTTCCCCGCCGTCTGCGTCGTCGGCAAGACCGCGCAGGGGCCGTGAATCGAGAAGTCAGACAGCCACGTAAAGCGCGTGTTGCTTTTAGTGGCGAGAATCCCCGGTCCTGTCCCGCGTACCTTCAGGAGCGTCCGCTGGCGGCCCGCCCCAACGAGCGACACCGCACGACTCGATCCACCCAGCGCTGTGAGGTCAAGGGTGTCCGAGAAGTACAAGTGCTTTCCTTTGGTCGGCGGCAACAGAATCACCCCGCCCGTGCTCGGGAGCGCCGACAATGCCGCCCGCACAGCTGGCAGGCAATCAGTCGTGCTATCGGCCACCGCACCAAACGCACTGAGATGGACGACTGGGCCACTAAGACGATCCAAGACAACAGCGTTCAGGTTCGCCGTATTGGCGATTGCCCGCAATTCCCGCACGAGGGCCGGAGAAAGGCCCTCCAGTTCCGGCACGTTCCCGAGCGTCACGGTGCTCATGGGGCCGCATCCTCGCGCGTGTACCGAATCACCACGCGATCAATCGTCCACCCGGCGCCGTCCACGTCCGTGTTACTGATGATGGGCTGCACGGCATAGACCCCAGAGGTCTGTAACCCCTCGAAGACCAGCCGCTTGCGTGTTTCGCTCCCATCGGCCGTCACGGGCTTGACATCCCAGACGTCGGCCTGCTCGCCAAAGTCCGGGCGGTAGAGCACCTGCAGGTCCGTCTGGGCGCTCGCCGTCATCACGACGATTGGGCTCGTCACGCCACACTGGAACTCGGCGTCACCCAGGAGATATGGCTTCAGCGTCACGGAGGCCGTGATCGTGGGCGCGAAAATCGCAGAGGCGTCGGTCGTGCCGGTATCGCACTTGACCACCGTGTTCCCCAACGTGTCAATCTGTCCACCAGCGATGTACGGTTTGAGGGTCGCACTCATGGAGGCCCCGACGGTCTCACTGAAGAGACACGAGGCTCTCGCGTGCGTAATGGCTCCGTCCAGTCGAGACCACGCGCCCAGATCGACTTGGTAGACCCACCCATCGCGCGTCGACGTGCCATCGTATATCCAGAACCACAGTTGGCGGGCATCGGTGTAATAGATCCCGTGACTCCAGACGACCATATTGGTCAGCCCGCCAGAAGCCGAAGCCAGGGCCGCTGCCCAGAGGTCTTCCATTGGTCGCCCGATGTATTCCAGCCCTCCCACCCCGAACCGATAGACCCCACGCTTCGCCAGGAAGTACACGGCCGGTTGACCCGACCCATCTTCGGCCGACACAATCGTTCGATTACTAATGGCCCCAATGACGCCGCTGATCTTCCTCGCGGTAAACGGCGCATCCGCATCGCCCGTCGTGGACAGCACCCACAGACTTTCTGACATGAACACGTAGACGTTCCCGAAGAGTTCCGCCAACCCCGTGATGTGCGACCCGCTATTTTCGTTGAGGTCGAGATAGTAACTTGACGGGACCCGCTCGTCGTCACCCACATCTGAGGCGCCCAGGACCGGCGTGAACCAGACACGGTTGTTCTTGGGCGTAGTCTCGCCGCCAGACGTTTCCCACGCGCCCGCCATGACCAACCGGTTGTTAAACGCGATCACATACTTTGCGCTCGGGGGCGGCGCGTTCGTGCCGGCGAGTGGCGCCCCGGTCGGGAAATCGACGCCATAGTTGTTGGGGTCGGACGTATCGTTCGCCGTCGTGGTCCCCACGGCCACGGTCCCCAAGAGGCTGTAGGTCGTGTCGTCGATGGACCCGTAGATTTCCCAGTGAGTCTCGCCACAGGTCGGGCTCGTGGCGGCCGGTTTGGTAATCACGGCCGAGTCGTGTGCGCCATCTGGGGTAAACGCCGTGCTGGCCGCTGACAACTCCGATCGCCTGACGGTCGTTCCGCTGACCTGCACCGTATAGGCGACCTTGTAGTACCGCTCGACCGCCCCATACGCCCCACCCACGGCACTATCGTCCACGGTCGGCGCGGCCGGTTTCGTGATGCCCACCCGACGGAAACTCGTGCCATCCCAGACGTGCAGGTAGTTCGCCGCGGAATCTCCGGCCCAGAAGAGTTTGCCGTTGAAACTACAGGCGTTGGCCTGCGTGCTAGGATTCCAGGTATCAATCAAAGAGATGTTGGCCCAGGCCGTACCTCCCGCGAGGCGCTCGAGCGTCGGCGTTCCAGCGAAGTCTGAGACGATCCAGAGTTCGGCTGCCGCCTCAGAATTTCCCGGCACGTGGCGGCACATATACTCCGCCGGCAGCGTCCCCGTTTTCCCGGTCGTGGTCAGCGTGGCCGTGCCCCGCCGTTTCTTGGCCACGCACGCTCCGCCCCGCCAGTCCACGTTCACGGCATCGACACACTGATTGTCCGGCAGCGCCGTGGGCGGATCGTAGCCGTTCCGGCCCCCACGCAGGTCATCAATCACGAGACGGAACGACTTCGCCTGCGCCATCCTACTTCACCCAGTCCGCCGGCGCCCACGCGCCCAGGCGCGAGAACCGCACGCTCGGCCCTTCGCCCGACTTGACCGGCACCTCATCGGGGGGATACCATAGCCACGCTTTCAGCTGTCCCACCCCACGAACGAAGCGGCTCGCGGCATCCCGGTATCGGCTGTCATCCTTCTTCTGCCATTCCTTCATCAACGCGCCCTCCACCAGCACCCGATGGAACCGCACGGGCAGGACCGGCTCATCGGTCGGGTTCACCATGTCGGGCAGGTCGCGCTCGGCATCCACGTAGTAGGTCACGGCCGCGGCCGGCGTGGGCCACAACGCAATCTGGTGATACCGGGCGAACGTCTGGCCAATCGGAATCGTCGCCAGCGTGGTGCCCACCCCGCTGTCCTCGTGGAGCGTCACCGTGCCGACAGCCGGCGCGGCGAGGTAACACTTCGTCACCTCAAGAAAGTCCGCGAACGAGGCCGACAGCGACACGGCCGTCGTGCCGGTCATGGCCACGTTGAGTGCCTTGAAGTAGCCCCCTGTGCGGTACCCCTCGATGTAGAGGGGGTTCACGTCTGAGGCCGACGTGGACTTGGCAAACAGTTCCGACGCATCCGATGGCTGCACGGCCACCTGCACCAGCCCCATCGGCACCCAGACTTCCGGCGTGCCCGTGTTGGCCGTGGGATCCGGCTCCACTGACCGATACCACTGGAGGTCGCGGGACTCGAGCCGCGCATCATTCGTGCGGTCGGTGATGGCCAGCACCCGCGCCACGTTGGGCGGGAGGGTTGCCGTGGGCGTACTCGCCACGGACGCAAACGTGATGGGCGCGGCCAGGTCGGCCAGGCGCGTCATCCCCGGCTCGGCCAGGATCTCTTGGACGGTCTCGTTGAGGAAGGCCGTCAGCCGCGTCGTGACGGTCGTATCCGGCACGACGGGAAAACCGGCCTTCCGGTAGCAATCCGCCAAGAGGGCTTCCAGCGTCATCAGAAGACTCCTATCGGGTCAGCATGGGGGGCGCGCTGGCGGATCGCGGTGCCCTGTGGGGGGTGAGGTCACACGGACGGATCAACGCCCGGCGCAACGCCCCCATGCCGAACCCTCCCTTACGTGGCCTGTTGCGCCACGATCTGCTTCAGCACATCGACAAACGGCGGCCAGTTGTGCTTTTTGTCACCCTTGGCTTCGCGGCTGATCCGCATCTGGGTCAACGCCCCGCCCGCGTCACGGTCGCCGTCCACCGTCACGACGGTCATCGAATTGTCGCCCTTCTTGATTCGATACTCGCCTGGGGCTATCTGGTTGAGCAGGGTGATGGCCTCGGCGGAATACACGTCCTTGCCGATCGGGAAGCCGCAATCGAACATTCGGCACTTCAGGTCCGGCTTGTTGTTCGGATCCTGCGCGGGCGGCAAGTGTTCGTTCTCGGGCTTCGGCTGTCGCGCCTGGGCCATGATCTCGCCCAGACGGGCATCGCGCTGGGCGTCATCGCTCTTGACCGCGGCGAGGATCTGCTGTAGTTGCTCCGCCGTCAGTCCGATGACGGGGCTTGCGTCGGTACTCATAGACTCCTTTTCTGGTCCCCCGCGGCGCGGGCCGCGTGGCACCCCTTTGGGCCAGGCCATTATTTCATCAACTCCACCGTGGGACTTGACGAACTCGCCACGGAACTAGCGTGATTGTTTTCGGGCAACATGGCCCCGCCCACGGCGACGTTGTCGAGAAACGCGGTTGTGGGGCTTGGCTGGCTTGACCCGCTGACGATCATTTCCCGGCCCGTCGCTGACCCCACGGCGATGTTGTCCCGCCCCATGAGATGTCCCCGTAGCAGAAAGCTCATCACGCTGCTCCTTCATCTTCCGCTGATGGTCACGAAACGGGCCGAACGGATCCACGGAACTGGGTCGTTCGTCCGGCGTCCACTTGGCCGTAATCTTCTTGTCCTGCGGCGGCGGTTCGGTGTACACGTCCGCCCGCGCCTTATTCTCGTGGCTTTCGTAGCCGTAGAGCCAGGTCGGGCGCGAGAGCAGGGGCGACGTGGGCGGCAACACGAGATTCACGCCACGTCCAAACGCCACGCCCATCATCCACTCGCAGCCCGCCCGCTGTGAGCGGTACTCCGCATTCGATTCGTAATGCACGCCGAAGAACCCCAAATGCGTCACGCCTTCGGTCAACGCGGCCCCAATCATCCACGCCGTTTGCGACGTGAAGTAGCGGCCAAACTCGGACAGCAGCCGGTCTTTCGGAAACGGCACCGACGCCGGCACGTCCTTGTACTTCTTCTGCATCCAAATCGGCGTCCGGAGCGTCTTCAGCCAGCCGTAGTAATCGGTGTGCCACCGTTTCGGCTGTCGCCAACAGTGGGGCGGATGGAGGTCAATCCAGCGATCCACGCGCTGTTGGGGCACCAGATTGACGGCCGAGGCGTGCGACCAGATTTCCCACGTCGGGTCATCCCACGGCGCGTGATAAATGGTCGCCGCCGTTCCGATGAGGGCGATCTTGCGAAGCCCTCCAATCCCGAAGCGTGCGCGAGGCGGAATCGGCTGGCCAGGCCGATCCACCTCGCCCACTTGCAGTAACAGCCCGGTCGGGGTCCGCACGTACGCCATCGGCTACGTGGAGACGCCCGACGACAGGTGATGCGTCAGCCCCAGCACGAACGGGTAGTGGAGCTGCATGGTGAACGTCGAGCCCTGCGTGGACCCATCGCCCACGGTGAACGAGGTCGCGGACGTGCCCGCCGACCGCGCAATCGCGCCGTAGATGATGTTGCCCGCGTCAGACGCCTGGTTGTACGCCGCGGCCATCCCGGCCCCGGTTGTCCCGGCGGCGCCCATGATGACGCCCCCGTCCGCAATGTTCGACGTGCCCACCACCGAGGTGGCCTGGCCACGAACCATGACCCAGCCAAACCGGTCGGACGCCGACACGGTGCCCATCACGACGCCGACCGCGCCCACCGAGGTGGACGTGAGGAAGGTCGCCAGATAGTTCTCGTCGAGCACCACCAGTTCGCCGGCAATGAACGGCGCCTGGAAGTCCACGTAGAGATACTCGTATCCGTTGGTGTCCACGCCGGTCGCCCCCAGCGGGGGGTGCTGCGTGGAGTCCACAATCGAGGTGGCCCCGTGGAAGGCCATTGGTCGCTGCGTGAGATTCGCCATGAGATGACCCTCCTTTCTAGGTGATGGTGTGAACCACGCCCAGCCGACGCGGGTTCCCGCTGATCAGCTGACACATGGAGTCCACCAGGTAGATGTCCACCGTCTGGTTGGCCGGACGCACCGATTCGTTCATGTGCATCCACCGGCCCTTCTTGTACGCCAGCTTGATGAACTTCGGGTTGTAGAAGTAGAGCGCCGCACTCAGGCAGTCGTTGTCGTAGGCGATCTCGGCGCCCTTGAACGACAGCGTGGTGAACGCGCCCTCGCCCTTGCCCTTGGACGTGAACCGCTCGTTGGCGAGGAGGAGTCCCTCATACGCCTCGAAGACGGTCTGCGTCGTCACGGTGTTGGTCGGGTGCGCCCCGGCCATGCCGTTCGAGCAGGAGTTGTAGCAGTTCCGCATCGCGGCGCGGAGGTTGTCGTAGGCCGAGGTCGTCTGCGTCCCCGTCACGCTCTGGTTGTCCCAGAACGAGAACGAGGCCCGTGAGATCCCGCCCACGGTGTTCGTGCTGGTCGTCACGGCGATGAGATCCTGGAAGCCCAGCATGTTCTTGCCGGTCACGGTGCCCAGGATGTCGGTGTTTTTCTTGCTGCGGAGCGAATTCCGCAGGTTCTCCAGCTTCGCCGGGAGCAGCGCGAACTTCTTGCCCTCGCCCGCGTTCTTGGCCTCTTCAAGGGCCGAGATGACGACGGTGCCCGCGTACTCCGCCCAGCTATACTGGAACTCATCAAACACGTCCACGCGGGTCGTGCTGATGGTGTCCGTATCCGAATACGCCTGAACCGTGGTGTTGGTGGCGTACTCGATGGGGCCATTGATCGTGCGCCCGCCCGAGAGAGGCAGCGTGCCCCCCTTCTCCAGCGTTCGCAGCACGTAGTAGTCCTCGAAGATATTGTCCTCGGGTTTCGTCCCGACGACCGCCTCCCACGAAGACGCTACGGTCTGACCCAGATTGGGATCAGCCATGTTCGTGTCCTCTTACCGCTCGACGCCCAACGCTTCATAGAAGTCTCTGGGCCGTCGCGGGGTGACTGGCGCCGCGGCTGACGGGTTCGTCCCGCTCGCCGCCGCTCGCCGTTGCAGATCGGCCAACACCGCCTGCTGGTCCGTCGCCTTCAGGCTGGGGAGAATCGTCTCGTGGAGCACCTGGACATATGCCTGGTCCACCGAGAGCGATCCATCCTTGACCATCAGGTCCGCAATGGTCTTCTCATGCTCCTTGAATCCGTGATACTGGCTCACGCGCTGATACACCTGGTTCGCGTCGGCCTCGGCTTGTCGCAGCCGATCGGCGGCTTCTTCTTGCTGCCGACGCGCCTCAAAGGGTTTCAGGCGTTCCCCGAGTACGGACTCGAACCGCTGGGCCATCTGGCGCTCGCGCCATTCCAGCAGTTTCCGCGCCTGGTCCGCCGAGTACACCGCCCGCCCATCTTCGGTCTGCAAGTCCGGATCAGGTTCGGGATCGGCTTTGTCGGGTTTTCCTTTCGCGGACCCCAGGGCACGGGCCAACTCCGACCGGAGTTGCGTCCCATACTCGGGGTTGTCGAGCATTTCCTGGGTCAGCGCCGCCCAGTAGCCCTTGGGGTCTGATTTGACCTTGTTCGACCACTCGATGGCCTGCTCGAGCTGCTGTCGCTCGATCGTTTTCGCCCAGGCATACGGTTCCCACTCCTCGGCTAGTTTCTTCCGGGTATGTTCCAGAATCTCCTTGTGCCGCGTGAAGGGGATCGGACCAGCCTCGTCGTCGGGGCTGGCAGGAACCGGATCCGCTGTCGCCGTGTCCTCGGGCGGAGGTGTCGTCTCCGCGCTCGCGCGGGCCGAGGCCGGGTCTGGGGTCTCCGGGGGGGACGCTGGCGAGGCGTCCGCCGACGCGAAGGCTTCTTCAAACGTCGGGCGTGTGTCGCCGGTCTCAACGCTCATCGGGCTCCTATCATGCGGTCACTGTCGCAGACCGCCGCGAACGATGCGTGCTACGGACGTTCCGGCGGCCGTGGCGTCACCACGACGGGTAAGCCACACCGCAGGCAGACCTGCCGACCACTCGGCCGTGTCACGGGCGCCGGGGCGTCACAGGTACAGGTCATCCTCCGACTTTACAGATACGGCGTGTGCAACCGCACTCGATGGACAGCTCCTCGGCCGCCGGATTGTTGTTGCCCCGCACCCCATCCTGTCCAGGGCCAAACAGCGCCGTGCAGCGGGCACAGACCAACTGCAGGCCCATCTCTTTCAGGAGCGACTCGAACTCCTCGAACCGCTTCAGTCGGGTTCGGTCAATCGCCTCGACCGTCTGCTTCCGCACGCCCGGCTGCCACGAGGCACTCGCCCCCGGCACCCACAAATGCGCCGATCCGTGTCCGGTGTCACTCATATCCATCTCGTCGTCTGTTCCGACCGATCGCCCCCCGGCCGCCCGACGTGCCGGACGCATTCCTGCTTGCCCCGCATCGCCAGTTCGTGCTTGTACTCGCTCCGGCTGTAACACGTCACCGGGTCATGGCCCAGATTTTCGAACGTACGGCCGCCGGGCCAGGAGTCGTCAATCACCGTGGCCATGCGCCCCGTGAGATAGGCCCGCTCGGTGGGCTGGCCACAGGTGGGACAGGCCCGCTGGTGCGTGTGCGGCTCCAGCACATCAATCGCGGTCCACCCGCATGCCAGACATTGCCGGTCATAGAACGGCATCGTCAGGTCATCCGTTCCTGTCGCGCGAAAGCGTAGTCCCACGATCCATCAGGTCGTTGGGCCACGGCCTTGAACACGCGGCCATCGTCCAGCCGCAGTTCAGGACGTCGATCTCTCGCGTCCACGGTGAACGTCTCGCTTCCGGCGTGAATCGTGATCGTAGGCATCGCTCTCCTCATCCCACCTGTCCGCCCGGTCCCAATGGCGCCGGGGCGCCCGATCCCTGCATCCCGCCCGTCCGATCCGCCGCGTGCTTGCTCAGGGGCGGCACCGGCGTGGCCCCGCCCGGATGCGGCGGCGGACTCGGCGGCGGCCCCGCGGCCGGCGGCGGCTCCGGCGTGCCATCAGGACTCGCCTCGGGCAACTGAATCCCGTACTCCGCCAGAATCGTCCGCACGTTGTCGTACTGCGGACTCAGCGGGCTGATGTCCTCGCCCTTGATGCTGAAGCTCACGTTCGGTTTCGGCGTCGGGGGCGGCGGCGGTTGATCCGTCACCATCTTGGCCGGATCCTTCCGGAAGTCCTTGATGACCTGTTTCGTCAGTTCGGGCCGATTCACGTTCGGGTCGTTGGCCAAAAACTGGTACATCTGCATCGACTCGGATCGCCGCTGCGCCGTGTCCGTCCGCAGGCTGGAATCCGGCTCGAGCGTAAACGCCACCCGCGTCGGAATCGCCTTGGCCCACATCGCCCACTGCTGCGCCGCCTCCGGCCCCACGATCTCCGCCGCCTGCTCCACGCGCAGATACCGCTGCAGGAGCGTCGAGAACTTCGTCACGCCTCGGAGATAGAACGACAGCACGCGGTTCCGTTCCTTGTCCAGGCGGGCGTTGGCGTTGCCCTGCTGCATCTGGATCTCGGTCGCGGTCTTGACCGTGCCGGCGTCCTGGGCGCCCGACTGCGTGGCGTCAATCGCGTGCGTGCGGGCGATGTCGTTGTCCACGTAGTCGTTCGACGTGAAGTTCTCGCGGGGGAAGTTGGCGCGGGCAATCTCCTTGAACGGCCCCTCGCCCATGAACGCCGTCTTCGGCACCGGGATCATGCCGCCGATGGGCGCCGCGAGAATCTTCCGCAACACCTCGGGCGGGAGCACCTCTTCATCAAAGATCCGGATGGGAATGTTCGCTTCCCGTGTCCGGACCATCTGGTCACGGAACTTGTTCAGCTCCGAGACGAGCGGCGCCGAGATCGTGCAGTCCGACGGGACATACGCCGCATCGGACATCGTGCGGAGCGTGCCGCCATGAATCGGATACCCGACGAGCGAGTCCGGCGACAGCCGGCCCATCTCATCAAACGCCTGATGGGGCGAGTCCCGGTGTTCCACGGGCGCGTCCACGCCGTCAATCAGCACCAGTTTCGTCTGGTGCAGCGGGTGGGCAATCTCGTCACGGTACAGGCTCGACTGGTACCAGATTTCCGTCCCGCGCACCATCGTCTCGTTCACGTGCGTCTGCTCGCCGTGGTCGAAGCGCAGGCTCTCGCTCCCCGCGTCCCCTTCAAAGGCGGCCGGCAGCGACCAGAGCCGCTTCGCCTGGCGCAACGGCATCTCGAACTGGAACCCCAGCCACGGCGCCTTGTCGTAATGGCAGGACTTGAACTCCTCGGGCAGGAGTATCTGTTTCGGGCTCAGACGGGACCAGAACACCTCTTCGTGAATCGGGACCGGCGCCAGCACGGGGGTCCCGTCGGCGCCCACCATGTCGGGAATCGGCGTGTCCTGAAACACGCCGCTATAGCCCAGCACGCTCCACATGAACCCGGCCGGACAGAGCGCGTCGAACAGCACTTCGTCCATGAGCTGTCCGGCATCCACGCCATCCTCCCCGAGTTTCTCGTTCAGGATGGTCTGATGCACCTGCAGCACGGCTTCCTGTCCCGCCATGAGCGGCGTGGGCAGGACCGACACGTCCGGCCGGCGGAAGAACAGGTCGGACTTCTTGCGCTCGACCAGCGTATAGTCGCGGTTGGTGTTGATGGACTCGTTATACTGTGTGACGTTATCGTGCCCGCGTGGCGCGTACCGACGCAGGTTGGCGTCCCACCACGCTTCATAGGGCTTGCGCCGCTGCAGGGCATGGTCGATCCGCCCCCGCCATGCCTTCGCGGCCTTCGCACTGGCCCGGACGGTAATGAGGGTGGGTGTAGCCATCTTAGCGACTCAGCACGTACTGGGCGCGTCGTTCGCGCCGGAAATCCGCCAAGGATCCGGGGACGATCAGCCGGGGCTTCACGCGATGGCTGGCGCTCGGCCAACTCATCGCCCCATACCGCAGCGCATCGAGCGCATGATCGTCGCCGGCCGTGTCCAGGTCATCCGGATTCTTGTCATCCTGCACCGCCGCCGGCAGCGTGCGGATGAGATAGGTACACTGCGGCGAGACCAGCAGCCACGGCCGCCCATCGGGCGCGAGGCGGAGCAGTTCGTGGACGCGCTGCCACCCGTTCACCCGGTCATTGTTCGACACCTGCATCGGCACACCGTAGCGCTGGAACGTCTCGAGGATGGACTCGCCCACCTGGCCCGTGCGCTGTTTCGTCGCCGGATCCGCGTAGATCACGGGCGTCTGGTCGAGGCCCAGCATCCGCGAGACCCGATGGATCTCTTCGGCCACCTCTTTCACGGTCACCTTCTGCCCGGTCGCCCCGTTGAACTTGTACTCCTGGGCCAGGTAATAGTGGCCATCCGGCAAACACACCCACCAGTAACACACGCCCGGCGCGTTGTAGCCCCAGTCGAGCGACCCGAACCAGCGCAGGTCCGGAGAGACGACGCCCAAGTCCGCGACATGCGTGTGCTCGTCCCACGCGGAGAAGAACTGTCCCTCGAAGACCCGCCAATCGCCGTCGCGGAGCTGCCGGCGCCGGGCCTCGGGCAACTGCTCGAGCGTTCGCGCATAGGACGGGTCGAGATAGGGGTTGTCGTCGACCCGGCCCGGAATGAACGTCCACTCGTCCGGCGCGTAGTAGCGATACCGCTCCGGATCCGGCGACTGGTCGATGAAGAAATCCATCAAAAAGAGCGAGCCGATGCCGCCCGGATTCGACCAGCAGCGGAACTTCGCGCCCCCCGAGGCCAGAATGCCCGGTTTGTTCGACCGGGCGCGGGTCGCCAACTCAATCAGCCAGTCCCCCTCGAACGTGCTCGCCTCGTCGATGTCAATCTGGTCATACTCGGTCGAGAGATACTTCTGGACCGCATCCTTGTCGTCACAGTGCCCGGCTTCGATGAGCGACCCGTTCGGAAACCGCATCAGCCGCTTGGAATCGACATACTCGGCGCCCAACAGCGGCGCATCCTGCGCCATGCGGCGCAAGTGCGTCTTCTCCAGCTCGGGAAACGTCCGGCGCAGAATCAGGCCCTCAAACCCCGGCACGGCCAGCGCCCGCCGATACTGTCCCCACCGGGCGCCGTGCGACTTGGACGCGCCCGCCGCGCCGCCGCCCAGCAGATTCCGCGCCGGACAGGACTCGAAGTCCACCTGTTTGGGCGTGGGCACGTACAGATACCGCTGCGTGCCCCGCGCCCCCTTGACCCAGACGGCATAGTCCATCTGGCGCGTCTGACACGCCTCGGTCTCACAGAGCCAATAGCTGTCCGCGGCCCACCAGAAGCGGCCCCCACACCAGCAGCACCGGGCGACCTCATGGTAGCGGCGATCCGTCATCTAGAGACTCCGCACGTAGGCGAGCATCACGGTCGTCTGGTCGCCCAATCCTGTCGAGATGAGCGGCTCGGTGATGAAGTACGTCGCCGCCACCGCGGTCACGTCCATCGCCTTGCGCAGGGCCGTCGTCCGGTCCCCTCGCAGGGTGTCATTGACGTAGACTTGCAGACAACTCGTGCCGTCACTCGCGCTCCCGGCCATCGGTCCCCTCCGTCATCGCCACACCGCCCGCACGCGCCAGACGCCCGACGCGAGATTCACCGACTCGCCCGTCAAATTACTGAGCACAATCGTGACTTCATCCGTGCCCGTCACCGAGGCCGTCGCCGACAACCCCTGAAGCGGTACCGGCGGAGAGACCACCACCGACACGCCACCCGCCTGCGTCACACCCGGCACCGCCACGGCGGCCGACGCCACGCTGGATTCATTTTCGAGTTCCGCCGGATCCCACGTGATCTGCCCATATCCCCCCACCTTCGTCGTCGGCCACTCCCAGAGCGTCGCCCCATTGTCACCCGGCGTGAACACCCCAATCTGGGACGCCCCCGCGCTGCCCGTCGTCCGCACCACATACTGCGTGTTCGACGCCGCACTCCAACAGATATTTCCATCCGCCCACACCGCCGCCGGCAACGCCGTCGTGTACGTGTCCGTATTGAAAAACCACAACGTCGCAAACGTGTCGAGCAGCACATTGCCCTGAAACATCACCTCGATCGCCGCCGGTGGCGCGATCGTGTCAAGATACTTGAACTCCACGACGCTGTTCGAACTCACGTAGGTCGCCGTACACCGACAGCGGTTCCCTTGCACCACCAGCGACGTCACCAGCCCGTGACACACCAGGAACGGACTCACGGTGGAGATGAGGTCGTTCCCCCGCACGACCGCCGTCGTGCCCAGCGTGCCCGTCTGCCCCCCGAGATACGAAATCCCACCCTGCTGAATCGCGTTGCCCACCACGAGCAGATCCAGCATCGCCGTCCCAGCCGTCGTCGAGAGCGCCCGGATCGCGCCGCTGCTACACGTCCACGCATTCCCCGACACGACCACTCGACGAAAGGCGTAGGCGGTCACCGTCGAGGGCACCGAACTCACGAGCGCCGACGTACACGTCACCGTGTTCCCCGTGATCGTGACGTTCGTGCCATCCCCCACCGTGTTCGTGTCGATCCCCGCTAATTCCACAAACCACGCCAGCGGATGCGAGGCGCTATTCCCCACAATCGTCAGGTTGTCACACTGCGCCCGCGCCTTGATCGCCGCATACACGGTCGTCGCCGACGTCGCATACAGCGTGTTTCCGCTGATCACCACACTGTGGGTATGATCGCCCGCCGTGGACGTGGCCCCGAGATAGATCGCGTGGTCAAACCAGTCAAAAAATCGGTTCCCGTGAATCGCCACCGACCGCCCGCGGGTCGTGACAATCGAGGACCCACAGCTATACCGAAACACACATCCCGTGACGTCAAACCCCACCGTGTCCTGATCCGCCACCGTCGGACTCAACGTCAGATCCGCATAGCCCACCCGATCCGCCGTCTCCGGTAACCGCGTCCGATAGCCCCCGTCGAACTCGAGCCCCACAATCCGGTTGTCCCCCAGACCGTTCATCGTCGCGTATCCCACGCTCGACGAAAAGTCCCGCCAGATCCGCCCCCCCTCCCCCCGAACCGTCACCCCCTTGGGCACCGTCAGCGTGGACGTCACCCGATACGACCCCGACGACGACGGGAACATCACCACCATCCCCGGACTCGCCGCACTCAACGCCGCCTGCACCGCCGCCGTGTCGTCCGTCCCCGTCCCCGCTTCCGGATCCCCATCCCCCACCGCCCCGTACGCGTCCGCCCGCACGTTCAGCACGGACGCATGATCACTCCAGACCCCAGACGACGAGAGCGTCAACCCAGACGCCACCATCCGCGACGCCACCTCCGACAGCACCGACGACCACTCCAGCGCCACCCCGGTCTCGGCCGTTCCCAACAACTGATGCCCGATCGCCAGGTCGCTTCGTTCAGCCATGACGATACTGGGGCCTCCCGTCGTCCCCACACACCGTCCACAACACCCACCCTCCCGGCAATCGCTCTGTCACCTCAGAGACCCGCGCCTCACGCCGAGACTCCCCAGGCCCAATCAACGTCACCACCCGCCACACCGGCCCCTGCCCCGCCTGGCGCGTCACATACCGCCACACCCCATCCTCGCCCACGCGCTCCTGCGTCCACGTCCGGCCGTCCCGCACCACCTGAAACGGACGGATCGCCCACCGCACCGTCCCCGCCTCATCCCCTTCTGGACTACACCACCAGACCTGGAACCGCTTGTCAGGACTCTTCACCGGCCCCCATAATCCCCGCCTCTCGGCAGCGGTCACACTCACAGACCACCTGCGCGCTGTCCCATGTCAGCCCCCTCGCCTCCAACCACTCCACCCGCCGCCGCAGCCGCCGCACCGCACACGCCAGGTCACACACCGCCTGCGCTAACCCCACCACCTGCTGCGCTTCCACCCCCACCTGCTGCGCCATGCCGCTCACCCCCGCTTCCTCAGAAACGCCACATCCGGATCAAACCAGCGCCGCGGAGGCCAGACCCGATAGACCCGCCGGCCAACCCCCACCTCGTAGATCCGCCGATCCCGCCCCCAATCCAAGGCGTGTACCCATACATGCCAGTCCAACGGCCCTATCGCCCCATACCGCACCGAACACTTCCAACTCATGCTGACGCCACCCCCTAACGTTCTGCAGAAAAATTCTGCGCCCGTACCCCTTGGCCCAGGCCGGGGCCCCTCAGGCGGGATCGCGCGCCCTTCGCCGGTTGTTCGCTGTCAGTTGACCTTGACATGTCCTGACTCAGGGTCTGATAAGGTGCGTTCTGTTAACGTAGACATAGCTACCTAAGCCTAGTCTTGTCTAGGGTTTAGCCGTGTTCTGTGGTGCGGCCTCAGTGATGAGGGCCGTCGGCGGATCGCTCGTGTCCGTTCCTGTCATCCGGGGCATGTTGACCACGACCTGCACCGCGGTGCCGACGCTGGCTTCCCCCTGCAGGAGGTCAGCGGCTCGCAGCACGAGTTCTG
>DATKUU010000105.1:0-5179 GCA_035530455.1 Phycisphaerae bacterium | reverse complement strand
CACCGGCAGCACCGGCCTGGTTCTGCGCGGAGTAACCGTTCGAGCCGGACCCGCACGTGATGGCCCACGCGGCACCGGCCTTGCCGTCCTCGCTGCTTCCCGCCGCGCCGCCGCCCGCACTGCCCATGTAGAGGGCCTGGCCGGCCGTACTGGCCGCGGCTGCGAGCGTTATCGCTGAAGCGTCCCACTGGAAGACATCGACGCTGGCGATCTCAAATGTCCCTGCCGCGTAACTGGAAAGTACCAGGTCCTGTCCTACGATGGTTGTAACGACACTCGTATTGCCAACGGTTACGGTGCCAGTCCCGGAAGTGCCGATCGTGATGGCCCCGGCCGTTCCGCTGGCAGTCGCGCCACCCTCGATTGCGACCGCCCCGCCGTTGCCCGTACTTGTGGTCCCCGCTCCACCGGTGATCGTAACGGCACCGCCCGCCCCGGTCCCGACGCCTATGCCGCCGATGAGGCTGGCTGCGCCGCCCGTTCCGTTCGTGACGCTTGCCGCACCGCCGGTCAGGCTGGCAGCGCCGCCGTTGCCGGTCGCCCCGGTCCCGGCGAGGCCGCCGGTGAGCGTGATCGCCCCGCCGTTGCCCGTGCCATTTCCGGCACCGCCAGTGACGGCGGCCGCACCGCCCGCGCCGTTGACCGATGCTGCCGCCCCGCCGACGAGCGAAGCCGCCCCGCCGTTTCCGGTCGCGCCGGCGCCGGACGCGCCGCCGGTCACGCTGACCAGACCGCCAGCCCCGGTTCCGGCACCCCCGCCGCCGACCGTCGTTACCGCGCCGCCGGCTCCGTTGGTGTGCCCAAGCCCACCGGCAATCGCGACGATGCCACCAGCACCCCCGCCAGCACCGTCTGTACCCGTGACACCAAGACTGGCGTCGTTGCCGGTGATCGAAGCGAACGTCGGGGCCCCGCTGAATATGCAGTTCGCCGTGAAGGCGTTTGCGAGCTTCAGCGTGGCGAACGTGTCAGCCCCGCCAGTCAGGTCGGGGATGCTGATCGTCTGCGCCCCGGTCTGCGACACGGTGGAAATCGTAACGAGACTCGTCGTGGTCGAGGTCGGCTTGATGATGATGCCGCCGCTGGATGCGGCGTTGAGTTTGATCTCGCCAGCGCCCTGGGCGAGAATCAGGTCTTGTCCTGCGGCGATTGTCACGTCGGCGCTTGCCGCGATAGTCGTGAACGCTCCCGCCGCCGGGGTGGACCCGCCGATGGCCGTTCCATCGACTGTCCCGCCGTTGATGTCCACGGTTGTCACCGCGCCGAGATTCGTCCACGTTCCCGTCACAGTCGGCGTGGTGATCGTCACGGCGCCGGTGATCGTGCAGGCGTTGATGATCGGGGCCGTCAACGTCTTGCTGGTGAGCGTCTGGGCCAGCGCCACGCCGACGAGCGTATCCGTCGCATTCGGCAGCGTGAGGATGATGTCGCCCGTGGTCACGCTGTTGGTGATCGTGACGCTGTTGTCCGACCCGCCCCCGGTGACCGAGAGAACCAGGTCGCCGTCGTTCGTCGCGGGAAGCAGCGACCACGTGGTCGATGTCGTTCCGGCCAATGCCGGCGTACTGATCGTTCCGCCGTTGGCTGTGTCGCTGTGATCGTGCTGAGCATTGGTGAAGCCCGCCCCGGCCGCGCCGTCGTCGATCGTCGGGTCCGTCAGCGTCTTGTTCGTCAGCGTGGCGGCCAAGGCATCGTAGACAACGCTGTCCGCGCCGCCGGGGTCGGGCAACGTGACGGTCCTGTCCGCCGTGGCAACCGACCCCGCCTTGAGGATCAGGTCGAATCCGGTCGAACCGGCCGTGGCCGCCGACAGCACCAGTTCGCTGTGCGTGGTGCCCGCATCGACGGTGAACGTCGTCTCCGTCGTGCCGGTCAATCCGGCGATGGACGACAGGGTTCCGCCCGTGCTGTCGTCGCTATGGTTGTGGGCGATGATCTTCTCCGCACCCGCGAGGTCAACACTCACGCGACCGGAGGCGCCTGCCGTGGCCAGCGAGCCGACCTTGACGACCCATGTCGTCGCTCCGCTCGGCGCTGTCAGCGTCACTCCGCCCACCGTCTGGCTCAGGTAGACCGGCGCGCCAATCGTGCCGTTCAGTGCGCTGACGAAGTTGCCCTGCTTTCGCGCCGTGCCTTCGATGGTGTCCAGGACCGCCTCGGCCGACCAGAACAGGTCCTGGGTCAAAGCTGCTGTGTCCGCGTCCGCCTGCTTCATCTTGAGCAGGCCGCTCGTGGTGTCATAGCCGCTGACACAGATGATGTCGTTCGCGGTTATGTTGCCGTCGGCAATGAAGGGCGTTGCGCCGCCCCCCGCCAACGTGCCCTGAAGGGTCAGATGCTGAATCCTCTGGCCGAGCTTGATCTTCTTGTTGAGTGACCCGGACCACTTGTCCAGCTTCCGGATTTCCCATGCCGTTAGTACGTTTGCAGTTCCCATTGCTCTATACCTCTGCGGTTACACTGGCGTAGGGCCCCGCTCGCCCGTCACTACACGCCATTTCTCTCCGGGATTTGTGGGTTCCCGGGTGAACCCTTATGTTACTTTCTGAACGTCAATTACCATGTCGGACACCTCCCACTCGGCCGTCTGGGCCTCGCTGCTGGAGATGTTGACCCTGAACAGGTTCCCGTCCATGTGCGGGTCGAAATCGACCCCGCTTACGTCTACGTCGTTCGCCGTCGTGATTGTCTTGCTGACGAGGCTGTACCCCGTGGTTGTCAGGTTCTGGCCCGACGTGCGCAGGCCGCCGACTTCCAGCGTGATCCCGCCGGCGTTGGTGCCCATGTGCATGTGGACGTTGACCAGCCTCTGGTGCTGATGCCGTCTCTCCTGCGAGAAGTACCCCTGCCACTCGCAGGCATACGCCGTCGCCGTTCCGTCCAGGTACGTCCCGTCCGGATAGTTCAGGATGCTCCCGTTGTCGAGGAAGATCAGCATCTGCGGCGCGTGGTCCGGTGTCGAGAGCTCCTTCATCGCCACGATGCCCGCGGTGCTCAGGTTGGCCGGCTCGAACATCGTCATCAGCCCGCCGCGGCTCTCGTCCCAGATCAGGATCCGCGTTGCCTTCGTGCCTCCGGACTGGACGACCGCCATCCAGACCTCGTTCCGGTGGCTGTAGTGGGCGGCAACGCTCTTCGTCCGATACGCGATCGGGATTTCCTCAAGCGTCGGGGTGAACCGATACCGTGCGATGTTCAAGAGCCCATCCCTCGTGGCACGCACCCACGACGTGTTGCCCAGCGCATGCACGGACCCCGGGATTGTCACGCAACCCTGGTCGGACATGCAGCCCTGGGCCTCGCTGGCGATTACGGGCCTGAGCGCCCCGCTCTGGGACGGCAGGAACCAGTACGTCTGCGTGGTCGTGAAGGCGACGAACGTGCTTCCCACGGCCCCGCAACCCGTTACGGCCCCGCCGAGGCCGGTAACGCCATGCCCTTCGTAGGGCCTTGGTACGAACGTCGTCGTGTCGGAGTACGACCCGGAATACCCGTGAATCTGCCCCAACGGCAACATCGTCGGGATGTCCGGCAGCGAGTAGAGGAACTGCCCCGGCGCGGAAGTCCCGCCCGGGTACACGTCGAGGTAGAGCGCCCGGCCGCCGTTGAAGTAGCCTGTCCGGCTGCCTACCGGCTCCGTGCCCTTGTTCTCGCACCGGGTGCGCCTGTCCTGCGCCCAGTCCGGCTTGCCGATCTCAGGCGGGGTCGCGAAGTCCGCAAGGAGGCGCGTGAAGTCGAGGTATGCCCTCGATGAAAACACCTCGACCCCGGCCCCGAGCCCGTTGAACTCGGTGTTCCCCAGCGTGCAGTATATGCGGACCTCATTGAACTCGTAGTTTGCATTGACGGACATCGCAGTCCATCTCGTGCCGTCCACGGTGAGGGCGCCGTTGCCTTCCGACAGGTACGTCGCCACGCCCCCGCTCGGAAGGCTCAACAGGCCCTCTTCTTTCGTCACGCTGTTGGCCATCGTCGAGTAGACGTGGTAGTAGCCTTCCTTGCCGCCAGTGGCCGACGCCGTGACCGTCGGGTACGCGCCCTGGCCGATGCCGGCCTTCCACGTCCCCGCCGTCGGGTGCCACTTGCTGACCCCCTTGCGGTCGCTGTAGTACAGGCGGTCCGCCCAGAAGTAGAACCAGCCTCGGTCGGCCGTGTTGTGATTGCTGAACTTGTCAACGATGGCCGCAAACGCATCGCCCGGCGTGGCGTCGACCTTGACCTGGTAGAGCTTGCCGTCCGTACACTTGACGACGACATACGTGTACCCGTTGGCAAAGGTCACGACCGTTCCGTTCAGCACCGTCTTTCCGGACAGGCCGTTGGTGGCCGTATTGCTCCAGAGTCCGAACCCCTGCCGACCCTTGAGTTCCGTCCCGTCGATGACAACGTTCACCGCCACGTCGGACGTTCCGCTCGGCAGGGCGTTCTTGTCCCGCTCGGTATTGAGGTCTCGGAATGTGGCTTTCAGTTGGCCCATGATTATCCTGCGATGCACCTTCCGCCGCCGCCCCACTGGTAGAGGGTGGATGCCGTCCTGGCCAGATCGCCATAGCCGTCACCAATGACGGCCGTGTTGCTCGACTTGACCTCGTTGTTGTTCACCTTGGCGTTTGCGAGCCAGTCCTGCCATATCGCCTCGTCGGCTTCCCACGCCTTGCCCGCCTCCATGCTCTTGCGGGCCCGGGAGGTTGCGAGGTACTTCCATCCGCGGTTGAACACGCGAGGCCAGACCGGCGAAGAGGTCGCCGCCAGGGTCGGCGCGAATCGAAGGTAGAAGTACGGGTAGGTATACTCCGCGTTCGGCGTCGGCGTGAACAGGACCTCGGACAGATAACTCGTCGTGAGCGATGTCTTGGCCTTGATGAATGCGATTGTCGGCACGTCGCCCTGGTCGCCGTTGAGGTAGCGCCAGTCCTCGAATCGTTGCTGGTTTGCAGTGAACAGCAGAGGGCCCCTGTCGTTGTTCTCATGCAGCCAGTCCTGGTCGAGCTTCTCGAAGTCCGCAGGCAGGTCGGCCGTCGCGGTATCGGCAACCGTCGTCAGGGTCGCCAACACCTTGCGGAACTGCCACTCGTGCATCTCCCAGAGGTCTTCGTAGGCGTCGGTGACGATGCGCAGCAGGCGTGTCGAGGCAGTCCCGCCCGTGGCGTTCGGTGAGCGGTTCAGGATCCCCATCAGA
>DATKUU010000104.1:0-22378 GCA_035530455.1 Phycisphaerae bacterium | reverse complement strand
TTTCTTCTCCAGTCCCTGGAGGAACGCGCGTTCCTTGGCAATGCGGTCCCTCAGGCGATTTCGTTCTGCCTCGAAGTCAATCAGCCCTTCCAGCGGCACATAGACCTCCGCCCCCGCGACGATCTCCGTGGCCGCGTGCGGCGGCTTCTCGACCTCGGGTCCGGCCGTCAGTCGCTCGACGCCCGCCAGGCGCTGGACCAACCCCTCGGCCGCGGTGAGAACCGCCGCCCGGTCGGCCTCGGTCCGCACGAGGGTCTCCGGCCGAACGGCAGGCGCCATCTGCATCTTGTTGCGGATGTTCCGGACCGCGCGGACGATGTCCATGACGGCCGCGAAGTCCGCCTCCGCCCGCTCATCCGCCAAGGCGTCCGCGCACAGCGGCCACGCGGCAACGATGAGCCGTTCGCTCGGCGGCGCATCGGCTAGGCCCGGAAGGCTCCGCTCGGGCACGACTGCGTTCAGCCCTTCCCATGCCGCCTCGGTGATGAACGGCACGAAGGGGTGGAGCATCCGCAGCGCCCGGTCCAGAACGAACGCCAGAACGCGCTGGGCCGTCGGGCGCTCGGCGGCGTCGGCGAGGCGCGGCTTGACGGCCTCCAGGTACCAGTCGCACAACTCGTCCCAGAAGAAAGCGTAGAGCGTGGCGATGGCGCCCTGAAACCGGAATTCGCTGAGTTCCCGCTCCGCGACTCGCCGCGTGTTCTCCGACCGCGAGAGAATCCAGCGGTCTTCCAGGCGCATCGCCTTCTTATCGAACTTCGCCTTGTCTGCCCCATCGAGGTTCATCAGGGCAAACCGCGTGGCGTTCCACAACTTGTTGCAGAAGTTGCGGCCCATGTCAAAGCGGGGCGACGTGTTGCGGCCGGTCGCGGGGTCCTTCGTGAACGGCATCCGGACGTCCTGCGTTTCGGTTGTCATCCACGCCAGGGTGAACCGCAGGGCGTCAGCCCCGTGTGTCGCCACGATGTCGAGCGGGTCCACGCCGTTGCCCAGCGACTTTTTCATCGGCCGGCCTTCGCCGTCCTGGACCATCGCATGGATATAGACGTCGCGGAACGGAACCTCGCCGCGGCAGTAGAGGCCCATCGCGACCATCCGCGCCACCCAGAGGGTGATGATCTCGCGTGCGGTCACAAGGACGTCGGTCGGGTAGAACGCCTTCAGGTCCACCGTCTCTTCGGGCCAGCCAAGCGTCGAGAACGGCCACAGCGCCGACGAGAACCAAGTGTCGAGCACGTCCGGGTCCTGGACCCAGCCGGCGTCTTCGAGGCGCTTCGCGAGGAGCGCATTCTCCTGGGGCATGGAGACGTAGGTCCGGATCCAGCCTTTGCGCTCAGGGTCCTCTTCGACGCGGAGGAAGTACTCGCCCGCCCCCGCCAGGTACTCGCCGAACCGCTTGCCGCCGACCGCCCGGTCCAGCGCCGCGCAAACCTGCGCGTCCGGTCCGCGCTCGGGGCACGGCTCGGGCCTGACGTCCGCCGGCAACTCCAGATCCTGCGACCAGATGGGGATTCGGTGGCCCCACCAGAGTTGGCGCGAGATGCACCAGTCGCGCTTCTGCGAGAGCCAGTCGAGGTAGCCCCGCGCGTAGCGCTCCGGATGGAACTTAACGCGCGGCTCGCTACCGTCCTTGGGCTCGACAGCCTCCATTGCGCGCTGGGCCAAATCGGCCATCCGCACGAACCACTGGTCCGACAGATACGGCTCGATGGGCGTCTTGGAGCGGTCCGAGTGGCCGATGTCAGTCTCATAGGGCTCGACCTTCTCCAGCAGGCCCCGCGCCTCCAGGTCCGCCACGACTTTCGCGCGGGCCTCGTAACGATCCATTCCGGCGTACGGGCCGCCGTTTTCATTGATGTGCCCGTCGGGCGTCAAAATGTTGATCATCTCCAGACCATGCCTCAGGCCCGTCTCGTAATCATTCGGGTCGTGGGCGGGTGTGACTTTGACGCACCCAGAGCCGAACGTCGGGTCCACAAGTTTCCCGTCGGCGATGACGGGAATCTCTCGCTCCAGGAGCGGCAGGACAACCGTTCGGCCAACGAGGTCCTGGTAGCGGGCATCGTCGGGATGGACGGCGACGGCGGTGTCGCCGAGCATCGTCTCGGGGCGGGTCGTCGCCACCGTCACGCTCCGCCCCTTCTCGCCTTTCACCGGGTAACGGACGTGCCAGAGGTGGCCATGGACGGCCTCATGATAGACCTCGTCGTCGGCGACGGCGGTCTGGAGGTGGGTGTCCCAGTTGACCAGGCGCTTGCCGCGGTAAATGAGCCCGTCCGAGAACATTTTGAAGAACGCGGCGCGGACAGCCCGGGCACAAATGTCGTCGAGAGTAAATCGCGTCCGCTGCCAATCGCAGGAGCAGCCGACGCGCCTCAGTTGCTCCAGGATGAGGTCGCCGCTGCGCTCGCGCCAGGCCCAGATGTGTCGGACGAGTTCCTCTCGGCCGACGTCGCGACGAGTCTTTCCTTCCTCTTCGAGCAGGCGGCGCTCGACGACCGCCTGGGTGGCAATGCCCGCGTGGTCCGTGCCGGGCAGCCAAAGGGTTTTGCGCCCCTGCATCCGCCTCCACCGAACCAGAATATCCTGAAGCGTGTTATCGAGAGCGTGGCCGAGATGCAGCTGGTCGGTGACGTTCGGCGGGGGGATGACGATGGTGAACGGCTCGCCCGGCGCGCCCGAGTCGGCGTGGAAGCATCCGGCAGCTTCCCAGGCGGCATAGACGCGCTCTTCGACCGCGACGGGGTCATAGGTTTTGGCGAGCGCGGCCTGGTCGCCCTCCGCCGGCGGCGCGGGCCTCGTGCTCGACCGTTTCGGTTTCGCCTTAGCCATGGGCTTCTTTGTCCTTGGTCAACTTGTACGCGATGCTGTCCACGAGCGCCTGCCAGGAGGCGTCTATGATGTTCTCCGACACGCCGACCGTGCCCCAGTGCTCGGCGTGGTCCTTGGACTCGATAACGACGCGGACGCTGGCGGCCGTGCCGGCCCCGGAGTTGATGACGCGGACTTTATAGTCCGTGAGGCTCATTTCGGCCAGGTTCGGATAGGCCGGGATGAGGGCCTTGCGGAGTGCGGCGTCGAGGGCGTTGACGGGACCGTCGCCCTCGGCCACGGTGTGGTGCCACTGGCCGGCGACCCGCAGTTTGACCGTCGCCTCGGTGACGGGGTCGCGTGCGTCGTCCTTCTTGATAGCCACGGAGTAATGGTCGAGGTCGAAGAAGTTTTTCTCGCGGCCGGCCAGACGGCGCACCAGGAGGACGAACGACGCCTCGGCCGCCTCGAACTGATACCCCCGGTTCTCCAGGCGCTGGACCTCGTCCAGGACGCGCTGCTGAAGAGCGGGGTCGGCCTCGAGTCCGGCGGCGGCGAGTTTAGCCAGGATCGTTCCGCGCCCCGACAGTTCGCTCACCAGGATCCGCCGCGTGTTCCCCACGCGCCGCGGGTCCACATGCTCGTAGGTCCGCACGTCGCGTGCGACGGCCGCCGCGTGCATCCCGCCCTTGTGCGCGAACGCCGACGGACCGACGTACGGCTGCCCCGGCACGAGCATCATGTTGGCCGTTTCATAGACGAACCGCGAGACCTCGGTCAGGCGCGCAAGGTTCTCCTCGCCGAGACACGGGCAGCCCATTTTGAGTTCGAGGTTCGGCAGGACGGCGCAGAGGTCCGCGTTGCCGCACCGCTCGCCCAGACCGTTCACGGTCCCCTGGACCTGCGTGCAACCGGCGCGGACGGCGGCAAGCGTGTTGGCGACGGCCAGACCGCCGTCGTTGTGACAATGGATGCCCAGGCGGTCGCCGACCTTCTGGAAGACCACGGCCGTCGTCTCCGCAACCTGGTCCGGCAGGGCGCCGCCGTTGGTGTCGCAGAGGACAAGCCAGTCGGCCCCCGCCTGGCGCGCCTCGGCCAGGACGCGGAGGGCGTACTCGGCGTTAGCCCCATAGCCGTCGAAGAAATGCTCCGCGTCGAAGAAGACCTCGCGCCCGGCCTCCTTCATCAGGCGGACCGAGTCGCGGACCATCGCCAGGTTCTCCTCCAGGTCCGCCCGGAGGACTTTCGTCACGTGAAACTCCCACACCTTGCCGACGAGGGCGACGGCGGGCGTCTCGGCCGCAAGAAGCGCCCGGAGCGTCGCGTCGTCCTCGGGCCGGACGCCTTTGCGGCGGGTCATGCCGAACGCCACTAGCCGGGCGCGCGGCAGCGGCTCGCGCCGCAGTTTCTCGAACACCGCCTCCTCCTTCGGGTTGGAGACGGGGTACCCGGCCTCGACGTAATGGACGCCGAGCGAGTCCAGTTCGCGGGCGATGGCCAGTTTGTCTTGGAGGCTGAAACTGACGCCCTCGCCCTGGGCGCCGTCGCGAAGCGTCGTATCGTAAACCTTGATGGTTTCCATCGCTCGTACCTCGTGTTCAACCGCTCGCTCACGCTCGCGGCTAGCAAGTCACATCCGCCCCCTCGCCCGCCACGGGCGGGTAAACTTCACGCTCGCGGCTGGTAGGATACCCGAATGGTTCGACAAAAAAAACCCCGGAGCCTCTCGGGCCCCGGGGCGTTGGCTGCTTGGCCGAGCCTACACCCGGGGCCCTCCCACAATAATAACCGCGACGATGCCGGCGCGCGCGGCACGCGCAGGCTGAGCCAGGCTCTCGCAACGCCTTCTCTGTCCGCGTGCCGACACACTGCACCTCCAGGCCATCCGGCCCCTGTCCACTCGACAAGGCAGTATAGCATCGGCCGACGGGCGGTCAAACCTTTATTCCAACGCAGAACGCGGAATGCGTTGCTGTTCAGACGGGCGGCAGGCCGGCGGCCTCCTCGGGGACGGCGGCGGGCGCGGGGACCACCGTCATCCGCTTCCATCGCCCCGAGAGGAACCGGCCCCACATCAGGAGGCCCAGGACGATGACGTAGAGCGACGCGGCCGACCACGGACCCAGGATCCCCCACTCCGGCGCCAGGTGCGCCACGAGCGCCGATCCCGCGAGGCCCACTCCGTAGGCCAGCGCCAGTTGCACGACGCCCGGCCAGAGCGTGTCGCCCGCGCCGCGGAGGGCCCCGATGAAGGTGACGTTGAGGGCGTCGAACGCCTGGCAGATGAGGAGGAAGAGGATGGCCTGCGTGGCCATGCGCTGGACCGCCGGGTCGCCCGACTCGTTGAACAGGCCGACGAGCGCATCGCGGAAGAGCCAGACGCCGACCCCGCACGCGATCATGTACGCCTCCACCAGGACCAGTCCGGCGTGGGCTCGGCGCCAGGCGAGATGCGGCTGGCGCGCCCCGCAGTACCGGCCGACGATGGCCGTCACGGCGGCGCTCACGCCGATGGCCGGCATGAAGCACAGGTGCCAGTAGCGGTTCAGGATGTTGGTGGCGGCAATGGCCTCCGTGCCGAACGAGCCGATGATGCCGACCATGAAGATCGTCCACATCAGGAGGTCGCCGACGAACATGGCGCCGGCGGGGCTTCCGATGCGCAGCAGGTCCGCCAGTTCCCGCCGTGCGGGGCGCCACTGTCGGCGCGTCTGGTACTCGTCGGCCAGCGGCCCGAAGAGGAAGACGGCCCCGAGAATCGCCGCCTCGGTGATGAAGCCCAGGACGGTTCCGATGCCCGCGCCCGCGAGTCCCAGGGCCGGGAACCCCAGGTGGCCGAAGATCAGGACGTAGTTCGCCGCCACGTTGACCAGATTCGCCGCGACGCCCGCGACGAGGGTGACCGTCGGCCGGTGCATTCCCACGAACCAGGCGCCGAGCCCGCGGGCGGTTAAGTGAAATATGGCCCCGCCGATGAGAATCTGAAAGTACCGCGTCTCCAGGCGCGTCACTTCCGGCGCGTGGCCGAAAAGGCGGAAAAGGTGCGGCGCCGCGGGAACGAGCGCCGCCAGGGCCGCAGCCGCCACCACGCCGAGCCAGATTCCCTGCCAGGCGTACCGTGCGGCCCGTTCGGGCCGGCCCGCCCCGAGGTGCTGGGCGGCGAACGTGCTGACGCAACTGAGGGTCCCCATGAAAAAACACACGGCCGTGAACGCCGAGATGCCCCCGCCCAGTTGGGCCGAAAACGCCTCCGTCCCCACCCGCGACACCATCAGACCGTCCACGAACTGCATGATCGTGTAACTGACGGTATTGAGGACCATCGGGACCGCCAGGCGGACCACCTCGCCGACACCCCAGAAGCGGCGCGGATCATCTCCCCGGCCATGCGCCACGAGATTGTCGAGGAGAACCGCCATGCCCGGCTCCCACGGTGTGCAAACGTTCCGCCCAGTATAGCCGTCGCGCGCGGAGCGGGCCAGAGCGGGCCGGCGTCCCAGACGCTTGACGCCCTGCCCCGCCCCGCCTAGGATGGGCTTCACCATGTTCACCGGCCTGATTGAAACCATCGGCGAGGTCGTCCGGGCGGAGCGCCGGGCGGAGGGTCTGCGGCTCGGGGTGGACCTCGGCCCTGCGGCTGAGGGCGTCCGGCCGGGCGATTCCATCAACCTTTCGGGCGCCTGCCAGACCGTCGTGCGGCTGGCGGGCACGCAAGCCGAGTTCGACGCCGTCGCAGAGACTCTCGCCAGGACGACCCTCTCCGAGTGGCGTGTCGGCAGGCGCATCAACGTCGAGCGGAGCCTCCGCGCCGGCGACCGCCTCGGCGGCCACTTCGTCACCGGCCACGTGGATGCCGCGGGGCGCGTCGTCGAGAACCGCCGGGGCGCGGGCGGCTGGCGCCTGGCGGTCGAGGCGCCCGCCGAACGCTTCGCCGAAATCGCTGCGAAGGGCAGCATCGCGGTGGACGGCGTCAGCCTGACGGTGGTCGAGGCCGCCGCCCCCGTTTTCAGCGTCGCGATCATCCCGATAACGCTCCGCGAGACGACGCTCGTGGCGCTCGTGCCCGGCGACCGGGTGAACCTCGAGACCGACATTCTGGCGAAATACGTCCGTCGGGCCACCGCCGCCGTGACCGGCTCGGAGGCCGACGACGGCCGGCTCCTCGAGACGCTCCGCCACGCCGGCTTCCTCGATTGACCGCCGAGGACCATCCGATAGCAAAGCACGGAAAAGGGGGACTGGCTCCTTTTCCGGTCGTTGGGAAAAGGTGCCTGTCCCCCTTTTCCTGGACCAACTGAAACTGAGGATCGTCCGATGGCCGAGCAGAAATTGCCGCGGCTCGCGGTCACGCTGGGCGACCCGGCCGGCATCGGCCCGGAGGTGGCCCTGAAGGCGCTGGCGGACAGGGCGGTGCGCGACCTGGCGCACTTCGCCGTCTTCGGCCCCACCGCCGACGTGTGGGCCAATTTGGCCGGCGCGGCGCCCGATTTCCTCTCCGGCTCCTGCGCCCTGGAGGAGTGGGACGGTCGGGTCGAGGGCGTCCGCCTCGTGGTCGTGCCGGGCGCGGAGGCCGAAAGTGCGCCGCGCGGCCGGGCGACCGCCGCGGGGGGCGAGGCCAGCATCCGCTTCATCCTGGCGGCCGTCGAGACCGCGCGCGCCGGCCGGCTTGATGGCATCGTCACGGCGCCCATCAGCAAGGAAGCCATCGCCCTGGCCGGTTACGCCTGGCCGGGGCACACGGAACTGCTGGCTGAAAAGTTCGGCGCGCGCGAGGTCGCCATGCTGTTCGCCGGCGGACCGTTCCGCGTCGTCCTCGCGACGATTCACCTTGCGCTCGTCGAGGCAATCCGCGCGCTGAGCACCAAGTTGATTGTCGGGAAGATGCGCCTCGCCGACGACGCGCTGAAACGGTTCTTCGGCATCGCAGTGCCGCGGCTGGGCGTCCTGGGCCTCAACCCTCACGCGGGCGAGGCGGGGCGATTCGGACACGAGGAACGCGAAATCATCGGCCCGGCCGTCGAAGAGGCCAAGGCGGCCGGCATCTGCGCCTTCGGGCCGCTCGCGCCCGACACCGCCTTCTGCCAGGCGTCCCGCGGCAAGTTCGATTGCCTCGTGGCCCTGTACCACGACCAGGGCCTCATTCCCCTGAAGACGGTCGCATTCGATTCCAGCGTTAACATCACGCTCGGCCTGCCGACCATCCGCACGAGCCCCGACCATGGGACGGCGTACGACATCGCCGGCCGCGGCGAGGCGAACCCGGAGAGCATGAAGCAGGCGATCCGCCTGGCGTCCGAGATGATTGACCGCGCACGCAAAGCGGGCGCCTGAGCCGGCCCAAACGCCTCATGAGCCATCCGCCGACGCAAACCGAAATCCGGGCTCTCCTCGCCGACGCCGGTCTGCGCCCGCACCGGCGCCTCGGCCAGCACTTCCTCGTGGACGGGAACCTCATGCGCCTGCTCGTCGCCGAGGCGGACCTGCAGCCCGCCGACACCGTCCTCGAGATCGGCACCGGCATCGGGAACCTGACGGAACTTCTGGTCGAGCAGGCCGGATGGGTCGTCGCCGTCGAACTGGATCCGAACCTCGCCGACATCGCCCGGCAGCGCCTGGCCGGCGCTCGGAACCTCGACCTCCTGCGCACCGACGCGCTGAAGGACAAGCACACCCTCTCGCCCGCGATGGTCGAGCGGGCGCTCGAGCGGCAGGCAGCCCTCGGCGGGCCGCTGAAACTGGTCGCCAACCTCCCCTACGCCGCCGCCACGCCTCTCGTCGCCGATCTTCTTCTCGCCGGTCCCATTCCCGAGCGGCTCGTCTTCACGGTCCAGAAAGAAGTGGCCGACCGTCTCGCCGCCGATCCCGCCACGCGCGACTATGGACCCGTCGGCGTCCTCGTCCAGGCCCTCGCCGAAGTCCAGGTCCTTCGCCGCCTCGCCCCGAGCGTCTTCTGGCCCCGACCGCGCGTCTCCAGCGCGATGGTCCGCCTGATGCCGTCGGCCGAGCGGCGGGGGCGCCTAAAGGACCTGAGAATCTTTCGGCGGGTGCTGGAGGGGCTGTTCGGCCACCGGCGCAAGCTGGCGGCCCGGAGCCTCGCCCTGGCCTGGCCGGACCTGGGTTCCCCCGCCGACTGGGCCGCACGCCTTCAGGCCGCCGGCCTCGACAACCTGGCGCGCGGCGAGCAGTATGCGGTGGACGAAATCGTGCGTCTGGCCAACGCCGTCGCGAAGGACGAACACGAGCGGACGGCCGGCGGCCGGGCGTAATACTCTCTAACCCAAAGGTCGCAAAGAGCGCAAAGAACGAACTTGCCGGGAAAGAGGCTGAACAGACCGCCGGCGGCACCCAGTCATCTATCAAGGAGAATGTCCGCGTTGGCAATGATTTCGCCCATCTTCTTGCGCGCAAAGTGCCCATAGCCACACATCACATTGCTAAGAATGAGCCACAATTCCTCCTTGTCTTTTCTGCACATTGCGGGGTTTGCCCAGCACTCGTCCATATAGTCTTCCGGCTTCCAAGGGGCAAAAAAATAACTGTCAATCACATGCGGCATTATGCTGTAGTACAACGCAAAGCGATATTCCTTCTGTGGTGCGAATCGCAGACGCTTCGTAAATACCGGTATGTCCATAATGTTGTCGGGACCTATTTCCTCGGCAACTTCGTCAGCATACGCGACCGCCTTATGCTCGACACACATGAAGGGGAATCTCCGCCCATCCCGCACCCTCCCATCCTCTATTTCGAACGCGTTCTTCAACATCGCGCAAACCTTGTCCGGCGTACTGATGATCGCCACAACACTACTGTCCGGGAATATCTTCCATTCTTTCGGCTTCGGCTCGTCGCCATCTAAGATAGTCCAACAACTGAGAACGAAGCCTCCCGCTTCCGCCGAACCACCACCCTTCCGCCTCACCTCCCCTTCCCGATCATCACCCCTGTCATTCTTGTCGTGCCCGCCTGCCCCGCTCGTTTCCATCCTTCTGTAGTGCTCGGCCGAGCGCAACACAAATGTGCTGTGCTCGGAAAATATGCTCTTGCAGGCATTCATGTCAACAAATCGAGCGATTCGCATTTTATCTGGAATTCCTTTATGTAAGAAGAAACCAGCCATTCTTCTACCGCATGATCCCCGGCTTCCAACTAGCAACAGACTCGATTATCTCTTCGGTAGTTCGCTGGCCCCGCGCCTCTTGACGCCCTTTCATGAACTCAAAGAACCCCTTGCGCGAAACCGTGACCCATAGTTTGGGGAGAAATACAGAGAAGTGTCTGAGCCACTTAAACTTGTAGTTCTGGATGGTCCAATAGGCAACGACTTCTTCATCGTCTCTCACCCCCCGCTCGATAAATGCCTGCCATAGATGCAAGAAATCCATCTTATGGGTGATGTACCCCTTTATGGTCCCCGGCATTCTCGTGCATTCAAAGTGGATTGCGGCATAGGGTATCCGCTTGGGAACACAGATTCGCCCTTCTTCTAGCCATCCAAACGGGGAAAACTGAGATACCCTACATGCGTCTCCATCAACTGATCCCCACTCGCTATCTGTAAGCAAAGATGGCTCCGTTGGCGGACCAAGACCGAATCGAAACAGTTCGAGTTCTTTCATGTGGTCCGGCCGCTTGCTATCTGTAAGAGGATAGATCCGTCGGCGGAGCAGGCGCAGGATGCCAGATGGCGCAGCGCGTTCCCACCCCTTCGTCAGGTCATTTATGTCCGCAAAAAGGGATTTCATCTCCGCGTCTGACATTGGGTGCCCGCTACGTTCTCTGGCCGCGACTACCCGACTCCCAAGTGTCACGCGATACCAATTCACGAGTGCCACGCGATACCGATGCAAACCAGCCGCGTCATTCGAGAGCCTCATGCGATCACCTTGCCGTCGTAACCGGTCAGGCTCAGGCCCGCAGGGCCTACGGCATCCAGTCCACACCTTCGCGCGGTGGGTCAGGAGACCCACCGCGCTTTCTCGAAAGAATATCTTATCTCTGCGCCCTCTGCGATCTCTGCGTTGAGATAACGTTGTAGAACTACGGCATCAAATCCGGCCGATGCTCACGGAACCAGCGGAGGGTTTCGCGCAGGGCAGCCTCCGTGCCGACCTTCGGCTCGTAGCCGAGAACGCGCCGGGTCTTTTCGATGCGGTACGTCAGCGGCGTCGTCATGAACTTCAGACGGAACTTGTTCACCAGCGGCGGCTCCTTCGCCCCCTTCAGCCGCCACAGTCCCTCCATCACCGGGCACGCCAACCGCACCAACCACGTCGGCGCGTGGCGCGTCGGCATCGCGTACCCCGTCTCCTCGCAGATGATTTCCATCAGCCGCACGCGATTCACCGCATCCCCGTCTGTCACCAGGAACACCTCGCCCAGGACCTCCGGGCGCCTCGCCGCCAGCACGAGCGCCTCGACCAGGTTCCCGACCCAGCAGAGGCTCATCGGCTGCCGACCCGAGCCCACGAACCGGAACTTCCCGTTCTTCAAGTTTTCCAGAACCCTCGGCAGGAACTGGCGGTCGCGCGGGCCGTACACATACGGCGGGCGGACGATGACGGCCGGCAGCCCCCGCTCGGCCGCCAGGCCGCGGACCGTCTCCTCGGCCCGGATCTTCGTCAGGTTGTAGTGGTCGCCGGTGTGAATCAGGGGCGCGGTCTCGTCGAGGTCCCGCTGCGGGGCCATCCCGAAAACGACCATCGAACTGAGGAAAACGAACCGCTTCAGCCGGCCGCACGCCACCGCCGCCTCCGCCAGACGCCGCGTCCCCTCCACATTCACCCGCACCATCTCGTCCAGCGGCGCCCAGTCCGAAACAAGCGCCGCGCAGTGGAACACGTAGTCCGCGTCCTCCAGATGGGGCGTGAGCGTGCCGGCGGGGTCGGCGACGTCGCCCTCGACCAGATCTACACCCCACGACCGCAAGAGCGCCGTGTCGCTCGTCCGGCGCGCGAGCGCCCGCACGCGCCAGCCCTCGTCCAGGAGCCGGCGCGCCAGGTGGCTGCCGATCATCCCCGTCGCGCCCGTGATGAATGCCAGCGGCTGTCTCGCGTCGGCCATCGCGCTCTCCAACCTGACCCGCGTGGACCATTCTAAACCCTCCGCCCCCACGGTCAACCGGAATCAATTCCCCCGCCCCCAAAAATTTCGAGGCGGTCCACTCTGCCTATTTCGTAGAATATGGTGGGGGTCGTTGCCATCCTTCGGGACCGCGAAAGGATACTTGCATGACCGCCAAGCCGATGTCGGAAGCCCTTGTCTCAATCAAACTCGCTGCTCTCGAACGCCGCTTCCGGTTCCTCAAGTGGGTCGGCATCATTGCCGTCCTCGTTCTCCTTGGGGCCGTCGGATACCTGCTGCTGCGGCCGACCGTCGGCGCGAAAACCTTCGCCCTTGCCGATGAGCAAGGCAACCTCCGCGCCCTCTTCGACGTGCACGAGGGCCAGCCGCGGATCCGGTTCCTTGACGATCGCGGCACCGCCTGGGCCGCACTCCGCGCCAATGAATCCAACCGAGCCCTGGAACTGGTCGATGCGTCCGGCGCGACCCGCCTCGCCCTCGTCGCGTCGGAAAAACAGGCCGGCCTCGTTGCCTCCGAAGCGACCTCAAAAGTCAGTGTCACGCTCGGCGTGCTGGAAGGCACGCCGGGCCTCGTGCTCCTCAACTCGGCCGGCACCATCGCCGCCGTCCTCCGGGCCGACGACAAGAGCGCTTCACTCGAACTCGCCGACCTGCCGGGACCCGCAGACGAAAAGCCCGACGCACCAGCCTCCCCCTCCGCCCGCGCCCTCCTCAGCGCCGCCCGGGGCGTCGCCTCGCTCGCGCTCAACGACGGCAGCGATACGCGGCGGGCTCTCCTGGAGGCCCGCACCGACGAGCCATCCGGCCTCCGCGTTTTCAGCCCCACTGGCGCCGAATGTGCCGCCCTCGCCTCCACCGCCGACGGACCGCGCCTTGCGCTCGGCATCGCCGCCGACAAACTGCTTGCTGCCCTCGAGGTTAAGAGCGGCACGCCCGCCCTCAGCCTCTTCGATTCGGCCGGCGGCGTCCGCGGATCCTTCGCCCTCGCACCCGACGGGCCCGCACTCACCCTTTGCGACGCCCAGGGCGCCTCGCGCGCCAGCCTGGCCCTCGCCGCGGCCGGCCCGGCCCTCAGCCTCCTCGACGCCGGCGACAAAAAACGCGCCGAACTCGCCGTCGCCGGCGGCTCGACCACGCTCGCGCTCCACGATACCGCCGGCAACGTCCGCGCCAATGTCGCCGTCTCCGACCGAGGCGCCGCGCTGGGCATCCTGGGCCCCGATGGCAACCGACGCGCCGGCCTCGGCGCAAACGCCGACCAGGCCGGCCTCGATCTCTGCGACGCCCAAGGCCGACCCGCCGCCGCTTTCCTGACGACCGCCGCCGGGCCGCGCCTCTCGCTTCAGGACACCAAGGGCGCCGACCGGGCCCTCCTCGCCCTCAGCGATGAAGGAACCTCAATCGCCCTTCGCGACGAGGCCAACCGCGATCGCCTTGCCTTCACCGTGACCTCAGGCACCGCCAAGGTCGTCTTCCTCGACGCCGCCGGTACCCTCCGCACCGAACTCGGACTTCTCGAGCAGGTCCCCGCCCTCAACCTCTTCGCGGCCGACGGCCTAAAACGCGCCAGCCTCCGCGGCACCAAGGAGTTGGCCGGGCTCGACATCTACGGCCTCAAGGACATCCCGCAGGCCCGCATCCTCGTCGGCGCCGAGGGACCCCACATGGAATTCGCCGACCCGACCGGCAACACCTTCTGGTACGTCCCCGCCCGCGCCGAAGGCAAACCCTGACTTCCCGCGCGCCGTTCGCCGTTACTCCGTCACGGAGTCTGTCCTGAGTCCCGGCGCGCCGGGATCGAAGGGTTACTTCGTCACCGCGTTACTCGCCCCCCCCGCCTTTCATTCCGCGATCTCCCTGTTCCTTCATAGGAGCCCTTCGGGCCGCAATTTTACCCGCCGTAGCCCGCCTGGGCGGGAGGCTCGAAAGGGCCCCATCACGCATGGGGATCGCGGCACAGAAGTTTCTTGCCCTCCGGCCTGAGGAATGCAAGACTGGGTGTGCCGAGGTGTTGTCACTGCACATCGCGCACCTTTTGACAGACCGGCCCATGGGTGCCAGAAAAGGCGTCACACTGACCGAGTCGCTGGCCGTCATCGGAGCCCTGGGGCTCCTGAGCGCGGTCTTCATGCCCGCCCTGATGGACGCCAAAGATGCCGCCGAACAGGTTCTCTGCGCCCGGAACCTCGAGCAGATGGGCGAAGCGCTGATTCTCTACGGCCGCGCACACGAAGGATTCCTGCCGGACTGCGGGGCCGCCTCGCCCCTCGGCGGAGCAGTTCCGGACGACGGGCGCCATTTCCCCAGCCGCACCGACGCCCCGGGCTCGTGCGCTTGGCCCGACGTGCGGGCGGTGGGGAACCAGGCGAACCTCTGGATCCTCGTGCGAGAAGGATACGCCGACGCCAGGCTGCTGGTCTGCCCGGCGACGGCGGACAGGGTGAGCCTGAATCCGGCCTCGGACCCGTCCGTCCTCGGCTTCTATGCCCTGGACCCCGCCACCGGCCGGGCCTCCGCCGCCGAAGCGGCGTTCCTCAGCCGCGTCGCCGCCGGACGGTGCTCCTACTCGTACCAGAACCAGTTTGCGCATCCCGGCACGGGCGAGGCGACGAGCGACCCGCGGAACGCGACGACGCGCCTGGGCGTGCATCCGCCGCGGCTCGCCGTCCTGGCCGACCGCAACCCCTACACCCGTCCGCAGGGCGCCCGCCAGCCGACCCTCTCGCCTGACAAATCGCCGCAGACCAACAGCCTGAACCATCGCGGGAAAGGGCAGAACGTCCTGGCGCTCGATGGCAGCGTGGAGTGGCACGAGACGCCGAACGGCGGCGCCTTCCGGCCGGACGGAAGCCGCGACAACATCTATTGGCCCGACGAGGGTCAGCCGGACGACCCCGAAAACATCCCACGGTCCGTGGGGGACTCCTTCCTGGTGCCATGACGAAGCCGACTCGCCCCCCAGGCCGCCGGTCCGTCCCCGCCGCGACGCTGATTGAACTTCTCATCGTCCTGGCGATTCTGATGGTGCTGGCCGCGCTCCTCGCAGCGGCGGTGTGGACGGCGGTGGCGGCAGCCGAGTCGGTCCGCTGCCAGAACCGCCTCCGCCAGATCGGTGGCGCCTTCCGCCAGTACCTTCAGGACTCGGGGGGCCTCTGGCCGCCGATCTTCACCACTCAGGAAACGCCTGTGGACCTCTTTAAGACCATCGAGGAGGCGACCAGCCTGGTGATGGCGCCCGCACGGCCGGCAGACGACTGGGGCCAACCCGGACCTCACTGGAGCATCGTCCTCTGGCCGTACCTGGAGTCGCTCGAGATGTACACCTGCCCGTCGGACCCGAAGGCAGGGCAGCGCGGCCCGGAGGTCGTCCCCGCCGGCCGCGAGCACGCCGTCGCCCTGCTCGACGCGCCGCCCGAAAGTTACGCCCTGAACGTGGTGCTCTTTCGGACGGCGGACGACCTGCGTCGGCAAGCCGGATGCGCGTGGGGAACGCGCGGCGAGATGGACTTCAATGGCCTGACGAGTTACACGCACCAGTCGGAGCAGCGTCGGCTCTTCCCGGCGCTCCAGCAGCGCGTCCTCTTCTTCTGCGGCGCATCGGGCCAGACGGTCGGCAGCCAGTCCAACGTTCCGTTCCGAAACCGGGCCGGCCTGGCGGGCGTCGAGCGGTGGGAGTGGCACTACGGCCGGGCGTCCGCCGCCTTCGCCGACGAGCCCGGCTGCGGCTCCAACTACCTCTTCTACGGCGGTCACGTCGAGTACCGCGACCAGCTCCCCGACCTGTGGGAATGGGGATACGAGTTGCGTCGCGGCGACGCCGACCACTAACCACGAGAAAAAAGGTGTCAGGAACCTTTTCCCCAAAAAAGGTTCCTGGAACCTTTTTCTGGAGGGGCGGCGGCTTGACTCGGCCGGGCCGATGCGCCATAGTAGGGACCAGCGATGCTGCATCGCACACGCGAGGGGTGCTCGACGTGCGACCAACCGCCCTACGGTCCCTGCTCCTGAAGGTGCGCGGGTCGGTCCTGGCGGAAACCGTGGACCAGAGCCTCCGGGCCGCCGGGGCACGTGTCACCACAGCCGACAGCCCCTGCCGCCTTCTGGCCGAGGTCGCCAGGGCCGAGGACCCTTTCCGCCACATCCTGCTGGGCGTGGACTGGTTTTCGCACGACGAGTTCCGGTTGTTCGCCCTCCTGAGGCGTGAGTGGCCCCAGACCGTCCTCATCGCGTATCACTCGCCGGGCTTCGGGTACAAGGGGGAACTGGCGGAACTCGTGGGGGCCGACGTCGTCCTGAGCGACTCTGGCGACGTCTCGCGCTTCCTGGAGAACCTGGCAGCGCCCGGCCGCGCGGTCCGCCCGCAGCCGCCGCAGACCCTCGAGGTCGAGGCGGAAGCCTACCTGGCCCAATCGGCCGCCGAACGCCCGGCCGCACCCCAGCCCGCCTCCCCGGCGCCCGAGCCTTCCGTCGAAGCGATTTTCGAAGAGGCCGACCGGACGCGCCTCACGGACGAGGAACTTCGCCTCCTCTTGGGCGAGGAGGATGAGCCGTGACCACCGCCCCGGCTGACCGCCGCCCGGCCTCGCCCCGGGACATCATTGTCTCGCACGACCCGCGGCGCCGAGCGCTGATCGAGCGTGCCATGCCTGCCGCCCACATTTACACCTCCATGCCGGAGGCCTTTCTCGCGGCGCTGCGTGCCCCGGCTCATGCGGTTGTGCTCGACATGGGCCCCCTGGCCGACCGCAACCGGGATTTTGTCGTGAACCTGCGGCGCGAGCGGCCCCAGACACCCATCTACCTTGTCACCGAACCCGAGGGGGAACCCGCAGCCCGGGCGCTCGTGGACGCCGGCGCCTCGGACTACTTTATTCTTCCGGGCGACCTCGACCGGCTGGCCACCGTGCTTTCCCCCGACCGCAAGCCGCTCGACCCGTCAGAAGACTCTGTGCCGACCGATCCGCCGTCCAATCGGCCGGCCGAACGGCAACCCCCTCCGTCGCACGATCCACCCGCCCCCGCGCCCGAGAACTCGCAACCCTCCGCGAGTGAAGAGCCCGGTGACAGGCCGCCGGAGGCTCCCGACCGCTTGACCCGCCCGACGCTGCGCGACCCGGAGACGGTCCTGCTGACAGTTCAACCTTTCAAAAAGTGTATTACAAAAATGATCGCGTGGGCCTGCGACCATGATGCCGAAGTAGCGGTCGTCCTGATGGAGGCGCCGGCCGCCTCTCCGGAAACACTGGCCCAACTCGGCCGGGCCGTGCACGCCACCCTGACCCCCCAGCATCAAGGCGGGCGGTTGGAGACCGGGCGTTTTGGCGTGGCATGGCCGCGCCTCCTCGAAAAGAATGAGGAGCGCGGCGAAACCGCTGCCGTCTATCTCCAGGCGGCCGAGGAGTTGGCCGCCCTGGGAAAACACTTGGAACCGGGTCTGGCGGTCCGGATAGGCGTGGCCGTCTTTCCTGGGGACGGCAACAGCGCCGACGTGCTTCTGAAAACAGCTGAGGAACGGCTCCAGGCGCACGACTCGCTGGCGAAGACGCCCTAAAGCATTCCCCCCGCAGCCGGGGTGGAGGGACCACATGCCTCGGAACCTTCCCGTCGGCAACGGGAACCGGCTGGTCGAGCGGACGGGAAAAGGGGACAGGTACCTTTTCCAAACGGCCGGAAAAGGAGCCAGTCCCCTTTTCCGGCCTGCTAATTCGGCCGCTTCATGTGGGCTTCCAGGAGGCCCTTGACGGCCTTGGCCAGGCCGTCGGCCAGTTCGTCCGGCCCGACGCGGACCGCGCTCTTGACGGTCCCCGTCACCATCGCCACGCCGAGCACCTGGCCCGAGTCGGCATCCACGATCTCAATCTGGGCCGTCAGGAACGGGTCCACGCCGAAGCCGACCGCCCGCAGCGGCGCACCGCCCGAATCGTAGTCCACAAACTTGCCGCGGACCAGGATCGCCGGTCGCCCGCCCGCCGAGAGGCGGAACGATTCGAGTTCCGCCAGTTCCCTGACAATCGCCGGCCGGACCGCCGTCACCACGCCGCGCGGAATCACCCCCAGCATCGGCGAGGGGTCGAACGCCTCCACCTGCGCCGAGCGGTACTTCAGGAGGCTCGTCGAGCCACCCGGCGTCCGGACCTCGAAGTAGCGCCCGCTCGCGCCCGTCGCGCCGTAGTACGCCTGCTTGGCCACCGTCCCGAGGCAGCCGGCAACGAGCAGCGCCGCCGCCGCCAACCCGATGAGCATCTTGCGTTTCATCTCGCGCTCCTTTTGCCCCCCGTCACGATTGCCTGCGCCGCTGCGGCGCCGCGCGGGCCGTCCCACCTACTCCCCGGCCGGTTCGGCCAGCAGGTTCTCGATGGCGTCCGCCAGCACTTGCTCCTCCCCCGGCTGGAAACCCACATAATGAGCCCGCCCCATGCCACGGCGGTCCACCAGCAGCATCGTCGGATACCCCTCGAACCCGCCCGGCACGAGGCCCAGCACCTCGTCCGAACCGATGGCGAGGACATACGGCACCTTGAACTCCCGTTGATAGGCCAGCACCGCCGCCTTCGCCTCTTCGACCGTGTCCGTCCGCTCGTACGCCAGGCCCACAATCTCGAACCCCTGGCCGTGGTACCGCTCGTACAGGCTCACGAGGGCGGGCGTGGCGCTTCGGCACGGCGGGCACCACGTCCCGAACAGGTCCACCAGCACCACGTTTCCGCGCAGCGACTCCAGCGCGATCGTCCCGCCGTCCACGCGCTCCGCTTCGAACCGGAGCGGGAACGGCGCCCCCGGCTCCCCCCCTTCCTGGTCCGACGTGCCGGACGGAGCAGGCCCGGTTCCCGCGCATCCGGCCGCCGCCACCAGCACGCCCAGCGCGACCCATGCCGCCGCGTGTCTCATCCCCGCTCTCCTTCCTCAGGCGCCGTCGCCCTTGCCGACCTTGAACACGCAATAATCCCCGCACATCGAACACACGTCGCCGTGCGCCGGCCGACGCGCCTCGCGCAAAAGCGCCGCGCGCTCGGAATCCAGCGATTCGGCGATCTGGCGCTCCCAGTCCTGCCGGCTGCGCGCCTCGCTGATGCGGCGGTCCCAGTCGCGCGCGCCCTTGAGCTTGCGCGCTACGTCCCCCGCGTGGGCCGCCAGCCGCGCCGCCATCACCCCCACACGCACGTCCTCGGGTCGCGGCAGGCCGAGATGTTCCGTCGGCGTCACGTAGCAGAGGAAGTCCGCCCCCGCCATCGCCGCCACCGCGCCACCGATGGCGCTCGTAATGTGATCGTACCCGGGCGCCACGTCCGTGACGATCGGCCCGAGGACGTAGAACGGCAGCCCGCCCGTCGCCTCCTTCTCCAGACGCACCTGGGCCTCCACCTGGTCCAATGGCACGTGGCCGGGACCTTCGATGATCACCTGGGCCCCCGCCGCCGTCGCCCGCCGACCCAGTTCCGCCAGCACCAGCAACTCTTCGACCTGGGGCGGATCCATCGCGTCGGCGATCGCGCCCGGACGAAGGCCGTCCCCAAGACTCAAGGTCACATCGAACTCCCGTGCGATGTCCACGACCTCGTCGAACCGCTCATACAGCGGGTTCTCTTGCTTGCGGCGGCGCATCCAGTGGGCCAGGAACATGCCGCCCCGGCTCACGATGCCGCACACACGCCGACGCAGCGCCGCCGACTCGACGATCCCCCGCGTCACCCCGCAGTGGACCGTCACGAAGTCCACGCCGTCCTCGGCGTGGCGGCGGATGCTGGCGAGCATGTCGTCGGCCGTCATCGCCGCCACGTCGCCGTGTGCCGCCGCCGCCTTGGCCCCCGCTTCATAAATCGGCACGGTGCCGACCGCCACGTCGCACGCCTCCAGGATGGTCCGCCGGATGGCCCGGATGTCGCCGCCCGTCGAGAGGTCCATCACCGAATCCGTGCCCGCCCCCACCGCCGCACGCAGTTTCTCCAGTTCCACCGCCACGTCGGCGTAGTCAGGGCTCGTGCCGATGTTCGCGTTGACTTTGACCCGCAGCCCTTCGCCGACCGCGAGGACCTGGCCGGCGCGGCGCCGGGCATTCAGAGGAATCGCCACATGCGCCGCCGCAACGCGGGCGCGAAGCGCCTCCGGGTCGAGGCCCTCGGCCTCGGCCACGGTCCGCATGGCGTCGGTGACGACGCCTTTTCGGGCTTGCTCCAATTGGGTCATGGTCGTTTGCGGCCTTTGGTCGCCCGGCGGCCCACCTTCGCCCGCCTTGGACGGTCTTCCGCCTTCACGCGCCTTGGTGGGCGGGCATCCGCCGTCGCCCCGCGGGCTCTGGCCTTCGCCGGAGGCTTCGGCGTGGCATGCAAGTCGGCGGGCAAGCGCTTGCGGCTCGGCCTGGCGCCGGGCCCGGCTTTCGGCGGCGGCACCGGCTCCCGGGCAAGCGACTTCAGGTATTCTATCTCCTCCGGCTCGAGCGGTCGAGAGCGCCCCACGCCGAGGCCCCGCAGACCGATGCGGCCGATGCGCGTCCGCACCAGTTCCCGCACAGGGTGGTAGAGGCTCGCGAGCACGCGGCGGATCTGGCGATTCCGCCCTTCGCGGAGGGTGATTTCCAGGAGCGACCGCGCCGTCCCGCGCTTCACGACGCGCACCCGTGCCGCCCGCGCCCGACCTTCCGCCAGATACACGCCGTGCATCAGCCGACGCACATCCTCGGCCGTCACCCGCCCGGACACCGTCGCCAGGTACGTCTTCGGCACCTCGTACCGCGGGTGCGCAAGGCGGTTCGCCAAGTCCCCGTCGTTCGTCACGAGCAAGAGGCCCTTGGAGTCGGCATCGAGCCGGCCCACCGGAAAGACGCGCGCCCGCACGTGGCCCATCAGGTCAAGGACGCGCTTCCGCCCCGCGGGGTCGTCGTTGGTGCAGACGACGCCTTTGGGCTTGTTGAGGATCCAGTACTGGAGCGGCTCGGGACGGAGGCGCTGACCGTCGAGGCGGATGTCCTGCGTCCGGGGGTCGGCCTTCGCGCCGAGTTCGGAAACCACCCGGCCGTCCACCGTGACGCGGCCCTCGGTCAGGAGTTCCTCGCACGCGCGCCGCGACGCGACGCCCGCGCGGGCCAGGATCTTTTGGAGTCGTTCCGCCGGCATGATCCGTCCTACGCTGTTGGCGCCTGGCCAACTTTGCGCGGCGGGTCTCCGCACCCGCCGCGCAAACAGGAATGTTCTCACTCGGTCGGCGCCTGGCCTTGGGGCCCCGCGATGAGGACCTCGAGCCGTTCGGCGGCGTCGAACACATACTCCCCCGCGTCGGCCGGCACCAGAACCGTGTCGCCCTGCACGATGTCCATCCCCCCCTCGGCCGACGACAGCCGCGCACGCCCCGCCAGCACCACCAGGGCCGCAAACATTCCGCCCGTCTCGGCGGCCCACGGCCGGCGGTCGAGGCGGATGCGGCTCAGGCTGAACGCCGGCGAGTCCGCCAGGTGCTCGATCGCCAGACCCGTCTCGTCGGCGGTCCGCCCGCGCCCGCCGCTCGGCGGCTCCTCGCCCGAAAAGTTCGTCGCCCGAAGCGCGTCCGCCACATGCAGCGCCCGCGGCTTGCCATCCAGACCCACCCGGCCCCAATCGTACACGCGGTACGTCACGTCCGAGTTCTGCTGGACCTCGGCCAGGACGATGCCGGGGCCGATGGCGTGGACCGTCCCCGCCGGCAGCCAAACGAAGTCGCCTGCCTTGACGCCCTGCCTCTTGAGGACCGGCTCCAGGTCGCCCGTCTTAATCGCCTCGGCGAAGCGCGCGCGCGTGGTGCCCGGCACAAGGCCCCGCACGAGCCATGCCTCGGGCTCGGCATGGACGATGACCCAGCACTCGGTCTTCCCGCTCTCGCCGGGGGCGTGCTTGGCGGCATAGGCGTCGTCGGGATGGACCTGGACGCTCAGGCGATCGGAGGCGTCAATAAACTTTATCAGCAGGCCGAACCGCTTGGCCCATCCCCGGGCCGCCGGCCCCCGCCCCAGGACCGCTTCGCCGTGGCGCTCCAGCACCTCACGGAGCGACCGGCCCGCCAGCGACCCTTCGGCCACCGTGCTCGTGCCATGCGGATGGTCGGCCAGTTCCCACGATTCGCCGATGGGCACATCCGGCGGCAGACGCTTGCCCAGGACCTGGGCCAGGCGTCGCCCGCCCCAGACTTTTTCCTTCAGCACCGGCTGCATCTTCATCGGCTGCACGAAAACCCCCTTCCATCGGCACGCACTCTAGCGCGCCAAGCACGGTAGTTTATCATACCGGGAGGGCGACGGACAGACTTTTCGCGGTGTCGCGCAATGCGGGGTAAGGTGAGAATTCCGGCACGTCCTGAAGCCTCGTCACACCGGTCGGATGGCACTGGCGGCTTGCTTGCCACGCCGAAGTCCCGGCGCGCCGCGACGAAGGCGGATCCGCCAGACTCCGTGTGCACGGGCGGACAAGGCCGGCCGTGCCACACGCCCGAATGAGGGCGGCGCAAAACCCGCGCGGGG
>DATKUU010000103.1:0-6391 GCA_035530455.1 Phycisphaerae bacterium | reverse complement strand
ATCAACGGCGCGGCCCTGATGTTCCCGCGCGACCACTCCGCCGGGCGCCCGGAGGAGACCATCAACTGCCAGTGCCTCCAGATCGCCAAGCGGCTTCCGCGCGGCAGCCGGGCCAGGCTGGAGGATTTCATCTATCCGAGCATGGCCGAGGGGTTCGTCTCGTATCGGGACATGCTGGCGGCCAGGCAACAGGCAACAGGCAACAGGGAACAGGAAAGCAGCAATGACTGACAAGACCAAGACGACCGGACTCCAGAAGGGAACAGTCGATCGCAACAGCGACGAGGCCAAGGGCCGATTCGCCAGGGGCGTCTCGAAAGGCGTGGACCTGGCCGAACGGACGATCGACCTCGTCGTCTCGACGATCAGCCTCGACCGCGACGGCGAGATCATCCTGCCGTCCGCCTTCAGTGCCGACCTGCCGCGGTTCCTCAAGTCCAGCTCCCCCCTGCTGGCTGCCCACGTCCACCGCTCCGACGACGCCCGCCCGACGCAGATTGGCTGGGTCCTGGAGATGCGGGTCGAGGCCGCCCGGGTCCCCGGCAAGGCCCGGCTGGGCAAGACGGCCGCCGCCGAGGAATGGTGGCTGCTGGCCTCCGACCCGAAGGGCAAAGGAGTGGCCGTCAGCCACGGCTTTATCCCCGTCCGTTGGGTGTACGGGGCGGCGCTCGACCTGGCCCGGGAGTTCCCCGAGATCAAGCCAGTCCTGACCGCCGCCGGCATGGCCGACGACGACCGGCTGCGGGTCTACACCCAGATCGAGCTGCTGGAGGTCTCCCTGGTGCCGGTGGGCTCCAACCTAGGGGCCCTCCAGGTCCTGGCCGCCAAGTTCTGGGCCGCCGACGGCGAGGGTGAAAAGCTCGTGCAGGAGTTCAAGACCGAGCTGGCGGCCGAGGTCGCCCGGCAACTTTTCGAAAAGGGCCAGGGCCTGGACCAGGCCGCGATCAACAAGATGCAAGCCGAGCTGGCGGCCAAGGTCCAGGCCGTCGGCGAGGAGATGAAGGTCTACGTTCGCGAGGCCATCGACGACATTTTGACGCTCTTGCCCGACACCGTCAACCCGCCCGCTCCGGAGGTTATCGAAAACGCCCCCCCTCCGGCCGATGGCGGGCCCGACGCCGGCAAGGACGAAGGGGCCGATCAGGTGAAGGCCGCCGCCGGGCGCCTTCTGGAAACGTGCAGGCAATGAGAGGCCACCCATCCCGGCTTGCCGGGATTCGAGCCTCGACCACAGGAAAGGATTGAATGATGGAAAAGTTCTTCAAACTCTTCGGCGCGATGGTCGCATTACTGGCCGTCTCGACCGAACAGCGTGACGAAAAGGAGCTAGCCGCGGCGCTCAAGGGCGTGGATGACTTCCTGGCCTCCGACGAGGCAAAGGAACTGCGGCAGTTCGGCGAGATCAAGGCCGGCGTCGACCAGCTTCGAGTGGACCTGGACGCCCAGGCCGAGCTGGTGCGGCAGGTCGATCGGAGGACAATCGTCGCCCCGATGGGGATGGCGTTCTCTCCGCGGCCGGACGGCCGGATCATGCGCTTCAGCCACCCGGACCTCTCCCGCGGGTTCGCCGACTTCTGCATCAAAGTGAGGAAGCGGGACAAGGACTTGACCCCTGTCGACGACGAGCAGGGCGGCTACACGATCCCCGACGAGTACCAGCCCGACATCGTCCGCATGATCGAGTCGGTCGGGATCGTCGCCCAGCTTGGCCGGCCGATTCCGCTGGGGGCCGGCACCCGCCACATCGCCCGCCGCCTGGGCGGGGCCGACTTTTACTTCAAGGCCGCCGGCACCGCCGGCACCGAGTCCACGCCGACCTTCGGCATGCTGGACATGGCCCCCGAGACGCTCATTGGCCTGATCGACGTCGACATGGAGCTGGACGAGGACGCCATGGTCAACCTGGGCGACTACCTGGCCAGCGAGTTCGCCTACGGGGCCGCCCGCAAGGAAGACCAGATGGCCTTCGTCGGCACGGGCTCTCCCGCCGACGGTGGAATCACCGGTATCCTCAACTCCGACCGGGTGACGATCGTGGACATGGCCGGAACCAAGGACGCCTTCGCGGATCTCGCCTATGACGACCTGGTCGAGCTGGAGGCCAATGTCTGGGACGGGGCCCAGGCCAACGCCCGGTATTTGATGCACCGGACGATCCTGGCCCTGATCAAGAAGCTCAAGGACACGGCCAACATGCCCATCTGGCAGCCGCCGGCCGCCCAGGAGCCGTCCACCATGAACGGCTACCCCTACAGCCTCAGCGGGCTGATGCGGGGGACGGCGGCCACGGCCGTCTCCACGACCTTCCTGGCCTTCGGCGACTTCGCCCAGGGCCTGTATCTCGGGCGGCGCGGTCAGCTCCGCATCGACTTCTCCGATGCGGTGGGCTTCAAGAACTACCAGCGCTGCTGGCGGGCGATCGAGCGGGTCGACATCGCCGTCATGGGATTCACGGCGGCCGAGATCACGGCCCACCCGGAGCTGGCCAACCCGATCTCCGTGCTGAAGACCGCCGCCTCGTAGTATCGCCCTGGCGGCCATTTGGAAGATTGACGGAAACACGAACCGGACAAAAAAAGAGGCTCCAGGCCGCGACCTTTTCGCGGCCTGGAGGCCTCGCCGAGCAAAGGAGCAGCAGATGGATATTGGGAAAGCAGTCAAGGCCGTCCAGGCGATCCCGCCCGCCAGCCAAAGCGCCGGCAACGTTGAGGGCAGCGCCATCGACACGAATGGCTTTCACGAGGCGTTGTTCTGCCTGAACTCCGGGACCAACCAAGCCACCGGAACGGTGGACGTGAAGGTCCAGGAGTGCGCCACGTCTGACGGGACCTACGCCGACATCACCGACGCGGCCTTCGTGCAGGTCACAACGGCCAACGATGTGGCGATCTACCAGGGCCGCGTCCGTATGACCGCCTCGCGCAAGCGGTACCTGCGGGCGTACGCCGTCGTGGCTGTGGCCGCGTGCGTTTTCGGCGTCGTCGCGATCCTGGGCGAGCCGAACAACCTGCCGGCCGCGACGCCGGCCTTCGACATCCACGGATGATCGGCGGCCTGGCCAGGCTGGGCCGATGGCGCCGAAGGCGCCGCCTTCGGCGCTTGGACATTGCCGTGGCCCGCCTGGAGCGGGCTCGCGACCTGGCTTACGCCCGATACAAACGGGCCAAGCGTCTGCTGCGACAGCTCAGACGCGCCCGCCAGGAAGTCGGAAAGGAGTGTTGAGATGCGATTTCAGGCATTGCGGGGCATCTGCTGGTCCGGCGTGAGGTACGCCGCCGGGGAGCAGATCCCCATCAGCGGCCGCGTTGCGGAGGCTTTGGTCGCCAGAGGCGACATCGCGAAGGTGCCGGAGCCGGCGGCCGCCGCCGAGACGGCCGCGGGCAAGCAGCAGGAACCCCCCGCCGACAAGCAGCATCGCGGCGGCAGGAACAAGTAAATCAGCGAGCGGACCCCGGGGCGACGGCCTCTCGGAGAGCCGCCCGCCCCGGGGCGCCCGTTGCATGTTGACCGTTGACCGTTGAGCGGTAGGCGGTCACCCGGAGAACAGAGATGACAGAGATGGCAGAGCAGGCAATCCCGACGCGCGAGCAACTTCTGGAAAGCGGCCTGGCCAACGACCAGGGCATGGTCGATGTCGTCGCCGCCATCAAGGGCGTGAAGGACAACGGCCATACCTACGCCAAGGGCCAGCCCTTCCACATGCACGTGGACCTCGTCGGGGCCCACATCGCGGCCGGGCAGATCCGATTGCAGCAGGCACCAGGCACCAGGCAACAGGCACCAGGCACCAAGGCGGCGCCCGCTGGGTGAATCCCTGGTCCCTAGTCCCTGGTCCCTGCCAGCGGGAGCAACGCGACAATGGCACTGTGCACACTCAGTCAGGTAAAGCAGCGGCTCGTGATTGGCGAGCTGGACACCGAGCACGACGCCGTTCTGGGCCGGCTGATCGCCGGGGCCAGCACCGACCTGGCCATGGCGGCGGGCCAGGCGTCGCTGGAGAAGGCCGCCCGGACCCAGTTGCTCAGCGTGCCGGAATCCGGCACCGAGCACATCTGGCTGGCTTCCTGGCCGATCGTCTCCATCACAGAGGTCAAGGAGGCCCTGTACAAGGATTGGGACGCGGCCACGGCCCTGACGGAGAACACGGATTACGTCGCCGACTACGCCCGCGGGCGGCTGACGCGCGTCGGCAACTGGCTTCGCGGGACGCTCAGCGTCCGCGTCCAGTACGCCGGCGGCTACACCCGCTGCGACGCCTGGGCCTCCGGGGCAGACTACGTGATCGGCGACGTCGTAGCTTGCGCCGAGGCGGTCTACACCTGCAAGGCCGACGTCTCCGGTGGCACGACGGCCCCGCCCGACGACGCCGACCACTGGACACTGGCCGCCGGCGAGGTCCCCCTGCCCGACGACGTCACGGAGGCGGCGATCCAGCAGACGTGCTTCTACTTCCAGCGGAAGGCGGAGCTGGGCCTGACCGGCCAGTCCGTCCAGGGCGCGTCCATCAGCACCTACGCCCGCGACGAGCTGCTGCCGATCGTGGCACAAACAATGAAGCGGTACGGGAGGCTGGGCGGTTGATCGGTTGATCGGTTGACCTGCCCGCCGGCTGGCAGGCGGGTCGGTGAATCAGAAAAACAGACGGAGCACGGCAGAGGAGACAGAGATGGCAAAGGCACGGAAATCCAGGAACCCGTATCCGGCCGCAATGAGAATCTGGCTGGCACAGAAGGATGTAGAGATCGACTCCTGTAATCGCGCGATCCGCCGGTTCCAGCGGGAGGCCGAGTATTACCGATCGCAAGTGAAGCACGTGCTGGAAGCCGCGCGGCTGGAGGAGGCGCAGATACGGCTGGCGCGCAAGGCCCGGGCGAACGGAAAGCGAGACCTGGCCGTGCACCTACGGCGACAAGACCGGAAGAGCAAGAAGTAGTCGGCGGCCTTCGTGGCATTGGTGCAATTCCCGCCTTCGCCAAGGCTACGGCCGGCAGGCGGGTCAGTTGAAAGGAGATGGGCATGGAAGTCAGCGAGCAGCAAATGGCGGCGGCATTCGACCGCTGGATGCTGGAGTACACCGAGCACCCGGAACGGTTCGGGCACCAATGGGAGAGCATCCGCAAGTTCCTCGAGGCCCGACTCGGCGGGGAGGAGTCCTCTTACGGGCGGGAGGCTACCGCGTATTTCATGCGGCTGCTGCGAGATGGCGATGCCGCCTTCGCCGGGCCGGGCAAGTCCGCGGCGCCCCCGGCGGCATCTGCCTGAGGCTTCGTTCGTGGAATTCGTGTAATTCGTGGACTGATGATTGTGACACTGGAAATCCCGCCCGCCACGCAGGCGAAGATCGACCGGGGCGGCCGCGCCGCCAAGCAGGCCGGGGCGGCGCTCGCCGCCGGCCTGGAGGCCGCCGCCGTGGGCGGGGCCGAGGAGATCCGCGAGCTGCTGCTCCGCGGCGAGCTGGGCCTCGACATGCGGCACCCCGGCAGTGGCCTGGCGGCGTCGCTGGCCGGCTGGATGATCGACGACTCCCTGCCGCTGGCCGCCGTGGGCGTGCCGGCCAATTCGCCGGCCGCCGCTTACGCCGGCATCCTCGAGCGGGGCGGGACGATCACGCCCAAGTCGGCGCGGCTGCTGGCAATCCCGGTCTCCGAGGAGGCCCGCCGCTACAGCAGCCCGCGGGACATGCCCGACCTGACGCTGATCTCGCGGAAGGCTTCCGGTAAGCCACCCCTGCTGGTCCGCCAGCTCAGCCGGCGCGGCGACGTCCGCGGCTTTGAGCTGCACTGGGTGCTGGTGCCGTCGGTGACGATCGAGCCCCGCCGCTGGCTTTCCCGCGGTGCCGCGCGGGTCACGACGACGATGGCCGGTTCCTTCCAGGACGTCCTGGACGAATACGCGCGGGAGTGGTGATGGCCAACAAGATCGACACGGCGATCGACGCGATCGAGACCGAGCTCAAGAAGCTGGTCGAGGCCGACGGTACGGGCGTGTTAAAGGCCGTAGTAAGGCGGATTATCAATCCGTTAAAGGAGACGAATCTGCCAATCTGCGGCCTGGTTCCGTCCGAGGTCGTTCGCCACGGCGGCCTGGGGGCCACGGCCGATTGGCAGATCCCCGTCCTGCTGATGGTATGCACGCGGTCGAAGGACGTCGAGGGCGATGCGACAATTACGGAGATCATCGCCGAGATCCAGGCCAAGCTCGATGCGTTGATCGCGTCGGCGGCCCCCGGCGTCGCCTTCGATCTGCCGCGGTGGGATATCTGGTATCGCCCCGGCCTGACCGACGTTCCCGTCGGGGCCTGGGGCAGCCTAAGAATATCAATTACCGGAACACTCAAGACAGCATAGGAGAATAGTCATGGCAGCAGGCGATCTCGTACCGTTCATGTGCA
>DATKUU010000102.1:0-2303 GCA_035530455.1 Phycisphaerae bacterium | reverse complement strand
CGGTTGTACGCGCGGCTGGCGGCGGGCAACGGGCAGATTTGGAGCACGCCCAGCAGCCAGTACGCGACGGCGTGGGGGTTGGGTGTGCCGACCGGCGCTCTTCAGACGCATAATCTGGACTCTACTGATGCCAGTCGCACATCCGCCTTGGACGGTGGCAGTTACGCAGTCGCTGTGACGGGGTATCACGATGACCGGAACGTCGAGAGCCCGCCGAAGTTCCTGACTTCCGAGACGGCCATTGCCGATTCGGTCCTCACACAAAGTCTGCAATGGATTCCGGGTCCGGGATGGAGCCTGGAGTGGAAAACTGGCACCAGCGTAACCTGTACGGGTGCAACGCACATCCGCGTCTACATCGAGCGCATGCACAGTGTCAGCCCTGCAAACAAGTGGATTCCGGTCCGGGTGAGCAAGTATGGGTTGCTCGGAATGCGGTGCCAGCAGGAAGTGAGCGGCGCGACGTACACGCCGGGAGATGATGGCCGAATCACGGGCCTCGAACCGAGCGACTGCGTTCTCTCCTACGCCAGCGCGGTCTGCCCTTACGGTCACGCCTTTGCCTGGCACGACGGCCGGATGTTCTACGGCGTCAATCACCACGTGTACTACTCCAACCCCAACTGCCCGGAGACGTATGCCGGGCGGACGACGATCAACAGCGGACCCGTCACGCCCATCCTCGCCGAGACCGAACAGGGCCAGGTCCGGGGCGAGGCGCATTTCGTGGTCGAACCCACCGCCGGGACCATCACCGCCATCGTGGCCTACGCCGACGAGATGCTCGTCCTCTGCCAGTACGGCGGGTGGCAGGCGATTCGGATGGGCGACGGCATCTCCTACGGGCACAGTCACCACATGTTCGCCGTCGGTTGCATCGCCCCGGCCACGGTCTGCGACACGCCTTACGGCGCGATGTGGCTGGAACGGACCGGCATCGCGGTCTGGACGGGTTCGGGCGCGCCCGTGGTCATCACGCGAAACGTGCTGGACCTGGGGGAGAAAGAGGTCGATGCGGGGAGCGACCTGTCCGGGGCGTTCGCGACCTACGATTACCTGCGGAACGAATACCTCTGCGTCATTCCCACGGCCGCCAAGTCGGGGACCTGTACGGCCTTGAATACGACCGTCGTGGCGACCACAAACGTCTTCACGCCCGCCTGCGTCGGCCGGAACATCGTCATCGCGGACACTGGCACCTTCCCGATTGTAAGGTATCAGTCGCCGACCCGCGTGCTGGTCACGGGGACGGCGACGTGTACCAGCAAGACGTTTACCATTGCCGCGAGCAAGACGGCCCTGGTTCTCCAGGCCGAGAGCCTGGAACGGGACCCGCAGCATCCAGACGTGAAACTCTGGACGTTCGGGAACACCGACGACCTTATCGGCATCGGGTGGGATCAGCCGAACGCGCGGGTCGTGTTCTACTACGACGCCGCGACGGATTATGGGCTGGCCCCGACCAACGCCGTGTTTGCGGACGCGACGGCGGCGGCGGGTACGGGGGCCGAAACCTATCCTTTCGGTCTGGACCTGTGGCTGGCGGGGGATCCGCCGCAGGACGTGATACGCAGGCCGGTCGTGACGCTGATTGCGGACCGGGCCTCGGCGGGCAGTCAGGCGCAGACCATGACGGCGCTGGTCATGGGCCAGCCCGTCTTCGACGAGATGTCGCGCGTGACGCAGGAACACGTTCTGGCGCAGTCCTGGGCGGCGGGTTTCTACGGCGCTCTCCAGTTCAACGCGGGCGTCAGCGGCAAACTGATTCACTGGAACCTGCGGAACGAGGACGCTTACGGCCTGGACCTGATGCAGTTGCAGTTCGGGACGAAGGCGGGGTCGGCATCGGAGCGGAAAGATGGGTAACGGGGCGCTGGGCCACGTAGCGGCGAATCTGCACCGCCAGTTTGTGCCACCGAGCGCGATGGGACCGGAAGAGGCGGGATTCGGCGGTCACGGTGCCAGCAACCCCGTTCTATATGTTGCGACAAAATCCGCGCCGCATCTATACGATGCGAACGGGGACGTTTGGGACCGAACAACTGCTGCCGGTTGGGCGCGGTACTGTAAAGCCTACGCCTGCACTTCGCAAGGCACCTTACTGTCGGGCTTGGACATCCTCAACATCGAATTGCCGTTTCCCGTAGCCGGGTCGGGCGGACTTGGTGTCCGCCAGTTAGGTGCCGGTGTTGTCATTCCATACGTGGTTACGGACGGCTTGCAATCCTACGGTGCCGATACGATGGACGGGTTCTGCCTTGATGCACCATTGGGGAATCAGGTGCCGTGGCATGGAGATGCCT